>NZ_JARUND010000002.1:3913171-4214184 GCF_036898825.1 Streptomyces sp. B21-083 | reverse complement strand
CAGGGACACCCGATCCGGCGACGGACGACACCGCCCCCTGCTCACCGGAGTGATGAGCAGGGGCATCGGACCGTCCAGGCCGGTCGGCGTGTTCCTGGGCGTGAGGGAACCCGCCCCCGCATTCCCGGACCACGGACACGATCCGTCGGCGCCGGACGCGGAGCGAACGCGGGTAACCAGAACGCCCAACACCGTCCGGGGCGTTCGGCTGAGCATGAGTCCTGGCAACAGGACTCACTCCCGCTCAGTCCCTAGGAACGGTAGTGGCTGCGTCGGAGGGTCTGGAGCAGGCGGGCGCCGCGGACGTCGTCGGGCCCGAACTGCCGGTAGCGCGTGCCGCGTTCGCGGGCCGGGGTGAGCATCCCAGCCGCCTCCCACACCCGTAGCGCGGACGTCCGTACGCCGAGCAGTGCGGCCAGCTCGCCGATGCGGAGGTCGGTCGCGGTCGCCGCCGGGGTCCGTCGGCCGGCCAGCGCCTCCAGGGCCTCGCGGGTGGCCCGCAGTGCCGTCCGCTGCTGCGGCAGAAGGCCGAACGCTCGATGCTGAAGGAGTCCTGCGGGGCGTGCGCGGGGACACGGCTGCGTGACGAGAGCCGGGCCGTCACCGTGCACGGACTCGGCATCACGGACGCGGCCCGGCTGCCGCTCAACGAACTCGCGGACTGGGTGGCAGAGTTGAGGGCGTTCTCCACCGGCGACGAGTGGCGGTTCGCCGAACCGGTCGTCGCCGACCTGGAGGAGCGGGTACGGCGGCTCGTCGACACCGGGGTGGGCTATCTGACCCTCGACCAGTCGAGCACCAGCCTCTCCGCGGGCGAGTCCCAGCGGCTGCGCCTGGCCGCGCTGCTCGGCTCGGGCCTCACCGGCATGCTGTACGTCCTCGACGAGCCGACCATCGGACTGCACCCCGCCGACACGGCACGCCTCGTCGGCGTACTGCGCCGCCTGCGGGACCTGGGCAACACGGTCCTCGTCATCGAGCACGACCTGGACGTGCTGTGGGCCGCCGACCACGTGATCGACATCGGTCCGGGCGCGGGCCGGGACGGCGGCCGGGTCGTCGCCGAGGGAACACCGCAGGAGGTGGCGTCGACGGAGGGTTCCGTCACCGGGGCGTATCTGTCGGGCCGGCTCCAGCACCCCGTACGGAAGGAACGCCCCGAGCCGGACGCGGAGTTGGTGATTCGCGGGGCCCGCGCCCACAACCTCCGGGACGTCACCGTGCGGATTCCGCTCGGGCGGCTGGTCACGGTCACCGGGCCGTCCGGCTCGGGCAAGTCGACGCTGATACTGGACGTGCTGGGCAAGGCGGCACACCAACGCCTGGACGCGGCAAGGACGTTGTCGGCGTCCGGCGCGTCATCCGCATCGCCTTCGGCATCGCCGGGGGCGTGCGACGGGATCGACGGCTGGGAGCACCTCGACAAGGTCGTGACGATCGACCAGGAGCCGATCAGCCGTCTCCCGCGTTCCAACGCGGCGACATACGCGGATGTCTTCACCCCGGTCAGGGAGCTCTTCGCCGCGCAGGAGGGGGCACGGTCGAGAGGGCTGACTCCGGCCGCCTTCTCCTTCAACGTGCCCGGCGGGCGCTGCGAGCGGTGCGAGGGTGCCGGTGTGCTCGCCGTGCACATGCACTTCCTGCCCGCGGTGGAGGTGCGGTGTCCGGGCTGCCGGGGGCGCCGGTTTCGCCGTGAGGTGCTCGCGGTGCGCTTCGAGGGGCACGACATCGCCGAGGTGCTGGCCGCCACGGTGGACGAGGCGCTCACCGTCTTCCGGGGCGTACGGCAGATCGCCGCCCGTCTGCAACGGCTCTCGGACGTGGGGCTCGGCTACCTTCCGCTGGGGCAGCCGGCCACCACCATCTCCGGAGGCGAGGCCCAACGCCTCAAGTTGGCCAAGGAGTTGGGGCGCCGGGCGACCGGACGTACCCTCTACCTCCTCGACGAGCCGACCACCGGCCTGCACGCCGCCGACACCGCGCGCCTGCTCGACGTACTCCAACGCCTCGTCGACGCGGGCCACTCGGTCGTGACGATCGAGCACAACCTCGATGTCATGCGCGCCTCCGACTGGATCATCGACCTCGGCCCGGAGGGCGGTGCCGGGGGCGGGCTCGTGGTGGCGGAGGGGACGCCGGAGCAGATCGCGGAGGCGGCGCGGGCGGCAGACGGGGCCACTTGCCCGACGAGGGGTTCCCGGACGGGTGCGTTTCTACGGGAGGGCGTACGGGCGATGAGCTGATCACCGGCGTGACCGGTGTGACCGGCGGGGTGAGGCGCCGGGGCGGTCGGCGGGCTGTGGTTTCTTTCGCGGTGCTTGTTTCCCGGGTGCCGGTGCCTGGTAGGAGTCGTTCATGTGCCGCTCGCACACGCGTGCGGTGAAGGGGGAGGTAGGTGCGGTGGGGGGTCGCTACGGTGGCCTCGGCGGCTGGGTTGGGCCGGAGGACGGCTTCGAACGCTTCCCTGCACCAGTTCCCTGCACCAGTTCCTTACGTCAGTTCAGTACGTCATTCGTGCCATCAGCCCTGCCGCGAGCGGGTGTTGAGGCCATAGGGGGAGAAGTAGATCGTGGACGAGAAAGTTCTTGACGCGCAGAAATGGGTGAACGCCACCTACGCGAGCGTTTCCGGCTACACGGCGTGCCCGGAGACCGGCCGGACCGGGTGGTCCACCATGAACTCCCTGATCATGGGGCTCCAGCACGAGTTGGGCATCAGCCCGGTCGTCGCCAGCTTCGGGCCCGGCACGATGGCCAAGCTCCAGGCGATCGGCGACATCGGGTTCGGCTGGAGCGGAAACAGCAACATCGTCCGCATCATCCAGCACGGCCTCTTCTGCAAGGGGTATTGGGGCGCCAACGGCTACGGCGAGTACGGCGCGGTGACCACCGAGGCCGTCAAGGCGATGCGCATCGACATGGGCCTGCCCGACGGCGGCACGGGCACCGCGGGCGGTCAGACCACGCCGGCCCTGTTCAAGTGCATCCTCAACATGGACGCCTACGTCGGGGTCGCCGGCGGTACGGACGAGATACGGGCCATCCAGCGGTGGCTCAACGGCCGTTACTGGCAGAAGAGCGCCTTCAGCGTCGGGCCGTGCGACGGGATCTACTCCCGTGACGTGCAGAAGGCGCTGATGACCGGGCTCCAGTACGAGCTGGGTCTCGCCACGCCCAACGGGAACTTCGGTCCCGCCACCCAGGCCGCGCTGCGCACGAAGAACCTGGGTCTGGGCGACTCCGGCGTCCTGGTCGAGATGTTCTCGGCCGCGTGCGTGTTCAACTCCCCGGTGCCCTCCGGCACCAGCGACCCGGGCACGCCGACGACCTGGCGCGACACCTTCAACGCCACCCTCGTCGAGTGGGTGAAGATCTTCCAGCGCTTCTCCAAGCTGCCGGATTCGGGCCGCTCGGACTACCAGACGTGGGCCCAGCTCCTGGTGTCGATGGGCGACGCGGACCGACCGGCGACGGGCAGCGACACGCGCTTCGAGATCACCGCGTCCCGGGCCAAGTACCTGCGCGACAACGGCTACCAGGTGGTGGGCCGCTATCTGTACGACCCGCCGGGCTCGACCCTGGACAAGGAGATCAAGCCCGGCGAGCTCGCGACGATCTTCGGCGCGGGCCTGAAGGTCTTCCCGATCTACCAGGACAACGCGCGCCAACTCTCCGACTTCACCTACACGGCGGGCTACCAGCACGCCCTGAACGCGCACTCCCTGGCCTCTGGCTACGGCTTCAACCGGGGTACGACGATCTACTTCGCGGTGGACTACGACGCCACCCAGGAGGAGATCGACTCGGCGATCGTGCCCTACTTCCACGGCGTCGCCGCGGGCCTCGCCTACAACGGCAAGCGGTACATCCACGGCGTGTACGGCTCACGGAACGTGTGCACGAACGTGACGAAGCAGACCGGCGCCCGCTACTCGTTCGTCTCGGGCATGTCCTGGGGCTTCTCCGGGAACCTGGGATTCCCGATCCCGGCGAACTGGGCCTACAACCAGATCAAGGAGTTCAGGGTCACCAACGGGTCGGACGTCTTCGACCTGGACCGCGATGTCGTCTCGGGCGCGGACCCCGGCCAGGACTCCGTCAACAAGGCGGCGGGCCCGGCCGACGGCTTCATCAACTACCTCGCCCGCCTCCTGGAGATCGCCAAGGAGTACGGCAAGGGCAACCCCAACCAGTTGGTCATGGAGTACGTGCGGCACAAGTCGTACGGCGGCGGCGACTGGGACTTCCTCATCGGCGCGTACGACGGCGAGTTCGTCAACTTCGCCAACGGCAAGGGCATGTCGGTGATGGAGGGCTTCAAGGACCCCTACACCGGATACGAGTTGGGCGCCGAGCACCTGATGGCGTCCACGAACGGCCACTTCGTGGCATGGATGCCGAGCAACCCGCGCTCCGTCGACGAGGGCGACGTCGCGGGCTGGGGCGGCGACCTGCTGACGTTCTACGCCGACTGGCGCCACGCCACGGACGCCTACCCGTCGGGTCACGCGTTCGCGATGGCCAAGCTGGCGAAGGTCGGCGTGGCGTCCAGCTTCGGCTTCAACGACCTGATCGAGGACGCGGACGCCTGGCTGCTGGCCGACGCGGTACGCAACAACGGCAAGGACATCGTCACCGCGGTGACCGACCTCTACAACGGCGGCGGAGGCCTCAGTCGCTTCCAGCGGTACTGGAACGGCCGGTTCAACGGCAACACGACGGACGCCAAGTTCCTGGCCCACAACATCCTCACCGCATCGGACGACAAGGAGGTCGTCGCGGCACAGGTCGGTCTGGTCACGGTCCGGGGAGGCATCAAGACGCTCCCCGCCATGCTGAGTTACGACGAACTGGAACCGTTCGAACAGGGATTCGTTGATACGCTCCTCGCCCGCACGGGCCAGGAGTCGCGGATGGCGGCCACCTACCGGAAGAACCACGACACGTACCTACGCGCAGCCAGGTCTCGCGCAGCGGCGCGCGCACAGAAGGAGTAGACGATGCGCCGGTTGGGCCCACTGGCATGGCTGGCCCTGGCCGTCGGTTCCACGTTCCTGCTGGGGATCACGTACTTCATCGGCATGTTCTCCGGCGGCCACGAGATCGACGAGACCTGCGCCTCCCTCGGCCGGCCCCTGGACGAGCAGTACCGCGCCGAGCACTGGCGGGAGCCGGGTCAGTGGTTCCCGATGCACAACAAGTGCAACGCCGACTACGACCTCGTCCCGGTGTGGGTCAACCCGGCCATCGTCGTCCTGACGCTGCTGATCGTCCTGTCCCTGGGAGCCGGGGTGTGGTCGGGGGTCTCGCGTCTCGCGGCGAAGAGATCGAAGAAGGCGAAGAGCACATTGAACTCGAAGAGCACGTAGAACTCGAACAGGGGGAAGTCGTGATGGTCAATGAGTTGTCGCGGCGCCGGTTCGCCGGCGCGACGGGTGCGGTGGCCGGCGCGGTGGTGCTGGGTTCGGTGGGGACGGCCGGTCCGGCGTCCGCTGCCGCCGCCTCGGCGCCGACCGGCGAATGGCAGGGGGACAGGTCGGCCAACGGCTGGCCGGTCCTGGCGGAGGCCACGGAGTACGACATCGAGGGCAGCGGCCAGTCCGTACGACTGGCCGACGGCGACGCGTCTGTGCTCCTGCTGCACGTGGCACGCCGCTTCCACTACGAGATCGACCAGCTCCGAAGAGGGGACGTGCAGGGCCACAGGCCGTCGGGCGAGGGCCGGTTGCAGGTCCGGCAGCGGTACGAGTCCAACTACCTGTCGGGTACGGCGATAGCGATCCGCCCGGACGCGTACCCGGTCGGCGCCAAGGGCGGCCTGTACCCGCAGGAGCTGGTGATCGTCCGGGACATCCTCACGGAGCTGGACGGCGCGGTGAGGTGGGGCGGCGACTTCGGCACGCCGAAGGAGGCGCACTTCGAGATCGCGCTCAGGTCCGGCCACCCGAAGCTGAAGGGCGTCGCGCGAAAGATCCGCGGCTGGAACAACAGTCCGGGTGAGGGCGCGGGCTCGATCGACGCGTTCGACACGAAGCGGCGCGCGAAGGCGAGGGCGTTCTCGCGCAGGGCCGGGTAGGGCGCGCCGCCGGGGGAAACCGGAGCGCCGCCACAGCGGCGGTACCGCGTGGGAGGTGTCTCCCGCGCGGTGCCGCCGCTCGGTGACCGGGACGATGTCCGGGTGCCACGGAGAGCGGCTACGGCCACGACGGCCGCACCTTCACCCTCCCCGGTGCCCGGCTCTTCCGCACGGGTGATCAAGTGGGTTCTCACCCGGTTTTGCGGGCCACGCCCCCGTAGATGCCGATCTCCTCGGACCGCTCCGGCGGTGGGGCGTCCGGGCGCCAGAACGGGACCTGGGTCAGGCCCGGTTCGAGCAGTTCGAAGCCGTCGAAGAACCGTTCCACCTCGGCGCGGGGGCGCAGGTTCAGGCTGGAGGTCGCCTTCCTGCTGTACTCGGCCTGGGCGTCGGTGCGGTCCGCGAAGTCGCCCGTGGCGTGCGAGAGGACCAGGAAGCTTCCGGCCGGCAGCGCGTCGCGCAGGGTGGCGACGATCTCCCCGGGCTTCTCCGCGGCGGCCAGGAAGTGGACGACGGCGACCAGGAACAGGGCGACCGGCTCGTCGAAGTCGATGACCCGGCGGACGTCGGGGTGGTCCAGGACGGCCCGTGGGTCGCGCAGATCGGCGAGCACGGTGCTGGTCCCGCCGCCGGTCAGGCTCAGCAGGGCGTCGGCGTGCGCCTTCACGATCGGGTCGTTGTCGACGTAGGCGACCCGCACCTCCGGCACCAGCGCCTGGGCGACCTCGTGCACATTGGGCGAGGTGGGCAGCCCGGTGCCGATGTCGAGGATCTGACGTATGCCACTGCCGACCACGTGGCGAACGGCGCGTCGCATGAAGGCGCGGTTGGCCCGCAGGCCGATCCGCACCTCGGGCGCCGCGGCGGCGAGCGCGTCGCCGGCCTGCTGGTCGACCTCGTAGTTGTCCTTGCCGCCCAGCAGGTAGTCGTAGATCCGGGCAGGGTGCGGCCTACTGGTGTCGATGCCCTCGATACGGACCTGGTCCTGCGTCACCCTGCACTCCCCTGGCGGTCAACTGTCGTTCCAGCGAGAGTAGTTCACTGCGTGCGCGCCGGTCAGGGCGATGTCCGTCAGGTGCGACTCGCTGGGGTCGAGGCGGAGTTCGCGTACGGTCACGCGCCAACGTTGCCGGTGAGGTCGTCCACAGGGTTGATCGAGGCAGGCGGCATGGGGGCGGAGGCTGGCGCGGGGGCAACTCTGGAATCCCGTGTTCCGATTCGCTCTATTCGGATTCCGGTTAGTGGTCTCCGCACACAACGCCAGGGTCGATTGAGTGTTCGAAGTCGGCCCAAATCCTCGCTGTCGCACTTCGGCTGATTCCTGTCTATTAATGCCGCATATTGGCCACTTTTTTAAGTGCCCCTGGTCACTATTGGTTGATCCCCGAATAACAGTGGGCATCTCGATCACCATGACCACGCAGACGCGTACGCCCTACCCAGTCCTTGATCAAGCCGCCGTCACCGGCCTCCTCTTTCAGGACGGCGAGGAGGGAAACGACCTCCACGGCCGATGGCGGAAAGCGGTCTCGAACGATCTGTTCCGGTATCGACCCGGACTGGGCACCCCACAACGATGGCGGCTCGCCTACGAGAGACTGCGAGCCCTCAACAACGAAGTCCCGTCGCCCGAACTCTTCGCCAACGACCCGCGCGGACTCGCGGCGTTGCACGAGTGGACCTGCCCGGTGGACGGCGCCACGGTCACCGTGGCCGGGATCCACTACAACCTCTTTCTCGGCAGCGTCGTCGACGACCAGGTCTCCCAGCCGCGTGAGTTGACGGACTTCACCACCATGTCCCGTATCGGCACCTTCCTGTGCACCGAGCGCGCGCACGGAAACGACGTGGCGGCGCTGGAGACCGTCGCCCGGTACGACAGGGAGCGCGACGAGTTCGTCCTGCACACCCCCCACCCCGGCGCGCAGAAGTACATGCCCAACACCAGCTCCGCCGGCGGCCCCAAGACCGCGGTGGTCGGCGCCCGGCTGATCGTCGACGACAAGGATCTGGGCGCCTTCCTCTTCCTCACCCCGCTGAGCGACGACTACGGCACCCTGCCCGGCATCACCGTCACCCTGCTGCCGGAGCGCGTCGGCGCCTCGGTGGACCACTGCGCCACGAACTTCGACCACGTACGGCTGCCCCGCACCGCCCTCCTCCAGGGTGCCCACGGTCAACTCCTGCCCGACGGAAGCCTCGTGAGCTCGGTCGGCAGTCCGCGCAAGCGGTTCCTGCACGCGATCAGCCGGGTCACGGCAGGCAAGCTGTGCATGAGCGCGAGTGGGCTCGGGGTGGCCCGTATGGCGCTCGCCATCGCCGTCCGGTACTCGTACACCCGGCACATCTCCGGGCCGGTGGCCGGACAGCGCGTCCCGCTCGCCGCACACCGCAGCCACTACACCCGCCTCCTCGACCACACCGCCACCGCCTACGCCATGACCTTCCTGCACCGCGCGGCCACCGAGCGCTGGGTCACCCACGCGCCCGAGGAACGCGCCGACGCCGAGCGACTGGTCGCCGTCACCAAGGGGTGGGTCACCTGGCGGGCCCGCGAGATAGCGACCGAGAGCCGGGAACGGTGCGGCGCCCGGGGGCTGTTCGCCGTGAACGGGCTCGCCGCCCTGGCCGGCGACATGGACGGGGCGATCACCGCCGAGGGCGACAACCTGGCGATCTGGTGCAAGGCCGGCGCCGAGATGATCTTCGGACACGATCTTGCGCCGGAACCCATGCGGCCCACCGGCGACGAGCCGTTGACCGACCCGGGACTGCTGCGCCGCGCCCTCACCACCGCCGAGCGCTACTGGCACACCGCTGCCCGTCGCGACCTGCGGCGCGGTGACAGCGGCGACGCCCTCGGCCGCTGGAACAACGCCTCCGACGCCGCCCTCGACCTCGTCGAGGCGTACACGGTGGGTCAGGCCGCCGACGCTCTGCTCGCCGCCTGCGCCCGGGTCTCCGACCCGATCACCCGCGCTGTCCTGGAGGACCTGGCCGCCCTCTTCCTCCTCCGTCAGGTCAGTGCCCGCAGCGGCCTGCTGCTGGCCGAACAGGCCCTCACCGTCGACCAGGTACGCGCCCTGCCGGAGACGCTGCACGCCCTCACCACCCGGCTCGCCCCGCACCTCAGCACCCTGACGGAGGCTTTCGACATCCCGGAGGAGCACCTGTCGTCGCTGCCGATGCTCTCCGGCGCCTGACCGGTGTGTCCTGTGAGTCGGACGAGGCAACTTCTGGCCTAAAGGTGACGTGCACATGACGCTCGATTGATGTACCCCGACTGACGTAACCGACAACCGGTAAGCGGTAAGCGGGGTACAAGCGACAAGTGCCGGGCGTGTAGGGGATGTACGCCCGGCCGATCCGCCGACCAGTACCCGCGCCGGTCAGCCGGTCAGGCGGCCCGCCGCAGCACCCGGTACAGCCCGGCGCTCACCGCGAACCCCACCAGACACGTGATGTCGCCGAAGGCCGGCCACTGCTGCGGCACCCACCCCACGTACTTCTCCTGGTTGGAGAAGAGCGGCACCGACACCGCGATCCCCGCCAACAGGGCGGTCGTTCCAGGCCAGTTGGTGAAGGCGCGGTCGGACAGTCGCGCGCTCAGCGCCTCCACCGGAGTCCGCGCCCGAAGCCACCGCTCCACCAGCACCACCCCGAGCCACGGCCCCACCCAGTACGCGATCACCAGCAGGAACGCCTCGTACGCCGCCCCCGCGTCCGCCAGCGACGACCAGGCGGCCGCCGTACCCGCGAGCCCGCACAGCACCACGATCGCGCCGCGCCCCAGCCACCCGGGCATCCGGAGCCCCAGGGACGTGACCGACATCGCGGACGAGTAGACGTTCAGGGCGTTCGCCGAGACCGCGCCCAGGATGATCGACAGCAGCACCAAGTCGCCGAGCCAGCCCGGGAGATGACCGGTGAAGGCCGCCGTCGGGGTCGCGCCCTCGGGAGCGACGATCGTCGCCGAGGCCGCGCCGATCAGCGCCACGACGGACACGGACACGAACAGACCGACGGCCGGGTAGAGCGCGGTGCGCAGGCGGTTCGCCGTACGGGGAAGGTAGCGGGAGTAGTCGGAGGCCGCCGGGTTCCAGCCGGCCGTGTAACCCCAGGCCGCGCTGAAGGCGAGCAGGAAGCCGCCGATACCGCCGCCGGTGTCCGGGGCGCCCAGGTGCGCTTCCTTGAACGTCCAGACGCCGGCCAGCAGGAAGACGACGGCCAGCGCCGGGAAGGCGTACTTCTCGAAGGCGTGCACGAAGTTGTGGCCGATGAAGCCGATCACGATCTCCGCCGCCACCACGAGCAGCAGGGAGGGGAGCGGACGCAGACCGGTCAGCGTGTTCAGCGCGAAAGCGGCGCTCACACTGTTGACCGCGAACCAACCGACGCCCGCGACAAGAGCGTTCACACCGGCGGGCAGCAGATTCCCCCGGAACCCGAAGGCGAACCGTCCGATCGCCATCTGGGGTACGCCGAACCGGGGACCGTCCAGGGAGAGGATCCCGTGCGTCAGCGAACCGAGCGCGGTGCCCAGCAGTAGGGCCGCGGACGCCTGCCAGAAGTCGAGGCCGAAGAAGAGGACCGAGATCACGCCGATGTAGACGGTCGCGAACTCGATGTTCGGGGAGGCCCAGGTCCACAGCAACTGGAGCGGGCCGCCGTGCCGTTCGGCATCCGGAATGGGTCCGAGCCCGCCGTCTCCACGGCGATGACCTTGTCGCCGTACGCGGGGGCCGGAGGCGCTGGGGTGTTCGCCGGAGCAGTCGTCATGCGAGGTAAGTGTCCGGTCCGCGACCCATCCCGCCCAGGGACGCACTGTCCGCTTCGGGGGGCTCGCCGGCGTACACCTTGTACGGGGCCGACGGGGGCCGACAGCAGCCCCGTACGCCTACTCCTTGGGGTCCTCGCCGCTCTCCCGGCGCTTCAGCTCCTCCTCGCGGCGGCGCAGGTCGGCCTCCCAGTCCCGCAGATGGGCGTCGTCGTCCTGCGCCGGCTCACTCTCGTCCGCCTTCTCGTCCTTGAGGGACTTGAGGAACTCCGGGTTGTCGTCCGGGGCGATCCACTGGCCGCCGGCGCCGCCCAGGCGCTGGGAGGTGGCACGGTCGCGGCCGATGATCAGCCACGAGACGGAGCCGACCAGCGGGAACAGAAGAATGAGGATCGCCCACACGGGCTTGGGCATGAAACGGACGTCCTTCTCCTGCGTGGTGACGCAGTCGATGAACGCGTAGATGCTCAGCGCGAGAGGCACCAGGATCAACAGCACCCGCAGCATGTATCGGTTCCCTTTGAGTCGCTGTCCGGGCACTGGGACGGTCGCGTCCGGCCCCCGCTGACAGTCCAAGGGTAGTGCGTGACGGATACTGGAACGCATGGCTTACGACGATCTTCGCTCCCTGCTCAGGGCGCTGGAGCGCGAGGGTGACCTCAAGCGCATCAAGGCCGAGGTGGACCCGTACCTGGAGGTCGGGGAGATCGTCGACCGCGTGCAGAAGGCAGGCGGGCCCGCGCTGCTCTTCGAGAACGTGCGCGGGTCGGCGATGCCGCTGGCCATGAACGTGTTCGGCACCGACCGGCGGCTGCTCAAGTCGCTCGGGCTGAAGTCGTACGCGGACATCAGCGACCGGATCGGCGGGCTGCTGAAACCCGAGCTGCCCCAGGGGTTCGTGGGTGTGCGGGAGGCCTTCGGCAAGCTCGGATCGATGGTCCACGTACCGCCGAAGAAGGTGAAGTCGGACAACGCTCCGGTCCAGGAGGTCGTCCTCAAGGGTGACGAGGTGGACCTCGACCGGCTCCCGGCGCTCTTCACCTGGCCCGAGGACGGCGGCTCCTTCTTCAACCTGGGGCTGACCCACACCAAGGACCCGGAGTCCGGCGTACGCAACCTCGGTCTCTACCGGCTCCAGCGGCACGACAAGCGCACGATCGGGATGCACTGGCAGATCCACAAGGACAGCCGGAACCACTACCAGGTCGCGGCGCGCAAGGGCGAGCGGCTGCCGGTCGCCATCGCCTTCGGCTGCCCGCCCGCCGTCACCTACGCCTCGACGGCACCGCTCCCCGGTGACATCGACGAATACCTGTTCGCCGGGTTCATCGCCGGCAAGAGGATCGAGATGGTCGACTGCGAGACGGTGCCGTTGCAGGTGCCCGCGCAGGCGGAAGTGGTGCTGGAGGGCTGGCTGGAGCCCGGCGAGATGCTCCCCGAGGGCCCCTTCGGCGACCACACGGGCTTCTACACCCCGCAGGAGCCGTTCCCGGCGCTCACGATCGACTGCGTGACGATGCGGCGGCGCCCGCTGCTCCAGTCGATCGTCGTGGGCAGGCCGCCCACGGAGGACGGCCCGCTGGGCCGCGCGACGGAGAGGTTCTTCCTCCCCCTCCTCAAGATCATCGTCCCGGACATCGTGGACTACCACCTCCCCGAGGCCGGCGGCTTCCACAACTGCGCGATCGTCTCGATCGACAAGAAGTACCCCAAGCACGCGCAGAAGGTGATGCACGCCGTCTGGGGCGCCCACATGATGTCCCTGACCAAGCTGATCATCGTCGTCGACTCGGACTGCGACGTCCATGACCTGCACGAGGTCGCCTGGCGGGCCCTCGGCAACACGGACTACTCCCGCGACCTGAGCATCGTCGAAGGCCCCGTCGACCACCTCGACCACGCCTCCTACCAGCAGTTCTGGGGCGGAAAAGCGGGCATCGACGCGACGAAGAAGTGGCCCGAGGAGGGGTACACGCGGGACGGGGGGTGGCCGGAGATGGTGGTCTCGGACCCGGACACGGCCGAACGGGTGACGCGACGGTGGAAGGAATACGGGCTGTGAGGACTGAGTCGATGATGGGACATGACAGCGCGGCGGCGGGGCTTCTCCGCCGACGCGGAGGCGATCCGGTCGAGAGACGCTGGATGGGGTACGGCCTGTGAGTGCCTCCGCCGCCGCGCTGCCTCAGCCCGGCAGGACACGCGCCTTCCTGCGCCTGGTGATGATCGAACACTCGGTCTTCGCGCTGCCCTTCGCCTACATCGCCGCGCTGACAGCGATGTTCCAGCTGGACGGGAACGTCCACTGGAGCCGTCTGCTCCTGGTCACCGTCTGCATGGTCGGTCTGCGGACCTTCGCGATGGCGGTCAACCGGATCATCGACCGCGAGATCGACGCCCGTAACCCGCGCACGGCCCACCGGGAACTGGTCACCGGCGCGATGTCGGTGAAGCACGCCTGGACCGGCGCCCTGATCGCCGTCATCGTCTTCCTCGGCTCGGCGGCCCTCCTGAACCCCCTGTGCCTGGCCCTCGCCCCCGTCGCGGTGATCCCGATGGTGGTGTATCCGTACGGCAAGCGGTTCACGAACTTCCCCCAGGCCATCCTGGGTCTCGCCCAGGCCATGGGCCCGGTCGGCGGCTGGCTGGCGATCACGGGGGAGTGGTCCTGGGACGCGGTGATCCTGGGGCTGGCGGTCGGCATCTGGATCGGCGGCTTCGACCTGATCTACGCCTGCCAGGACATCGAGACGGACCGTGAGACCGGCGTACTGTCGGTACCGGCCCGCTTCGGCATCCCGGCGGCGGTGTGGAGCGCCCGCGTCTGCCACACCCTGACGACAGCACTGCTGGTCTGGTACGCGCTGGCCACGGACGCGGGGGCGTTCTTCTGGCTGGGGCTGCTGGTGGTGGCGGGGGCGTTCCTGTACGAGCACACGATCGTGCGGCCCGATGACCTGTCGCGGCTGAACCGGGCGTTCTTCAGCGTCAACGGGTTCATCGGCATCGCTCTTTTCGGGTGCGCTCTGCTCGATCTGCTCGTCCGTGGGCTCACGGTCTGACTCGACCAGGTGACCGGGTGCTCCCCGCGCCCTCTACTGCATGAGCGGCACCGGAGGCACCCGTCGTCGCCGGAACACGAATGCCGCGGCCACCCCCGATATCAGCCCCGCCAGGTGCCCCTGCCAGCTGATGCCCGTCTGGGTCGGGGCCAGGCCCGTCAGGACCGAGGTGCCCCAGACGGCGGCCACGAGCAGACCGACCAGGACGCCCAACGGACGGCGTTCCACGAAGCCCGTGACGATCAGGTAGCCGAAGAGGCCGAAGATCAGACCGGAGGCGCCCGCCGTGTTGCTGTGCGCGGGCGCCACGAGCCAGACCCCCAGCCCGTCGGCGACGATGATCAGCGCGCAGACCGCGGCGAACCGGCGCAGGCCGCCCAGCGCCGCGAGGAAACCGAGGACCAGCAGCGGAACGCTGTTGGCGGCGACATGGCCGAAGCCGAAGTGGACGAAGGCGGCGGGAACGACATCGACCAGGTCGGACGTCGTACGGGGTGTGATGCCGAGGGCGTCCAGCGCGTGGCCGCTCACCACGTCGACGACCTCCAGCAGCCACAGCAGCGCCACCCAGCCGAGCATCAGCTTGGCCGCCGCCTTCGCGCGTTCCCCGCCGGACAGCAGGCCGTCGGACGCCTCGCCCTCACGCCCGAGCCGGTCGCTTCGCGACGGACCTGGGCCCGCACCGGCCCGGCCCGTTCTCGCCGCATTCCACTTGTCCCACATGACAGACCCCCGGCCCCCCGCCCCTGAAGGGCGATTCAACTCGTCCCCACAGGGAACGCCCGGGCGCCCTCGCCCGGTTCCCGCCCCACGATGCCGGATAAGCTCCGTGTCGTGAACCCACTCAAGCCAGGAGAGACGCCCCGCGTGCCTTGGATCGTGGGGGTGTCCGGCGCCTCCGGCACTCCTTACGCCGCCACAGTGCTGCGCGGCCTTCTCGACGCGGGCGAGAGCGTCGACCTGGTCGTGTCCCGGGCCTCCCGGCTCACGCTGCTCGACGAGACGGGGATCTCCTTCCGGGACGCCCACTGGCAGGACGACCTGCGGGAATGGCTGGCCCGTGGCGCCGACGGCAAGCCCGGCACCTTCGCGGTGGACATCAGCGGCGTACGGCACTGGAGCGCCGGGGATCTGGCGGCCGGGCCCTCCTCCGGGTCGTACGCCACCAAGGGGATGCTGATCGTGCCCGCCTCCACGGCCTGCGTGGCCGGGGTCGCGCTCGGCCTGTCGAAGGACCTGCTGCAGCGGGCGGCCAGTGTGACCCTCAAGGAACGGCGCGCACTCGTCGTCGCCGTACGGGAGTCCCCGTTGAACGGGCAGACCCTCCGCCACCTGGTGACCCTGGACGACGCCGGCGCGAGCGTCGTACCGGCGTCGCCCGCCTTCTACGCCGGCGCCACCCATATCCAGGATCTCGTCGACTTCGTCGCCGGACGCGTGCTCGACGCGGCGGGTGTCCCGCACGGGCTGTACCGCCGCTGGGAGGGCGAACTCGGCGGCGGGGCCGGCACATCCCTTACGTCCCGTACTGATAACGACTGAGCCGGCGTACGTATCAGCAACTGGCAGTACCGCTCATGACTTTCAGGAACCGACAGCAGGAACCGACCGTACGCGCAGCAGTCTTCACCACCCGCAGCAATCTCCACCCGCAGCATTCTTCACCTTCGGCAGTATTCAGGATTCTTCATCGGAAGGCTCGATCGCATGGACGCCGTGGACAGGCAGCTCATCCAGGCCCTGAGGGAGAACGGCAGGGCCTCCTACGCCGAGCTGGGGCGCCTCGTCGGTCTGTCGGGACCCAGCGTCACCGACCGCATCAACCGGCTGGAGACAGCCGGTGTCATCACCGGGTACCGCGCCACCGTCGACTCCGCCTCGCTCGGCCTGGGAGTCATCGCGCTGATCGGTATCTCGCTCTCCGACGCGGCCGACCACGAGGACGTGGCACGCCGGATGCGGGACCTCAGCGAGATCGAGGACTGCTGGTTCATCGCGGGCGACGACTCGTTCATGCTCAAGGTGCGGGCGAGCGACGTCGACGGGCTGGAGAAGACCATCCGGCGGCTCAGCGGGACCCAGGGCGTCTCCAGGACCCGTACGACCATCGTGCTCTCCACGAAGTGGGAGAACAGGGTCGGTGAGCTGCCGGAAGAGCAGTAGGGGCGCAGGCGCGAAGCGCCTGATGGGGCCCCTCCCGCCCGAAGGGTGGGGGCGTACGGTTTACGAGGTCGGTCTAGGAGAGGAACGAGCATGGACGTCGGGCTCAAGCGCGAGCTGGAGGAGAAGGTCAGGGCCGGTGAGCGGCTGACCCGCGAGGACGGCATCGCGCTGTACGAGTCGGACGACCTGGCGTGGCTGGGCGGGCTGGCGCACGAGGTGCGGACCCGTAAGAACGGTGACGTCGTGCACTTCAACGTCAACCGGCACCTCAACATGACGAACGTCTGCACGGCCTCCTGCGCCTACTGCTCGTTCCAGCGCAAGCCGGGCGAGAAGGACGCGTACACGATGCGCATCGAGGAGGCGGTGAAGCTCGCCAAGTCGATGGAGGGCGAGAACCTCACCGAGCTGCACATCGTCAACGGCCTGCACCCGAGCCTTCCGTGGCGCTACTACCCGCGTTCCCTGCGGGAGTTGAAAACCGCTCTCCCGAGCGTCTCCCTCAAGGCGTTCACGGCGACGGAGATCCACCACTTCGAGACGATCAGTGGACTGTCGGCGTCCGAGATCCTCGACGAACTCATCGACGCGGGTCTTGAGTCGCTCACGGGCGGCGGCGCGGAGATCTTCGACTGGGAGGTCCGCGAGCACATCGTCGACCACCGGACACACTGGGAGGACTGGTCGCGCATCCACCGCCTCGCGCACGAGAAGGGTCTCAAGACCCCGTGCACGATGCTGTACGGCCACATCGAGGAGCCGCGGCACCGGGTGGACCACGTCCTGCGCCTGCGTGAGCTGCAGGACGAGACGAACGGCTTCCAGGTCTTCATCCCGCTGCGCTACCAGCACGACTTCGTCGACATGAAGGACGGCAAGGTCCGTAACCGCCTCCAGGCCCGTACGCAGATGGCGACCGGCGCCGAGGCCCTGAAGACCTTCGCGGTCTCCCGGCTGCTCTTCGACAACGTTCCGCACGTCAAGGTCTTCTGGGTCATGCACGGCGTCCAGACCGCCCAGCTGGCCCTCCAGCACGGCGCCGACGACATGGACGGCTCGGTCGTCGAGTACAAGATCACCCACGACGCCGACAACTACGGCACCCCCAACAAACTCACCCGCGAGGACCTCCTCGACCTGATCCGGGACGCCGGCTTCCGCCCGGTGGAGCGCAACACGCGCTACGAGATCATCCGCGAGTACGACGGCCCGGACCCGGCCCGACGCGAGTCGCCGCAGCCGATGCGGGTGTGAAGGCCTGACAGCCACGCACGCATGCCCGGAGGCCGCGCAGCCCGCGCTCTCCGGGTCCAGGCCTCGGCCGGGCGACTCGTCCAAGGGGCCGCAGGCTGCCGGGGCCGCCCCGTGCGCCAAGACCCCACCCAGCACCCTCAGGGTAAGGCTTACGATGCCCAGGTGGCCCTTACCTTCACTCTTGACCCCGCAGTCACCCCCGAGCTTCGCGACGGGCTCCTCGATCTGTGGACCGACGTCTCCAACGCGGGCGGTGCCGTCGGGTTCGTCGCGCCGGTGGAGAGGGAGACGGTTCGGCCCGAGTTGGTGAAGCACTTCGTGGCGATGGCGGGCGGGCGTACCCGGCTGCTGGTCGCGCACGACGAGGACGGGCGGGTCGCCGCGACCGCCTTCCTCGCCTTCAACACCCACCGTCTGATGACCCACTGGGTGTGGCTGTACACGGTGATGGTGCACCCCCGCCACCAGGGCAGCGGCTACGGCCGCACCCTGCTGTCGGCGGCGGCCGACGCGGCCCGCACCTTCGAGGGTACGGAGGCGATCCGCCTCACCTGCCGCGGCGGCCTCGGACTGGAGCGTTTCTACGGCTCCTGCGGCTACAAGGAGGTCGGCCGCATACCCGGCGCGATACGGGTCGCGCCCGGCGACGACCGCGACGACGTCATCATGCTGCTGCCCCTGCTGTGAGCCTGCGGAAGCCCGTGGACCCCCGTGCAAGATCGGGAGCCAGTCGTGCTTCACTGGACGGTGCCCCTTTTTGGAACCGGAAGAGTGGATTGAGATGCTCCGCTACACGCTGATGCGCCTCGGGATCTTGGTGGCCTGCCTGCTGGTCGTCTGGGGCGCCGTCTACTCCGGTATCGCCCCGCGCGGCCTGGGCGGCTCCAACGGCATGTGGATCATCCTCCTCTCCCTGGTGATCTCCGCCCCGATCAGCTTCGTTGTCCTCCGCAAGGAGCGCGACCGGGCGTCGGTGCAGATCGTCGAGCGGGTGGACCGCGCCAAGGCCAACCTGGAGGCGAACCGCAGCCAGGAGGACGAGGCGATCGACGAGGCGGCCCGCGCGCAGGCGCAGGCCCAGACGCAGGCTCAGAGCCAGCCCTCCTGACCTCACGACACGCAGGCCCGCGCACCGGGTCCGCACAACTACCCTTGCCTTCATGGGTGCTGTGAAGAACAAGCGGATGCCGCGCGCCGTCCGTGAGCAGCAGATGCTGGACGCCGCCGTACGGACCTTCGGCCAGCGCGGCTACATGGCCGCGTCGATGGACGAGATCGCCGAACTCGCCGGTGTCTCCAAGCCGTTGGTCTATCTGTACCTGAACTCGAAGGAAGACCTCTTCACCGCCTGCATCCGGCGCGAGGCCAGGACGCTCACCGAAGCGGTCCGTGCCGGCGTCGAACCGGCCCTGCCCGCCGACCGCCAGCTCTGGGACGGCCTGCGCGCGTTCTTCACGCACACCGCCCAGAACCCGGACGGCTGGTCGGTGCTCCATCTCCAGGCCCGTACACACGGCGAGCCGTTCGCGACCGAGGTCGCGGCGATGCGCGAAGAACTCGTCGCGTTCGTCACCCAGCTGATCGTGGTCGCCGCCCGCGAGGCCCACCGCGACCCCTCGCTGCCCGAGCGGGAGGTCGCCGGCCTGGCCGTGGCCCTGGTCGGCGCCGCCGAGTCCCTGGCGGCCTGGGCGAACACCACCCCGGGCGTCACCGCGAAACAGGCGGCGACGACTCTGATGAACTTCGCCTGGGCGGGCCTGGACAGCCTGATGGCAGGCCACCCCTGGTCACCTCCGCCGGAAAACACCTGATCGGGCAGCGCCCGTCAGGGGCGCGGGGAACTGCGCGACCAGCCACAACGGCGCCGCAGTGACCCGACAACCCGACACCCCTCACGGCACCCTGAGTGGAACGCCCCGAACCTCACCCCGCAGATGTACGCGTCCCCCGCCCCGCAGTTCGAAGTTCCCGGCGCCGTCCGCCCCGTACTCCACCGTGCCCGGCAGCAGCACCGGCGCCCTGAAGTCGGTGCGGACCAGGGCCGATTCGGGGGTCCCGTGGGCGGCGAGGCAGCGGGCGGCGGTCCACATGCCGTGGGCTATCGCGCGCCGGAAGCCGAAGAGGCGGGCGGTGAGGGCGTGCAGGTGGATGGGGTTGCGGTCGCCGGAGGCGGCGGAGTACCGCCGGCCGACATCCTCGCCGAGCCGCCACTCGGTGACCAGCGGCAGCGCCTCGGGCTCGTCACCGGCGTCCCGCGCACCGGCGTCCTGCGCACCGGCGTCCCGCGCACCGGCGGGCACCTCGCTCCGGTGCCGTGCCAGATAGGTGCTCGTCGACTCCCACACCGGTACCTCGCCCCCGCCCCGGCCCCCGTCCTCACCTTCCCGTACCTCCGTCCGCACGGACGCTTCGGTGCCGCGCCGGTGGGGCGTCAACTCATCGACGTAAACGGAGAGTTCGTAGATGCCGGTGGCGGCGAGCGGGCGTCGGCGGAGGATCTCCACCGAGGTGTGGACCAGCCCGAGCAGCGGGAGCGGAAAGCTGCGCTCGGTCATCAGGAGCATGGCCAGCGGGAAGCCGAGGACGTGTGGATAAGTGAGGGGAAGGGCGTCGTCGCCGACGGGGAAGCCGCAGACCCGTTCGTAGGCGGCGAGGCGGGCGAGATCGATGCGTACGCCGGGCAGGACGAGGCGGGTGCCCGGGAGGATGGCGTCCGGGCGGGACCTGTTGAGCGCGGCCTTTTTCAAAGGGGACGCGAAGGCGCCCCGGGCGAGCAGGGGTGCCAGGGCCGGAGACCGGTCGAGGGTGCGAAGCGAGCGGTCGGTCATGGTCAACTCCCACCTCGATACCATACTTACTCCAGAGTCAGGTTACCGGAGGTAAGCCCCGGATCACCCCTGGATGAAAGTGTGAAGAAGGGCTGGGAAGGCATATGGGGCCGGTGCTAACGTGAAAAACGCTCAGGACAGGGCAAGACGACCCATCGAAAACCTGTGTGACACCTGAGCTTCCACATCCCCGCCGCTCCACCGCCCCGGAACCCGCACGACCCCCACACGTGCGAGCCGTACGATCCGGTTTCTGAACAGCGGGACCGCCGAAGTCGTACATCTGTGGTGAACACCGTCAGAGGTGTACACGCCGGAAGGCCGCCGCACGTCACAGGAGCCGCTCGTGTCCTCGTCGTTCCCGTCTTCCCCGACCTCACCGCAGATCGTGGCCGCCGTCGGCTACGACGGCGAACCCCTGCTGGTGGAGCCCGAGATCCGGCGGCTGGACGGAGCCGTGCGGGAGGTGTCCGTACCGGCGTTCGTCGCGCCCGCGACGTACGGCTCGCTCGCGGACATCCCCTTCGACAACGCGAACGAGGACCCCGAAGCGACAGTCCTCAGCCGCCGTACGCCGGAGGGCAGCTGGGAGCATGTCACGGCGGCCGAGTTCGCCGAGCAGGTCCTCGCGCTGGCCAAGGGGCTGATAGCCGAGGGCCTGGTGCCGGGTGACCGGCTGGCCATCATGGCGCGGACGACGTACGAGTGGACGCTCATGGACTTCGCCGCGTGGGCGGCGGGACTGGTGACCGTACCCATCTATCCGACGTCCTCCGCCTTCCAGACCCGCTGGATCCTCCAGGACTCCGGCGCCGTGGCCCTCGCCGCGGAGACGACCGCCCAGGCCGCCGCCCTCGGCCCGGAACGCGACCGCATCCCCGACCTCAAGCACATGTGGGTCTTCGAGAAGGGGCACGTGGAGCGGCTCGCGGAACTCGGCAAGGACGTGCCGGACCAGGAAGTCGCCGTACGCCGTGGGGTGTTGGGCCCGGACACCCTCGCCACACTCATCTACACCTCGGGCACGACCGGCCGCCCCAAGGGCTGCGCGCTCACGCACGGCAACTTCTTCGCCGAGGTCGACAACGCCATCGAACTCCTCTACCCCGTCTTCCGGGAACAGACGAAGGATGAGGCGTCGGTACTGCTGTTCCTGCCGATGTCCCACGTCTTCGGCCGGATGGTGGCCATCGCCTGCATACGGGCGGGCATCCGGCTGGGCCACGCCCCCAGCCTCAGGTCGGAAGACCTGCTGGGAGACCTCGCGGCCTTCAAACCAACCTGTCTGCTCGCCATCCCCTACATGCTGGAGAAGGTCTTCAACACGGCCCGCGCGAAGGCCGAGGCGGGCAAACGGGTCTCGTCCTTCGACCGCGCGGTGAGCGTGGCCCGCCGCTACAGCGAGGCGGTGGAGGACCAGCGGCACGGCATCGGCAACGGCCCCAGCCGCGCGCTGCGCACCTCGCGCGCCTTCTACGACCCCCTCGTCTACCGCCGTATCCGCAACGCCATGGGCGGCAGGGTCCGTTACATGATCTGCGGTGGCTCACCGCTCGGCCGCCCCCTGGCCGGCTTCTTCGCCGGGGCGGGCATCGAGATCTACGAGGGGTACGGCCTGACCGAGTCCACGGGCGCGGCCACGGTCACGCCACCGCTCAAACCCCGTGTGGGCACGGTGGGTTGGCCTCTCCCCGGCACCCGCGTCCGGATCGCCGCCGACGGTGAGGTGGAGCTGTCCGGCGATCAGATCCTGCGCGGCTACTGGGACCTGAGCGCGGGCGGCGTCGTCCCGGCGGCACCGGAGGGCTGGCTCGCGACGGGCGACATCGGCTCCCTCGACGAAGAGGGCTATCTGACGATCACCGGCCGCAAGAAGGAGATCCTGATCACCGCCGGCGGTAAGAGCGTCGCCCCGGCACCCATGGAGAACTGGCTGCGGGCCCACCCCCTGATCTCCCAGGCGATGGTCCTGGGCGACGGCCGCCCGTACATCTCGGCCCTGATCACCCTTGACTCCCCCGGCCTCACCCACTGGCGCCAGATGCAGGGCAAGCACCCGGTGCCGCCCGAACTCCTCATGAACGACGCCGACTTGAGGGCCGTCATCCAACGGGCGGTGGAGGAGGCGAACAAGCTCGTCTCCCGCCCGGAGTCGATCCGCCGCTTCACCATCCTCCCCGTCGACTTCACGGAGGAGGCCGGCCACCTCACACCGTCGATGAAGCTGCGCCGCTTCGAGGTCATGCGGGACTTCGCGGCGGAGGTGGAGGGGTTGTACGAGCGCTGAGGAGTGCTGACGAGTTGACCGCGCCCTATGGGGGCGCGGGGAACTGCGACATGCCCCCACGAGCCCGCAGCCAACGAACAACCTAACCACCACAACTCTCAGCAACGGTATCCGCAAACGCCCGGGCAGTCGGACTGAGCGCATCCCACCGCCGAACAGCCCACCCCACCGCCAGCGGCCGAAACCCGCGCAACGGAACCAGCCGCACCGGCCCGTCAGAACCCGGCACCACCAGATCAGGCACAGCGGGGACGATGGCGGCCCCGAGGCCCAACTCGGCCAGCAACAAAGCGGTATCCCAGTCGGCGACACTCGTGTCGAACACCGGGCGCACCCCCACCTCCGCGAACGCCGCGTCCAGATGCGCGGCGGAAGTGGAGTTGGGCGGCAGCCGTATCAACCGCAGGTCGCGCAGATCGTCGGCCTCGGCACAAGCCCGCCGAGCGAGAGCATCACCCGCACCCACAGCCAGCACCCACGGCAACTCCATCACCACCCGCTGCTCGATACCCCGCACCGGCGCCCCGATGGTGATCCAAGCGAGGTCCAACTCACTGTCGGCCAGCGCGGCGAAACACCCCCGGCTGGAGTTCTCCGTACGGAACTCCAGGCTCACCTTGGGGTGTTGACGCCGAAAGGCCACCACCGCGTCCGCCATGAAGTGCCGCACGGTGGTGGCACCGGTGGCGACCCGTACGGACCCGCTCTCACCGTCGACGAGGTCCTTGAGCTGTCGTAGGGCGAGGTCCAGTCCGGCGATGCCTTGCGAGGCGGCGGTCTGCAAAACGCGCCCGGCCTCGGTCGGTACGACTCCCCGCGCATGCCGCTCCAGCAGAGCGACGCCCGTCTCCCGCTCCAGCCGCTTCACATGCTGACTCACCGCCGACTGCGTACAGGCGAGGTCACGGGCGACCGCGCTCAGGCTCCCGGCCCGGCACACGGCGACGAACACACGCAGGTCATCCAGGGTCACAACGCCCAAGCTAACACCCAAGCAAATACTTGGAGTTGGTGACAGAACCTTAGGATTGACTGGTTGCGGCCGAGTACGTCACGCTCAGGGCAGGGCCCAGGCGGCAACCCGTCCCGCGCCCCCGCCGGGGTCCGGACCAAGGGGTGGGGAGCGGACGGGTGCCGACCTTTCGCGCACCGAGAGGACGCCACCCCCATGTCCGCTTCCCTTCCCTCTCCCTCACCTCCCTCTCCCTCCCCTCCCGCTGTCGTTCCGTCCACGGCCGCCCAAACCGTCGGATTCCTCCGGCAGTTGGGCGCCGAGCAAATAGCGCACCCCGGCGGGACGTTGCTCGCCCACCTCTGCCGGGTGTACCGACTGCTCGCGGCCTGGGAGGCCCGGCCGGCCCTCCGTCTGGCGGGTCTCTGTCACGCCGCCTACGGCGCCGACGGCTTCCCCACCGCCCTGCTCTCCCTCGACCGCCGCGCCGAGCTGGCGAGGGTGATCGGCCCGGAGGCGGAGGAGATCGTC
This sequence comes from Streptomyces sp. B21-083, assembly GCF_036898825.1. Lineage (GTDB taxonomy): Bacteria > Actinomycetota > Actinomycetes > Streptomycetales > Streptomycetaceae > Streptomyces. The sequence goes on along the minus strand of NZ_JARUND010000002.1, from coordinate 4,190,255 downwards.
CACGTCTACTCCGCCATGGCCCGCAAGGCCACGTATCCCGGCCTGGCGCTCCCGAACGCGCCGTTCTACGACCGCTTCACCGGCGGCGCCCGACCCGTGAACCGGAGCCGCCGCGAGGACCTCGCCGAGCTGACCGCCGCGAACGAACTCGACCTGGCCCGCGTGAACCCGGTCTTCCGCGAACAGTGGGGCCCGGACCTGCTCGCCCTGTTCACCGGCTTCCGGCCCCTGCTGAGCGGACTGGCATGGGAGGACGTGGAGACGACGCTGGGCCGCCGTGACCGGCGATGAGTCTCGCCGTGTTAGCGGTAGCTTGTGACGATATGTACGGATGTCCCGAGAAGTAGGGGGTTGTGCGTCGGACGGAGTACGGTGGCGGTACCGAGCGCACTTCGCACGCCGTCATCCATTTCGGCGTCGCCCTCGGGGAACGGCAATGCCGGATCGCCTCGCGTCCGGTCGGAAATGAGCCGCCCCACATGAGCCTGATGACTCTCGGAGTACTCGCCTCCTCGCACAAGGAGAACGAGTTCCGTCTGCCCCTGCACCCCCGCCACCTGGACCGGATCGCCCCGGACATACGCGAGAAGATCTTCCTCGAACAGGGCTACGGCGAACGGTTCGGCGTCGACGACGACGCGCTGAGCACCCTCGTGGCCGGGCTGCGCTCCCGCGAGCAGCTTCTCGCCGAGTGCGATGTCATGCTGCTGCCCAAGCCGACGCACGACGACGTCGCCGAGCTGCGCGAGGGCCAGGTGCTGTGGGGGTGGCCGCACTGCGTGCAGGACGAGAAGATGACGCAGCTCGCCATCGACCGCCGGCTGACCCTGATCGCCTGGGAAGCCATGAACCACTGGACCTCGACGGGCGCCTTCAGCGTCCATGTGTTCCACAAGAACAACGAGCTGGCCGGCTACTGCTCGGTGCTGCACGCCCTCCAGCTCGGCGGCCTGACCGGTCACTACGGCCGCCGCCTGCGCGCGGTGGTCATGAGCTTCGGTGCCACGGCGCGCGGAGCGGTCACGGGCCTGGGAGCGATGGGGGTCACCGATGTCACGGTGCTCACCCAGCGCGCCGCCGCGGCCGTGGCCTCGCCGATGCCGTCGGTCGTGATGGCCCACTTCGAGGAGCAGGAGGACGACCCGTCGCGCCTCCAGGCAGCCACCCCGACCGGCCCCGTGCCGCTGGCGGAGTACCTGGCCGGGTTCGACATCATCGTCAACTGCATCTTCCAGGACACCGACGCGCCCCTCACGTTCGTCACCGACGAGGATCTCGCCCTGTTCAGGCCGGGGACCTTTTTCATCGACGTCTCCTGCGACGAGGGCATGGGCTTCGAGTGGGCCGCCCCGACCACCTTCGGTGAACCCATGCACACGGTGGGACCGGGCTGCCACTACTACGCGGTCGACCACAGCCCGTCCCACCTGTGGAACTCCGCCACCTGGGAGATCAGTGAGGCGCTGTTGCCCTACCTGCGCAAGGTCATGCAAGGCCCGGCGGCCTGGGACGCCGACGTCACGCTGAGGAAGGCGATCGAGATCCGCGACGGGGTCGTCCAGAACCCGAAGATCCTGTCCTTCCAGCACCGGTCAGCCACCTACCCCCACGCACCTTCGCCGACCTCAGCAGCCGGCTAGCGGGTTTCGCCGGGTACGTCACTGCCCGGCGGACACCGACCAACGCACACCGGAGGTACCGGTGACGTGTATGTACGCGTCCGGGTGCGCCTCGCTGACCTCGGTCTCGTTGTAGGTGGTGGCGACCTTGCCGTCCGCACACTCCTCGACGGAGGTCATGCCCAGCGCGGCGACCTCGACCTTCACGGTGCCCTTGCCCTCACAGTTCAGGGCGATCCCGAGGGTCCCTTTACGAAGCCCGCCCTTGAAGGGGATGGCTCGACCGAACTGACCGTTGGCGTACGAGGCGATGGTCTTCCGGTCGATCTTCGGAGCCTCGGTGACGGTGTCGCCGTCGGCGTGCTCGTCGTCGGTGTCGGCGGCGGGCTTGGCGGGGGCGGCGGGTGTGGCCGGGGCCGACTTCTTGGCCGAGGTCTTCGGGCCGTCGCCGTCGCTGTCACTGGAGCAGGCGGTGCCGGTCAGCAGTACCGCCGCGCAGATCGCTGCCGCTGTGGTGGCGCGGGTGATCGTGGTCATGTCCCGATCATCGCCGTCGTAGACCCCGGGAAATCCACCCCGGCCGCGTACGCAGCACAGCTGTTACACAGAGGCCTGGCGGAGGAAGGCGGACCAGGTGGTGGGGGAGAGGGTGAGGTGCCCTCCGGTGGGGTTCTTGGAGTCGCGGAGGTGGATGGCGTGGGGGCAGACGGCTATCTCGACGCACTCGCCGCCTTCGCCGCCGCTGCGGCTGGACTTGCGCCAGGTGTAGGCGGCTTCCAGGCACTCGCCGCCTTCGCCGTCGCTGTAGCTGGACTTGAACCAGTTGAGTTTCGCGGTGTTCATAGCTCCCCCAGCTTCTTCTCGATCAGGGCCCGGGACTCTGCTGGCGGTAGGGCCACCGCCCGCATGATCCCATAGCGGTCAGCGATCTTCCGTACCTCTTCCAAGTCGGTGATCAGCCGCGGGTGCCCCTGGACCTCCGTGTACGCCACCTGTGGGTGCTTTTGGGGTGTCAGTAGATTGAACGCGCCGCCCATATTGGGGTGATCCTCGATACCTGTCGGCATTACTTGGATCTCTACGTTTCGCATGCTGCCGACGCGCATCAAGTGCATCAACTGCCCTTGGTGCACGGTCTGGCCGCCGATCGGCCGATCCAGCACCACTTCTTCCAGCACGTAGCTGCACATCGGTGCGGGCCATCGGTCGAAGACCTGCTGGCGTGACAACCGGTCGGCGACCCGCTTGTTGATGGTGTCCTCGTCGAGGAGTGGTCGTCGACGGGAGAACATTGCTTGCGCGTACTCCATGGTCTGAAGCAGGCCAGGCACTCCTTGGTTGGCGTAGTAATGCAGTTCCACGGCCTCGCCTTCGAGCGCCGCGTACCCTCGATACCAATCCGGATGCCGCGTCCTCGCCTTCTTCATCGCCGCCTCGACCTCGGGGATGGCGTCCGTCAACAACCCACCCGCGTTGAGGATTTCGTCAGCCTTCCTCAGTAGCTCGGGCCTCGTGATCCGTACGCCCCGCTCCATCGCGGAGATGGCGTCCGGCCCATACCCCACCAACTCCCCGAACTGCCGCTGCGTCAGCCCAGCCCGTTCCCGTAGACGCTTGAGCATCTTGCCCAGCGCCGTGAACAACCCCGTCGTACCGTCTTCCTCCGCCGGAGTCTCCGGCTTTCGCTCGGCATCCTCAGTCACGCACGCCACCGCCCTCACCTCGTCGTGGTCACGGCCGACAACCCGTACCCCTGACCCACCGCACCCGTACGGATACCCGGAGTCCACCGTCGCCCCTGGTCAGAGTAGGACGAAGCGACCACTCTCGGTAACGTGAACTCACAAATCTCCACCCCCCTCCCCGCCCCCACCGACGAACTGACCCAGCGCCTCAGCTGCACCCCGCGAGGCGCCCGCCTCGCCAGACGCCTCGCCGCCCAGCAACTCGCCGAGTGGGGATACCCGCACGACAGCGACGCGAACGACACCGCACAGCACGTCGTCGCCGAACTCGCCGCGAACGCCGTCACGCACGGCCGCGTACCGGGACGGGACTTCGAACTCCGCCTCCTGTTGCTCCCGGAGGACACGCTGCGTATCGAGGTGAGCGATACGCGAGGTGACCGGCGACTGCGCATGGTGCCCAGATGGGAGATCGACGAGACCGGCCGGGGCCTGATCATCGTGTCGGTCCTCGCCCGCACGTGGGGCGTGTCGGAGCGGGAGGTCGGCAAGACGGTGTGGGCGGAGCTCCCGCTCAAGGAAGGGTGAGTTGCGGGATGCGGCTCAGTGCTCCCGCTGTAGCTCGTGATCTTGCTGGTCGGGTGTGATCGGGCGGCCGTGTCGACGAGCATCGCGTCCAGTCGACCCCCTCGTCTGGCCTCGCCGCACGGAGCATGGTCACCCACTCGCTCACGACCGCCCCCCGAACTGCCAGTTGTGCACCTCGATGTCGGCGTAACGGTCCGGGGTCGAGAGGACGGCGCGGGCCATGGTCGGGTCCGGTGCCCGGAGCAGTGCTGCCGTGCCCAGCCAGGTGTCGCCGTCGTCGGAGAGCAGAGGCCCGTAGGCGATCAGGTCGTCACTGTCGGGCGGCAGGGCGACGTCGGCCGCCTCGCCCGTGCCGAGGCCGATCACCAGGTATCGGTTGCCGTCGGTCGGGCCGCCGGGGAACTTCCACATCGTGCGGCCCAGTGTGTTGCGCCACCGGCGTAGGAGCACGTCACGGTAGACGCCTGCCTGGTAGCCCGGCTCGTCGAAGGCGAACGCGCGGGCGGCGGCGGTGTCCGGCAGGTCGAGGATGTGCACGCTGCCGGTGGCTGTCTCGCGGTCGTCGGTGAGGGTCGGGCCGCGGGCGATCATCTCCTTGGCGTACCCGTCCATGTAGGACCAGTGGTCTTCGAGCAGTTCGGCGCGCAGGGCCCCGGAATCGGGTCGGTCGCGGTGGTAGCAGAGGAACTCCATGCCCGAAGGCCTACCAGGTTCCGCCTGGGCATGGTTCTTGACTTCCCAAGACCCAAGTACGACATTCCCGCCCCATGAACCCAGAAGTGGACTCAACCAGACGTACCGAACTTCCTTCCAGGAGAGGCGTGTTGGCCGGCGCCGCTGCGGCCGGTGTTGCCGTCGGGGTGGGCGCGGGCACGGCCCAGGCAGGGACCCCGCCCCTCGCCCCGCCCCTCCTCGGGACGTACGACGTGGTGGTCGTCGGAGCGGGGGCCGCCGGGATGACCGCCGCGCTGACCGCCGCCAAGCAGGGGCTGACCTGCGTCGTCGTCGAGAAGGCGCCCACCTTCGGTGGGTCCGCCGCCCGTTCCGGGGCCGGGGTGTGGATTCCGAACAACCCCGTGATCCTGGCGGCCGGGGTGCCGGACACCCCCGCCAAGGCCGCCGCCTACCTCGCGGCCGTCGTCGGACCGGATGTCCCCGCCGCCCGTCAGCAGGCCTTCCTCGCCCATGGGCCCGCCATGCTCTCCTTCGTCATGGCGAACAGCCCGCTCCGCTTCCGCTGGATGGAGGGATACAGCGACTACTACCCGGAGTTGCCCGGCGGTCTCCCCAACGGCCGTTCCATAGAGCCCGATCAGCTCGACGGCAACATCCTCGGCGCCGAGCTCGCCAACCTCAACCCGCCGTATCTCGCTGTCCCTTCGGGCATGGTCGTCTTCAGCGCCGACTACAAGTGGCTGGCCCTCGCCGCCGTGAACGTGAAGGGCGCCGCAGTCGCCGTCGAGTGTCTGGCGCGCGGTACGAAGGCGTCCCTCAAGGGGCAGACCCCGCTGACCATGGGGCAGGCCCTCGCGGGCGGACTCCGTGCGGGGCTGGCGTCGGCAGGGGTACCCGTCTGGCTCAACACCCCGCTCACCGACCTCTACTTGGAGTCCGGAGCGGTCAACGGCGCCGTCGTCACCCGCGACGGCACCGTCGGTCTTCTCCGTGCCCGGCGCGGCGTGATCGTCGGCTCGGGCGGCTTCGAGCACAACGCGGCGATGCGGGCCCAGTACCAGCGGCAGCCCATCGGCACGGAGTGGACCGTCGGCGCGAAGGAGAACACCGGGGACGGAATCCGGGCGGGTGAGCGCGTCGGCGGCTCCCTCGCCCTGATGGAGGACGCCTGGTGGGGTCCGGCGATCCCGCTCCCCGGCGACCCGTACTTCTGTCTGGCCGAACGCACCCTCCCCGGCGGCCTGTTGGTCAACGCGGCGGGCTCCCGCTTCGTCAACGAGGCCGGTCCCTACAGCGACGTCGTCCACACCATGTACGAGCGAAACCCCACCGACCCGGACATCCCGGCCTGGCTGATCGTCGACCAGAACTACCGCAACCGCTACCTCTTCAAGGACGTCACCCCGACCTTCGTACTCCCCGCCGACTGGTACAACTCCGGTGCCGTGCACAAGGCGTGGACGATGGATGCCCTGGCGACCGCCATCGGTGTCCCGGCCACCGCCCTCCGTACGACCGTCAGCCGCTTCAACTCCCTTGCCCTGAACGGCGACGACACCGACTTCGGGCGCGGCGACAGCGCGTACGACCACTACTACACGGACCCGGCCGTCCTCCCGAACTCCTGCCTGGCCCCCCTGTGGCTGCCCCCGTACTACGCCTTCCGGATCGTCCCCGGTGACCTCGGCACCAAGGGCGGCCTACGGACCGACGCCCGGGCGCGAGTCCTGCGGGCCGACGGTACGGCGATCCCCGGCCTGTACGCCGCCGGCAACGCCAGTGCCGCCGTCATGGGCCACAGCTACGCGGGCGCGGGCTCGACGATCGGCCCGGCGATGACGTTCGGGTATGTGGCGGCACTGGCGGCGGCGGGGGTGATCTGAAAACTCCAGGACGCCGTGCCGTGGCGGGAGGTCAAGGCCGAGTTCACCGTCTTGCGGACCCCGAGGACTACGGATACTGCGCCTGACGCTCTGACCGTCCCAGCCCGCTGCCCGCCCCGTCACCGTCCCGGCCTCGCTCTCGATTCACTCGATTCACCCGATCTATCCGTCAAGTCTCTTACTCGTGCGCACCATTGACAGCCCCATGCCCCTCCCCAATCATCAAGACACCCGATGATTTGGGAGTCGCCATGAGTACGTATCCACGACGTCATGTCCTGGGCGCCACCGCGGGAGTCGCCGCTTCGGTCGCCCTTCCCCTCGCCGCCACGACGGACGCGCACGCCGCCGAGACGGCCGCGCGACAGACCGGCACCGGAACCGGGACCGGAACCGGCACGTGGGTTCCCGTGCCGAGTCCGGTCCCCGTCTCCCTCGCCGGCCTCTACGACAACGACGGCGTGGACACCGCCTCCGCGCGCGGCGGCGACTTCGACGGCTCGGGCTACACCTTCCCGGGCGAGGAACTCCCGTCGGGACAGGTGCGGGTGGACGGCATCCCCTTCGACTTCCCCGCCTCCGGCGCCGGCGCCAAGAACAACGTCGTCTCGCTCGGGCAGCGCGTCGACATCCCCAAGGGCCGCTACCTGACGGCGCACTTCCTCACCGCTGGAAGCTACGGCGACGCCTCCGGCAAGGCCACGGTTCACTACGCGGACGGTTCGGCCACGACGGCCGGCCTCGGCGGGTCCGACTGGTACGCGTCGGGCGGCGCACTGTCCACCCCGTACCGCTACCGTCCGGACGGCACGAAGGACGAACACAGCGTCGGCATCGGGACGTCGGAGCTGTGGATCGACCCGCAGCGAGAGGCCGTCGCCATCACCCTGCCGGTCACCAACCCGGCCGAGGCGAACAAGGCGTGCCTGCACGTGTTCGCGCTCTCCCTCCAACCGGTCGCCCAGGGACGGGCGTTGGTGCTGCGGGACGCCCACTCGACGAACTCGGCTCTGGAGTCCACCGGAGCCCAGAGTGTCGAGGCCACCGTCGTCAACGCCGGCACCGTCGCCGTCCTGGCCCACGACAACGTGTCGGTACGCGTGGACGTGCCCGGCGCCCGCACCGTGGAGCCCGCGCGCATCCGCCGCCTCGACCCCGGCGAACAGGCCCGCGTCCGGGTCGGCATCCGTAACCGCCCAGGCACCGCACCCGGCACCTCGCAGGAGGGCGTGGTGACGGTCACCGGACGCGGAGCCCAGGCCGCCGCGCAGCGAAACCCGCTGTCCCTCGGCGTCGCCGACTACCAGCCGGCCGAGAACTCCCTCTCCGGCCACCAGGCGCCGTACTGGTTCCACAGCGCCAAGTTCGGCATCTTCATCCACTGGGGCGTGTACTCGGTGCCCGCCTGGTCACCGGTCGGGGAGCAGTACGCCGAGTGGTACTGGAACCACCTGCAGGACCCGAACAACGCCGTGTACGCCTACCACCGGCAGACATACGGCGAGAACTTCGCGTACGACGACTTCATCCCCATGTTCACGGCCCTGAAATTCGACCCGCGATCCTGGGTCGAACTGTTCCGGGACGCCGGCGCGCAGTACCACGTACTGACCTCGAAACACCACGAGGGATACGCCCTCTGGGACACGAAGCTCTCCGACCGGAACTCGGTGAAGACGGGTCCGCGACGGGACCTGGTCAAGGAACTCTTCGACGCGTCCCGTCGCTACACACCCGAACTGCACCGCGGGCTCTACTTCTCGATGCCCGAGTGGTTCAACCCGGACCAACCGTGGATGGGCCACGCCCCGCGCAACCCGTACACGCTCGACCCGGTGCCGTACACCGGTTACACCGCGGGCAAAAACTATGTGAAGGACTATCAGGCCGCGCAGATGCTGGAGCTGATCCACGGTTACGACCCCGAGCTCATCTGGTGCGACATCGGCGGCGCCAACGACAGCCTTCACGTGCTCGCCGAGTACTTCAACCACGCCAAGAACCGGAAGCGCCCCGCCGAGGTCACCGTCAACAACCGCTCAGGCATCGCCTTCCACGACTTCACGACTCCCGAATACACGACGTACGACAACACGGTCGTCGCCAAATGGGAGTCCAGCCGCGGACTCGACCCGTTCAGCTACGGCTACAACCAGGCCACTCCTGACGACAAGTACATGACCACGGAGCAGGTCGTGCACAGCCTGGTGGACATCGTCTCCAAGAACGGCAACTTCCTGCTCGACATCGGCCCGCGCGCCGACGGCACCATCCCGGAGATCATGCAGACCCGGCTGCGCGAGACGGGCCGGTGGCTGAGCACCAACGGTGAGGCCATCTACGACACCACGTACTGGTCGAGGATGGCGCAACTGGGCGAGGACCTGCGCTTCACGGTCCGCCCGAACCAGGCCTTCTACATCCACTCCCTGGCCCAGCCGGGCGCCCGGCTCACCGTCGAGGCGCCCGTCCCGATCCGCAGCGGCGACACGGTGACGATGCTCGGCCACGACCGGCCCCTGACCTGGACCGTCAGCAAGGGCGCGCTGCGGATCGACGTTCCCGCGGCGGCCCGGAAAGCCGGGGAGCACGCCTGGGTCTTCAAGGTGCGCTGGAACTCCTGACGCGGGGCGGGACGGGCCCCGCGGGTGTGTTCCTGATGACCCTCACGGTCCCTCACGGCCTCTCACGGTCTGCGGGCCATCAGGAACGCGTGCGGGGACGACTCCCCGGCCTCCTCGTACGCCGCCCGCACGGTCTGCGACGTGAGGGTGAACCCGGCCTCCGTCAGCAGTTCGGCGATCCGCTCGGGACGGCGCCGCTGGAAGGTCATGGACACGGGGCGTCCGAACGGCTGGTCGTGGTGCTTGTGTACGTCCCCCGCCTGGAAGCCGAGCAGGAGATGCCCGCCCGGCGCCAGTACCCGACGGAACTCGGCGAAGAGGGCTGGCAGTTGATCGGCCGGGGTGTGGATGGTCGAGTACCAGGAGACGACTCCGGCGAGCGTCCCGTCGGCGAGGTCCAGCTCCAGCATCGAGCCCTGCTCGAACCGGATCCCCGGATGCTCCCGCCGGGCCACCGCGAGCATCGACGCCGACACGTCCAGCCCGAACACCGACAGCCCGAGCGAGTCGAGCAGCGCGGTGACCCACCCGGGCCCACACCCGAGATCGGCGACCTGGCCGCTGCCGCCCCCTGATCTCCGTACGAACTCGGCGTACGCGGAGATCACGGCCCGCTCCAGCGGCTGGTCGGCGAGTCCGGAACGGAAGAGGGCGTAGTAGTCCTCGGCGATGGCGTCGTAGAAGACGCGGGTGGCGGCGACGAAGTCGGTGCCGGCCTCGCTGTGGGTGTCCATGGCCGGGACCCTAGCCGGGCCCACTGACAACGGCCGGACCACTGGCGACCGTCCGCAAAAGGCAGGAGCTCCGATGCCGTCGAGACGGCTCGGAGCTCCTTGGGGTACTGCACACGTTCCGGATCACGGCATACGGCTCAGACGAGCCGAAACCTTAGACCGGGCTGACGTTCTCCGCCTGCGGGCCCTTGGGACCCTGCGTGACGTCGAAGGAAACCGCCTGGTTCTCTTCGAGAGAACGGAATCCGCTCGCATTGATCGCGGAGTAGTGGACGAAGACGTCCGGGCCGCCGCCTTCTTGGGCGATGAAACCAAAGCCCTTTTCGGCGTTGAACCACTTCACGGTTCCGGTAGCCATAAGCCCTCCCTGGGCCCAAAGGGTTGCCCTGCTCCAGAACCTGCAAGGTGTAAACAAAAGCTTGTAAACAACTGCATTCATCTGAATACGACGAGAGCCCGCGGTCACATGCTCCGCAGGCTCTGTACTGCAAGGGAAACCAAACTGCAACTTGCGGCGAGCCTAGCATGCAGGCACCGGAATGCAATAGAGGTCAAGATCACGTCACTCGGACGTTTGAGAGGCGGCGCGCGCCCTTGACAGCCCCAGGAGGCTCCGCCGTACTCCGGGCCCGTTAGCCTCGCGATGTGGACAATTCTCGCACCCGGCCGCGCGTCGGCCACATCCAGTTCCTGAACTGCCTGCCCCTGTACTGGGGGCTCGCGAGAACAGGCACGCTCCTCGACTTCGAGCTGACCAAGGACACCCCTGAGAAGCTCAGCGAGAAGCTGGTGCGCGGCGATCTCGACATCGGGCCCATCACGCTCGTCGAGTTCCTCCGCAACGCCGATGACCTGGTCGCCTTCCCTGACATCGCCGTCGGCTGCGACGGCCCGGTGATGTCGTGCGTGCTCGTCTCCCAGGTCCCCCTGGACCGCCTGGACGGCGCACGGGTGGCGCTCGGCTCGACCTCCCGCACCTCCGTGCGCCTGGCGCAACTGCTCCTGGCCGAGCGTTACGGCGTACAACCCGACTACTACACGTGTCCGCCGGACCTCAGCCTGATGATGCAGGAGGCGGACGCGGCGGTGCTGATCGGGGACGCGGCCCTGCGCGCCAACCTCCTGGACGGCCCGCGCTACGGCCTCCAGGTGCACGATCTGGGCGCCCTGTGGAAGGAGTGGACGGGGCTGCCGTTCGTCTTCGCGGTCTGGGCGGCCCGTAAGGACTATCTGGCCCGCGAGCCGGTCCTGACCCGGAAGGTCCACGAGGCGTTCCTCGCCTCCCGTGACCTCTCCCTGGAGGAGGTCACCAAGGTCGCCGAACAGGCGGCCCGCTGGGAGGAGTTCGACGCCCAGGTCCTGGAGCGCTACTTCACGACTCTCGACTTCCGCTTCGGCGGACCGCAGCTCGCGGCCGTACGGGAGTTCGCCCGACGTGTGGGCCCCACGACGGGCTTTCCCGCGGACGTGGAGGTGGACCTGCTGGAGCCGTAGGCTGCTGCTCGTCGTCGGCGGGCGCGGGCCGGCGTATGAGGTGTGTACGGGGGAGAGGTGGGCGTCATGCAGCCGCTGGACGTCGGTGAGTCGGCCGTCGTGGGGCCCTACCGGCTGCTCGGGCGGCTCGGCGCGGGCGGGATGGGCCGGGTCTACCTGGGGCGCAGCACCGGCGGCCGTACCGTCGCGGTCAAGATCGTGCACCCGCACTTCGCGCTCGACGAGGAGTTCCGCGCCCGGTTCCGGCGCGAGGTCGAGGCCGCCCGGCGGGTCGGCGGCGCCTGGACGGCCTCCGTCCTGGACGCGGACCCGGACGCCCCGGTGCCGTGGGTGGCGACGGCGTACGCGGCCGGCCCCTCGCTGACGGCGGCGATCACGAACGACGGTCCCCTGCCCCTGGATTCCGTACGGGCACTGGGTGCAGGGCTCGCCGAGGCGCTGACCGCCGTGCACGCCCTGAACCTCGTCCACCGGGACGTGAAGCCCTCGAACGTCCTGCTCACCCTCGACGGCCCGCTCCTCATCGACTTCGGCATCGCGCGGGCCACCGACGGCACGGCGTCCCTGACGTCGACGGGCGTCTCGGTCGGCTCACCCGGCTACATTTCCCCGGAGCAGATCCTCGGCCATCCGGTCACCGGAGCGGCGGACGTCTTCTCCCTGGGCGCGGTACTGGCGTACGCGGCGACCGGCAGATCTCCCTTCCCCGGGGACTCCTCGGCGGCCCTGCTCTACAAGGTCGTGCACGAGGAGCCCCAACTCGACGGGTTGAGCGGTGAGTTGCGGGAGGTCGTCGAAGGCTGCCTGGCGAAGGACCCCTCGGCTCGACCGGCCCCCGCCGAGGTGGCCCGGCGGCTCGCTCCGGAGGGGGCGGCGCGGCTGGTGGCGGGCGGATGGCTGCCGGGGGCGGTGGTGGAGCGGGTCAGCCGGGACGCGGTGGCGCTGCTGAACCTGGAAGTCGCGGAGGCGGCGGCTCAGGAGGGTGCGCGGTCCGGGCCGGTGGGGTTCAGTACGCCGATGGTCGCGGGGGCGGGCTTCGGCGCGGGCGAGTTCGGGCCGCCGCCGGTGATGCCCGGGCTGCCGGGGCCCCGGGACGCGGAGCCGGAGTCGTCCGATCGGGTGCCCGGCAAGGTCTCCGTCAGTGTGGCGGCGACCTCCGCACCCGCCGCCGACGGGCGCGGACGGAAGCTGAGCTGCACGGTGGCATTGGCGGTGGCGGGTGCGATGGCGGTGGTGACGGTCGGTTCGACGTTCCTGTTCGATCTGCTGCCGGGCGGTGGCGCCGACGACGACTCGGCGGGGAGCAAGGACACCGGCCGGCCCGCGGCGAGCTCGGCGTCGAGCGAGGACTCCGGCCAGACAGAACTGAGTCCGGCACCGAGCGGCACGACGACGGTGCCCGCGTCGTACGTCGGCACCTGGGAGGGTCCGGCTGTCGCCCTCGACGGGACGCTGCCGATGGGGACGTTCCGGGTGACGGTCCAACAGGCCGCCGTGGGCGACAAGTTGGGCACCTTCCGGCAGACGGACCAGATCGGCGGCATCTGCGACGACGATCTGTACCTGAAGGAGGTCACGAAGACCTGGCTCGTCGTCACGTCGATCGCCGACAAGTCGAACCGGAACGTGTGTACGACGGGGTCGCACAGGGTGCTGCTCACGCCGACCGGCGACGACCTGAAGTACGAGACGGACAACCCGGAGGCGGGAAATCCGGTGGCCCGGATGTCGCGGATGCGGTAGGCGTTGTTCGGGTTTGTCCGGGGTTGTTCCCGAGGTGAAAGGGCTCATTGGCGCAGCCAGGCGCGTATGCGCTGGGCCAGATCGGGTGGGCAGTCGGGAGACTGGGCCAGGGTGAGGGCGCGGTAACCGGGGCTACTGCGTTCATGGACCGCGAAGGCCTCGCCGATCGCCCTCTTCGTGCCGGGGCCCGAGGCGGACCACAGGCCGGTGACCAGCCAGTCGGCGAACTCCGGGTGATGGTGGAGCACGGCGATCAGGAGGGTGACCATGTCGCGTTCGACCCGGTTGCCGATCTGACGAGGGTCCCAACCGGACAGGACGAGGCGGACTGATGCCGCCACCTCGGCGGCCGGCAGGCTGTGCAGGGCGAGCCGGGTGACCGCGGTGACCCAGCAGCCGAAGGCCGTGGCGAGTTCGTTCTGCGCGGTCTTTCCCGTCGGGAGAGCGGAACTCTCCGAGATCCGCAGGGCCGGGCCCATGACCACGGCGAGCACGCGGCGGCTCTCGTCCTGTGAGAGGGGCGCCACCCGGTTCATCCGCGCCAGCAGGTCGACCAGGGTGGTCGGCAGATCCGTGCTCCGGCCCGAGGACACCGCCTGCTCGAGCCGCTGCCGTACGAGGACGGCCCCGCCGGAGGGTGTCACGAGCGCGAGCGTGGAGTCGGGCAGGCGGGTCTCGTCGGAGAGGACTTTCACGATCGCCGTGGCGGCCCCGGCGTGCGGCGTGGCGAGCAGGCCGAGGAACCAGTCGGCCTCAGAGACGCCCAGGATGAGGTCCAGCTCCGCCACGGACCGGCACAGCGCCTCTGTCGCCTCGCTGGCCGTCAGCGGGTCGGTTCCGTGCAGCACGGTCCGGCCGAGCAGTTCGCGGGCCTGGTCGTCGAGCAGTGCGAGCCTTCCCTCCAGTGTGGCGCGGATCCGTGCGTTCTTCTGTGCGGCCGGGAGCAGCTTGTGCAGGATCGGGGCGCGCTGCCGCAGGAACTCGGTCGGTGCCGTGTCGAACCAGGTCTTGAGCGCGCTGTTCCTGGCGGTCTCCCACGTGTCGCCGCGGTCCTGGTCGAGCAGGGCGAAACGGTCGAGAAGCGCGTCATGGATGTCGACGTCCGCACCGGCGAGCTGGATGACGGAGGGCCAGATCTTGCGCGGCTCCACCGGCTCCGCGGCGACGAGGGCCGTGATGAGCTCTTCGCGTGCCGGCCGTGCGAGGCCCTTCGCGCACTGGGTGGCGAGCTTGGCGATGACACCGACCACCGCGCGCGACGGCTCAGGGGGCAGCGGGGGCAGGCTCGCCACGATCGTCTCGGGATCGCGGTCGGCGACGAAACGGGCGACGTTGAGCAGTTCGCGCCGGATCGTCGGGACGTCGTGGAGCAGGTCGTCCAGCAGTTCGGTCCGGACAAGAGGATCGTCGGCCAGTTCGGCGACGAAGCGGATCTGGGCGCGCGGCCACCGGGCGGGCAGATCGGCACCCAGGACGTCCTGCCATCGCTTCCACGCCCGGTCCTGCCGGACTTCCGGCGACTCCCAGAACCGGCCGAGCAACTCGGCTTCCTCCTTCTCGGACAGTCCTGGCGGTAGCTCTGCCGCCAGGGCCACGGACGCCAGCACGCGCCACTGCTCCGGCAGCGGACCGGTCCCGGTCCGGGCTCGGTGCAGGAACGTGCGCAGGATCTCCTCCTGGCCCTGGACGCCGAGACTGTCGTAGCGGTCCAGCAGCCATTGCTCGACAAGCGGGTCGGGCCCTTTGGAGAGCGTGCCGCCGATGAGAGCTTGGGGCAGGGGGACCCAGGTGTGGTGCGGCAAGTGGTGCTCGCCGGCCGCACGACGCCGCAGGACGGTCTCCAGCGCTTTCATCAACAGTTCCCGCCGCAGCGGCGAGTTGGTCCGGGCCAGGAGCGAACCCACGGTCAGCGCGGCGAGGTTGACCAGCTTGCCCTCGATCTCCTCCAGCAGGGGAACACTGATCTGGAGCGCGGCCTCCGCGCAACTCTCCCGTGCGTCGCCGAGCAGAGGCAGCAGAGCTTCCCGTAAGGCGCGGTCGTGCTCGCCGATCCGGGCGGCGAGGTCGACGAGCGTGCCCGGGTCCTCGCGAGCCAGCGCCGCGAGGACCTGGACCTGGGCGCCCTCCGACGTGAGCAGTGGGACGACGGCGCTCAGCTCGGCGAAGCGCTCGTCGCTCACCTGGGGCATCTGGAGCAGGTGCCGCGCGACGGGCCAGAACGGTGAGTGGTGGTCGGCCAGGCGGCTGCCGAGACCCTCCAGTTCCGCGGTGAGACTCTCCCGGGCGAGCAGGAGGGCGATCGCGAACTCGGCGTAGGTCTGGTGGAAGAAGCCGACCCGTCCGCCCTGGAGCTGGAGAACGCCCTCGCTGAGCAGCGCGTTCACTCCGGACGGCAGGCGGGCGGCGGCCTCTTGGAGTGCCAGCCGGTCGGTGCTCCCGGCGAGCAGGGCCCGCGCCAGGGTGAGCGCGGCTGCCTCGCGCGCTGCCGCGAGGGTGGTGCGGCGGCCGTCCCGGTCGCGGGCGATGCGCCGTTCCCAGTAGGCGAAGTACAGACCGGTGATGGTGAGGTCGGAGGGCACGATGTCCTCCGCGCTGTAGAGGTCGCACGCCAGGGCGAGGCGCAGGGGTACCGCGCAGACCTGCTGGACGGTCGCCGCCGCCACCACATCGGAGAGGCGGTCGAGGAAACGCTCCCGCTCATGGTCGCCGCGGTCCAGGCTCCGCACGTAGTGGCCGGCCCACTGGAGGATCTCCTCCCGTCTCAGGACGGGCAGCTTGACCGAGTCGCAGCTCCGGTCGCCGAACCGGGCACCCCGCAGCGGGTCGTAGATCAGGTCGTCGTACTCGCGGGTCCGGCAGGTGACGATCAGCCGGGAGTGCTCGGCGACCTCCTCGAGCGTGTCCGTGAGCGCGGCGGCGCTGTCCTCGGTCAGCACCGCGTCGAGAGTGTCGACGAGAACGTGGACCTCGCCGTAGGCGTCACGCAGTCGTCTCACGAACGTGCCCAGGCTCGCCTCGGGCAGCCCGGCGGCCGTCGCGAGCTCGGCGTCGGCGGCCTGAGCCGACGTCAGGTCGGCATGGGACGGGATCCGGGCACAGGGCACGAGAACGACCGCGCCGGACACGGTGTCGCCCAGATGCCCGGCCAGCTCCGCGAGGAGGACACTCTTGCCGAGGCCGCCCTCCCCGATCAGGAGCAGGGGACGGCCGTCGCTCTCCGCCAGTCTCCCGGAGACGATCTCCAGCCGTGAGATCCGGGGGAGCGCGAACACCTGGACGGAGGCGAGCCCCCGGTCGAGGTGCAGCCGGGCGGGAGTCCTGGTCGCCGCCGGGCCGGCGGGAACCGGCAGCGGCTTCACGTCCGGGAGTTCCTTGCCCGCCTCCCGACAGGCTTCCTCGTACAGCCTGTCCCAGCCGACGTCGTGGAACCGTCGCGCGGGCAGTGTCCTCAGGACGTCGAGCATGTTCTGCCAGGTGGGCGCGGCGTTCGGCAGGGACTTGCCGTGGGCCACGTCGCTCCAGGTACTCCTGGAGACCACGCCCTTCCTCCCGGCCGAGGCGTAACCGCCGAGCTCCGCGACGGCCTCCCTGATCCTCTGCTGGAAGAGCTTCTGCTTGTGGTCCGCCATCCGGTCGGCCGTCTCCTCACGGTGCTGTCGGGTCACGGTGCTGTCGGGCTTCCGGCCCGGAAGACTTTCCGGAAGGCCAGCAAAGCACGTCCGCAGGTGGCGCGTCGTGCGCTTGCCCATCCGGGTGGCGGGAGCCCCGGAAGGCGGATGCCGGACGGCCGGCGGCTTGCTCGGATACCACTCATGCCGACCGAGAAGAACGCACCCACTGTCCTTGTCCACGCCACCGAATGGCACTCCGGCGCAGGAGGGCTGAGCACGCTCAGCCGCGACCTGTGTCTCGCTCTGGCCCGTGCCGGAGCCGATGTCCACTGCGTCCTCACCGAGGCGACGGACGCCGAGAAGCAGGAGGCCGCCGCCGCGGGGGTACGGCTGGCTGTCGCCGCCGCCGTCCCGGGCCACGACCCGAAGACCGGTCTGCTCCGCAGGCCCCCGCTGCCGCACGGCACCGTGCCGCAGCTGGTGATCGGCCACGGCCGCATCACCGGCCCCTCGGCGCGCTGCTGCGTGGAGGACCACTACCCGTCCGCCAGGCTCCTTCACCTGGTCCACGTGGCGCCGGACGAGCTGGAGCACTGGCGTCCCGGCCGGGACGACGACGCCGGGCTTCGCGCCGACACACGCACCCGGCTGGAACTGGACCTGGCGCGGGGCGCCACCTGGGCCGCCGCCGTCGGGCCCCGGCTGCACCAGCGGCTCCAGCGGGACCTGTCGGTGTTTCCCGGCAGCGCCGAACCGCTGCGTCTCGATCCCGGGTTCGACCGTGCGGGACGTCCGACGCGGCGCCCCACCCCGGGCGGCCCGCTTCAGGTGCTGCTCATGGGCAGGATGGAGGACTGGCAGATCAAGGGCGTCGACCTCGGCGCGCGTGCTCTGGCACACGCGCTGCGCCTTAGGGGGGACGCCGAACCCGAAGTCGAACTGCTCGTGCGGGGCGCCTCTCCCGCGGGCTGCGACGCGCTGCGCGACGCCGTCGTCGGCTGGGCGGCCGATCCCGCGCTCGGCGTCACCGTCCGGCCCTTCTGCGCCGAGTCCGAACGGCTGGACCAGGACCTGGCACGGGCCACACTCGCGCTCATGCCGTCCCGGGCGGAGGGGTTCGGGCTGGTGGGCCTGGAGGCGGTCGTGGCCGGCACTCCCGTTCTGGTCAGCGGCAGGAGCGGGCTCGGCATGCTGCTGAGGGAGATCCTTCCCCCGGCCGAGGCCGCGCGCGCGGTGGTCCCCGTGACCCTGCACGACACCGACGACGTGATGCGGTGGGGCCACCAGATCGCCGCGGTGCTGCGCGACCCGGCCGCGGCGTTCGCCACGGCGGACCGTATGCGCCGTGCCGCCGAGGCCGAGCGGACCTGGGCGACCGTGGCCGAACAGGTCCTGGGCCTGCTGGTTCAGGACCTGTCCTGAGCCGGCGCGACGGACCCGGGGCCGTCCGGGCCGGCGCCGTCGAGTTCGGCACGGATGAGGTCGGCGGTGGGGTGGCGGAGGGCGACGAAAGCCGCCCACGCCTCCTCACGGTGCAGACGGGCGGCACCGGCGTCACCGGCGGCTTCGAGGCCCCCGGCGAGGTCCTGGAGTTTGTGGGCCTCCCAGAACCGGTCGCCCAGGAGACGGTCCAGTTCCAGAGAGCGTTCGTAGTGGGCCACCGCCTCCTCGGGACGACCCAGCCGTTGTTCCGCCCGGCCGATGGTCCGCCGGATGTCGGCCTCGCCCTCGGCATAGCCGATCCGTACGTACAGGCGCAGGGCGCGTCGCGCGTGGCGGAGGCTTTCCGCGTGCCTGCCCAGGTGATGTTCCTGCTTCGCCAGGCAGGTCAGGGCGTCCGCGCGGGCCAGGCTGTCGCCCAGCGAGGCGGTCAGACCGTAGGCGGCTTCGGCATGCCGAAGTGCCGTGGCCGGGGCCCCCGCCGCCTCATGGGCGCGGATCAGCGAGAGACGGGCCTGGAAGACCCCGCGGATGTCGTCGAGTTCCGCGCACGTCGTGAGGGAGGCGTGCAGCAGGGACAGGGCCCGGGGGATCTGTCCCATGCGGGTCAGGGCGTCGGCCAGGAGTCGCCGCGAGGTCGCCACGACCGCGGGAGAACCCGACCGGAGGGCCGCGGTCAGACCGGCGTGCTGGATGAGAACGCGGTCCGCGCGCCGGCCGGTCCGGCGGAGGAACACGGCCGCGGCCCAGGCCAGGCGCCAGGCGTGCGAGTCGAACCCCTCGGCCACGGCCTGGGCGACCGTCGCGCCGAGTGTGGGAAGAGCGGCCGTGAGCCAGCCCATCGCCTCGTCGTAGTCCCCGAGAGGAGGCAGCCGGCGCGGCGGCGGAGCCCAGGGCAGGTCCTCGGTACGGCACACCTGGATGTGCCGGCCCGCGTGGACGACCGTGCCGAGGTAGTGGTCCAGCATGCGTGAGATCGCCGCCGTCCGCTCGTCCGGCGGGATGTGGTCGGCGAGGCTCCGTGCGAAGGCCCGGAGCAGATCGTGTGACCCGAACCGGGTGCTGGACAGTTCACCGACGAGGTTCCCCGAGACCAGCACGCTCAACGCCGCGCGTGCGGCCGGGATGTCGTCGTCCAGCAGGGCGGCGCAGGCGTACTCGTCGATGTCGGGCCCCGCGTGCAGACCGAGCAGACGGAACAGCCGGGCCGCGGGTTCGGGCAGCAGGGCGTAGGACGTCTGGAACAGCGTGCGCAGATCCAGGTCCCGCTCCTGCGAGCCGAGGGCGTCCAGCCGGTCGTGGACCTCGCGGGTCCGGCGGACGAACGTCTCCAGCGACGCCCCCACCTTGGTCGCCGAGACACTGAGCGCGAGCGGCAGCCGGGCACACAGCTCGACCAGCTCGTCGGCCGCCGAGGCCTCGGCGGCCAGCCGGGGCGCACCGAGCCGCCGTTCCAGCAGGGCCAGCGCGTCCCTGTAGGGGAGAACCCCCAGTCCGAGCCGGTGGGCTCCCTCCCGTACGGCCAGCCCGTCCATCCGGTTCCTGCTGGTGACTATCACCAGGGTGTCGTCGGCGGCGGGCAGCAGCGGCCGGACGAACTCCGCCGACCGCGCGTTGTCGAGGACGAGGAGCATCCGCCGGCCGACGAGGAAGCTGCGGAACAGCGCCGCCTTGGCGTCCACCTCGCAGGGGACGGACTCGGGTGCCGCGCCCAGCGCTCGCAGCAGGCCGTCGAGCGCCTGTCCGGGATCAGGGGTCTGATCGGCGTCGAACCCGCGCAGATTCACGTGGAGTTGACCGTCCGGGTAGCGGTCCTTGAGCCGATGCGCCCAGTACAGCGCCAGGGTGGTCTTCCCGACGCCGGCCGTTCCGTAGATCACGACGATGAACGGCGTGCCGGGGTCCCCCTCCGTGAGCGAGGCGTCCAGCGTGCGGAGTTCGGCGGCCCGCCCGGCGAAGCCACGTGTCACGGGCGGGAGTTGCCGGGGCGTGGGGAGCCCGGACGGGGGACTGTCGGTGACGCGGTCCCGCTGGTCGGTCAGCTCCACCGCCTCCCGCAGCGAGGCGAGTTCACGTCTCTCTCCCGGCGAGGCCTGCAGTTCGTCCAGCAACCTGTCGAGCGTCGTGGACCGGAGCAGTGTCCGTCCCTTGAGGTAGGCGTACAGGCTGCTCGGCGAGATACCGACCCGCCGCGCCAGCACTGTGCGGTCGAGGTCGCGGCGCTGCCGTTGCTCGGAGCGGCGGATCGCGCTCCACAGAGCCATCGCCAGATCCTGGCGTGAAGGGGACCCACGTGAGGCGTTCGTACGAGGCGGTTCTTCGGACACCAGGCGTCTCCAGTCGCCCGGTTCGCTCGGGCGGGCGCGGCGTCCAGAGTAATCCAGTGTTCTCCAGTCCTGAGGGCACTACGGCACAACTCGTGCTCCCGTTACGGACACATCCCTAACATCCCCAACATCCCTTTTATTGGGCGGTGTTCGGCCAACGTCCCGAGGAGAGCCGTGACGGAAGCAGGAGCCACTCCCGTACTGCGGGAGACCACGACGAAAGGCATCGCGGGACGCGTCGCCGCGATGTCCCGCACACTGTTCGGCACCGACCTCCCGGTGGGTCTGCGCGTCTGGGACGGCAGCAGCGCGGGCCCGCAGGACGGCCCCGTGCTGGTGCTGCGCAGTCCCAGGGCCGTCCGGCATCTGCTGCGCAGTCCCGGCGAGATGGGGCTCGCCCGTGCCTATGTCACCGGCGGAATCGATGTCGAGGGCGACTTCCGGCAGGCCTTGCGCGAGTGCCTCGACCACGTCCGGACGATCCGGCGCAACGGGGTCCGCAACCCCGGGGCGCTGCCGGCGCTGCTGTCGCTCGGCGTACGGCTGGGCGCCTTCGGCCTCCCACCGAAGCCACCGGCCGAGGAGGCCGGGCTCGCCGGACGCGCCCACACCCCTGGACGCGACCGGGCCGCGATCGCCCACCACTACGACCTGGGCAACGAGTTCTACCGAACCATCCTCGACGAGACCATGGCCTACTCCTGCGGCCTGTGGACCTCCGACGCCCCCGAGTACCGTCCCGCCGACGCCCAGCGCGACAAGCTCGACCTCATCTGCCGCAAGCTCGCCCTGCAACCGGGCTCCAGCCTGCTCGACGTCGGCTGCGGCTGGGGTTCGCTGGTCATCCACGCCGCCGAACGGCACGGCGCCCAGGCCACCGGGATCACCATCTCGTCGCGTCAGCACGAGTACATCACCGCCCGGCTCGCCGAACGGGGCCTCGCGAACGAGGTCGAGGTCCGGTTGCAGGACTACCGGCAGAGCACCGGGGACTCCTACGACGCGGTGTCGTCCGTCGAGATGGGCGAGCATGTCGGCGCGGCGAACTACCCCGAGTACTGCGCGATGCTCCACCGCTCACTGCGGCCGGGCGGCCGGCTGCTCCTCCAGCAGATGTCGCGCGGCGGGACGAAGCCGGGCGGCGGCGCGTTCATCGAGTCCTACATCGCGCCCGACATGACCATGCGCCCGCTGCCGGTGACCCTCGCGCACCTGGAGAAGGCCGGGTTCGAGATCCGGGACGTCCAGTCACTGCGCGAGCACTACGTCCGCACGATCGACGCCTGGTCCGAGCGGTTGGAGACCGGCTGGCAGGACATCGTCCACCGATTCGGCGCCCGCCGGGCACGGATCTGGCGGCTGTACCTCGCCGGCGCCTCCCTCGCCTTCGAGGGCAACCGGATGAGTGTCCACCAGATCCTCGCGGTACGGACCCGCCCGGACGGCGGCAGCGGATTCCCGTCCGTCGCGTACCGGTCCGGGACGAGCTGGGCGCCGTCCACGGAGCACGGCCCGGAGGCAGACGCGTGAGAATCTGCATCATCGGCTCCGGCATCGCGGGCCTGACCACGGCGTTCGCCCTGTGCGGCCACCCGGACACCGCACTCACCGTCTACGAACAGGACGTCCACTTCGGAGGCCGGGCCGACGTGGGCCCCGACGGCGAACACTGCCCCCGCTTCTTCATGGACGACTACCGTCACCTCCTGCGGATCCTCGGCATGATCAAGAGACCCGACGGCGGGACCGTCCACGACTCCCTCCGCCGCGTCCGCCGGTTCGCGCACACCGAGACCACCGGCTGGGTGGAGATCTCCCACCTCTACCGCATGATGGCGAAGGAGATCCCGCTTCGGGAGAAGCTGCGGGTCCTGTGGGCGTGGCGTCCGTCGCCACTGCTCGCGGAGCGGCACTTCAGCGGACGTGGCGACAACCGGTACGGATCGGCGCGCAACTACTCGGCGATTCCGCTGGCCCTCATGGCGGCGAACCTGTTCCGCTCCAAGACCGCCTTCGTGCTCCCCGGGGCCACCGACGAGTGTCTCGTGGACCCCTGGGTGGCCCATCTGCGGGAACGCGGGGTCACGCTGACGGCGGACCGCCGGGTGACCCGCATCGTGCCGTCCGGCGCCACCGTCCGGGTCCACACCCGGGCGGGAGCCGAGGAGTTCGACGCGGTCGTGGTCACGGCCTTCGTCCCCGACATGGTGGCGCTCCTCGACGCGTCCGGCATCGACCACGCCGTCGACGAGGACGGCCACACCCACTGCGTCGCGTTCACCGTCGACCTCGACGCCCGCGAGACGGTCCTGCGGGAGCCCGGCCCCGTCCTGTACTCGCGCGACGGCATCAACGTCCTGGTGCAGCCCGAAGCCGGCCGGTGCGTCGTGCTGTGCACGCTCAGCCACCGCACCGACGAGGAGTACGTGATGGAGAAGGTCCGCCTCCACCTGGATCTGAGACACCCCGTCCGACGCGTGCGGACGCGGCCGAACCAGCGCCCCGGCGAGGCCATCCTCGTGGGCGACTACCTGCGGCCCGACCGAATCCTGCGCCGGCCGGCCCCGGGCGTGTACTTCGCGGGGTCGGCGATCCACAACAGCTATCCGATCGACTCGGCGGAAGGCGCGGCCCGGTCGGCCCTGACGGCCGCGGCACTCCTCCGTCACGACCTCGGCCTGCGCACCGGACACGGGAGGGGCACCGATGGAGTCTGAGAGAGTCGCGGTCATCGGCGGTGGCATCGCCGGCCTGACCGCCGCCTACCTGCTGCGCCACCGCTACGACGTAGTCCTGTTCGAGGCCGCACCCCGGCTCGGCGGGCACGCCGACACACACGACGTGGCCACACCCGACGGCGCGCTCGTGTCCCTCGACACCGGATTCCTGGTGCACAACCTCCGTAACTACCCACAACTGCTGCGCCTGTTCGCCGAACTGGACGTCCCGACCCAGGACAGCGAGATGTCGATGAGCATCCGCTGCCGTGGCTGCGGTCTCGAATACGCGGGCGGCAGACGCGGGCTGGGGCTGCTCCCGGGTCCGGACACGGCCGGGCCCTTCGTCCACCTGCTGTCGGAGATACCGAGGTTCCACCGCGAGGCCCGCCGTCTGCTGGCGTCCGGGGACACCGGCCCGACCCTGGGCGGATTCCTGGCGAAGCACCGTTTCACCCGCTACTTCGCCGACCACTTCGCCCTGCCGCTGGTCTCGGCCGTCTGGTCCGCCGGGGCGGAGGTCAGCGCCGCCTTTCCGGCCGTCCCGCTCTTCACCTTCCTGCACAACCACGGCCTGCTCAGCGCGCGGGCGATGCCCCGGTGGCGCACCGTCTCCGGTGGATCCCGCACCTATGTCGAGCGGATCGGCGCGCGACTGCCCGAAGTACGGACGGGCACACCGGTCCGGGGGATCACCCGGCATTCCGACGGCGCGGACGTCATCGACGCCGCCGGAACGGCCCACGCGTTCGACCGGGTCGTCGTCGCCACCCATGCCGACCAGGCCCTGGCCATGCTCACCGACGCCACGACCGACGAGAAGCAGATCCTCGGCTCGTTCGGCTATTCGCGCAACGAGACCTGGCTGCACACGGACGCCTCCGTCCTGCCGTCGAGACCGAGGACCCACGCGTCCTGGAACCTCCTCAAACAAGGCTGCCGAGGGGGTGGCTCCGTCCTCGTGAGCTACCACCTCAACCGGCTGATGCGGCTCAGCGAGCCGCTGGACTACCTCGTGACACTCAACGGCTCCACGGAGGTCGACGAGGCCGCGGTCCTCGTCCGACGGGTCTACGAGCACCCCGTCCTCACCCTCGAAACGCTCGCCGCCCAGCGCAGGCTCTCCCAGTTGAACAGCCCGGTCGTGGTGTACGCGGGCGCCTACCACGGCTGGGGTTTCCACGAGGACGGCTGCCTGGCGGGCGTACGCGCAGCGGCGGCACTGGGGGCACGGTGGTGAGCGCGGCCCTGTATGCCGGACGGCTCACCCACATCCGCCGAACCCCGTTGCGGCGCGTCTTCCGCCACCGCCTCTACCTGTGGCTGGTCGACCTCGACGACCTGCCCGCCTACCCGTGGTGGCTGCGACCGGTCACCCAGATCCTGGCCTCCGATCACGGTGGACAGCCCGACCGTCCGCTGCGCCCCCAGATCGACGCCTGGCTGCGTGACCAGGGCGTCGACCACACCGGGGGACGCGTTCTCATGCTGACCTCCGCGCGGGTGTTCGGACATGTCTTCAACCCGCTCACCGTCTACTGGTGTCTCACCCCCGCAGGCGACCCCGCCTGGGTGATCGCCGAGGTCCACAACACCTACGGGCAGCGCCACCGCTACCTGCTGAAACCCTCACCGGCCGGACACGCCCGCACGGCCAAGACGTTCTACGTCTCGCCCTTCCTGGACGTGGCCGGGGAGTACCGGATGCGCCTGCCCGTCCCCGGGGAGCGGCTCGCTCTGGCCGTCACGCTCGTCCAGGACAGCCGTACGGTGTTCTCCGCCTCCCTCACCGGCCGCCACCGCGGGGCCGGTCCGGCGGACGTGCTGCGGACCGTCCTCGCCCACCCGCTGCTGCCACAGAGGATCACCCTCGCGATCCGTCTCCACGGCATCGTTCTCTGGCTGCGCCGCCTGCCGGTCTTCCCTCGCCGACCCGCCGTAAGGACTCCCCGATGACCACGACCGTGCCCGTGACCGAGGCCCCGCCCCTGCTCGCCGAGGCCCCGCGGGCCCCGGTGCGGGCGTGGATGGTGGAGCGGATCTTCCGCCACGCGATGCGTTCCCTCCCCGTGCGGGTCGCCTTTCCCGGCGGGGAGCGCATCGGGCGCGGCGGCCCGGACTCGCCGGTGATGAGAGTCGTCCGCCCGGCGGAGTTCTTCTCCCGGCTGGCCGTCGTCGGCCCCGTCGGCTTCGGCGAGGCCTACATGGCGGGTGACTGGACGAGCACCGATCCGGCAGGCCTGCTGACGCCGGTCGCGGCCCGCCTCACACGCCCGGCCCGCCGGCCCGCGACCGCGTTCCGGCGGTGGGCCGACCAGAGCCGTCCGGACTCCGAGCGCAACACCCTGGAGGGTGCCCGCTCCAACATCCGCCGCCACTACGACCTGTCCAACGAGTTCTTCGCGCTCTTCCTCGACCCGTCCATGACCTATTCGTGCGCCCTGTTCGGCCCCGGCGACGATCTGCACGCCGCACAGATCCGCAAGATCGACCGCATCCTCGACCTGGCCGGCGTCGGTCCGGGGACACGGATGCTGGAGATCGGGACCGGGTGGGGTGCGCTGGCCGTCCGGGCGGGACTGCGAGGCGCCGAGGTGAGCACCCTGACGATCTCCCCGCGCCAGCGCGACCTCGCCCTCGGACAGATCGCCGAGGCGGGCGTGAGCGACCGTGTGACCGTCCTCCTTCGCGACTACCGGGAGGCCGAGGGGGAATACGACGCGATCGTCTCCGTCGAGATGCTGGAGGCGGTGGGGGCCGAGTACTGGCCGGCTTACTTCGCCGCACTCGACCGCCTCCTGGCACCCGGCGGCCGCGTCGCGCTCCAGACGATCACCATGCCCCACGACCGGATGCTCGCGACGAAGGATGTCCGCACCTGGATCCAGAAGTACGTCTTCCCCGGAGGGCAGATCCCCTCGCTCCGCTCCGTGGAGGAAGCGCTCGGCCCGACCTCCCTCCGTATCAGCGGGCGCCACCAGATGGGCGACCACTACGCACGCACCCTCGCTCTGTGGCGCTCACGCTTCCTCTCCCAGGACGAAGTCGCCTCCTTCGGATTCGCTCCGGACTTCCCGCGCCTGTGGGAGTTCTACCTGGCGTATTCGGAGGCAGGCTTCCGATCCGGCTACCTCGACCTCTGGCAACTCCAGCTCACACGCTGAACGGGCCGACACGGCGGTCGCCGTACAGGGGTGCAGCCCCCAGGTTCAGGACGGGACGGGTGACGGGTGACGGGTAGGGGTGGCGCGGGCGAAAAAACCGCCGGCCACCCCCCAACTCACCCAGGAATCACGACCGTACGCAACTCCCCGTCCCCCAGATGCAACATCCCCTTGCCCGGCGCGATCTGCCCACCCACCATGCTCCGGTTGATGCGCACCCCGATCAGATCCCCACTCGAAGACTCCTGCGGAGACAGCAGAATCCCCCGCCGCCCCTTCTTCGCGTCGACCTGCCACCCACTGAACCCACTGCAGACATCTTCCTCGTCACCCGCGATGACAAGCCCGAGCCCCCGCTCCGCACCCCGCGAGACGATCTTCTTCATCTGGCTCGCGGCGTCACAGTCCTCCAGGATCTCCCCGTCGTCGATGAGGACCACGATCGGCTCCTCGACCGACGCCTGGTCGATGATCTCCTCGAAGTCGTCCTCGTCGATGTCGTCGCCGGTGTACATCTTCAACACCCCGGCCACGCCGTCCAGTTGGCGCAGCGGTGACTGACGCGGCGCCGCGATGACCAGTCGTACACCCTGGGACAGATACGACTGCGCGAAGTTCATCAGCACCGTCGAGCGGCCCGACTTGGCCGGCCCCGCGACGACGAACGTCGGAACGCCCGTCGCGAGGTCGGGGCCGAAGCCGGTGATGTCGTCGCCGCCGATGCCGACGAGACCCCACAGACGGGAGCCGGACGTCTCCGGGTCGCGCATCCCCCACGCGTCAGCGAAGTTGATCCGCGACGGGAGCGAGTCGACCCGGAACGGGCGCCGGGAGCGCGGGACTTGGGTGTCCCGTGCCGCCGCGGCCTCCCCGATCGCCGTGATCGCGGCAGCCTGGCCCTGCCCGGTCGTGTCCTCGGACAGCAACGCGAACTGGGTCTCGATACCGGACTCGTTCTTGTAGCCGCGGCCCGGCGGAATCTCCTCCGGGACCTTGCGGTGCGGGATACCGAGCGCCGAGAAGTCGCTGCGGTCGGCGAGCCGCAGCCCGTACTTCTCCTCGGTGAGGGTGGCGATCCGGCCGACCAGCAGGGTGCGGTCACCGGTCAGGACGAGGTGGATGCCGACGCTCGCACCCTCGCGCATCATCGTGGTCAACTCGTCGGTGAGCGTGCCGTGATCGACCTCGCCGAGGGTGGGCACCCAGCCCTCCCAGCGGTCCAGCAGCACGACGATGTGCGCCAGGCGCTCCTCCGCCGGAGACGCGGCGCGCTGCTCGCCGATGTCGGCGAACCCCTTCTCCGCCAACAGGTCCTGGCGGCGCGACATCTCGGCCTTGAGCCGGTTGACGAGCCGGATCACGCGCTCGGTCTGGTTGCGGCTGACGACAGCACCGCAGTGCGGCAGTCGGGTCAGCGCGTTGAGCGCGCCGTTGCCGCAGTCGATGCCGTACAGGTGGACGTCGGCGGTGGAGTGGGTGCGGGCCAGGGAGGCGGCGATCGTACGCAGGATCTGTGAGCGGCCACTGCGCGGGGCGCCGCCGATCATCAGATGGCCGAAGGTGGAGAAGTCGACGACGACCGGGCGGCGCGCCTGCGCGGAGGGCAGGTCCTCAACGCCGTACGGGACGGGCGCCAGCTTGCCCGTGCCGTGGTCGGCGAAGGCCGGGACCTCGATCTCGTCGAGCAGCAGCGTCTCGGAGAGCGCGGGCAGCCAGGGACTGTGCTGGGGCGGGATACCGAGCGACCGGTTGGCGTCGCGCACGGCGTCGACGAGCACCTTGAGGTCGGTGATCTCCTCGTCCTCCCGCTTCTCGACCTTGGGCTTCTTCAGCGCGGCCCGGCCCAGGTCCTCCCAGGCCAGCGAACCCGACCAGGGCATGAGGACCGCGGGGTCCGCCGCTCCGGGCCGGCGTCCACCGACACGTCCCGACTGGAAGGGGACGAGGGAGGCGTGGCCGAGTCGTACGTAGGCGCGGCCGGGGGTGTTCTTGGAGATGTGCCCGGCCTCGGGCGAGTCGATGACGTCGGACGACTCACCGCCGTCCGTCACGCGCAGCGCGATACGGAGGTTGGTGTTGGCGCGGATCTCCGGCGACACGACACCCGACGGCCGCTGCGTGGCCAGCAACAGGTGGATGCCGAGGGAACGGCCTCGCTGGGCGATGTTGACGAGCCCGGTGACGAAGTCGGGCAGGTCGCGCACCATCGAGGCGAACTCGTCGATGACGATGAGGAGTCGGGGGACGGGCGGGTGCGAGGGGTCCCTGCGCACCAGGTCCTGGTAGTCCTCGATGTCCTTCGCGTCGGCGTTGGCCAGGATGTGTTCCCGGCGGTGCAGTTCGGCGCCGAGCGATTCGAGGGCGCGCTCGACGAGGTGGGCGTCGAGGTCGGTCACCATGCCGACGGTGTGCGGGAGATGCACACAGTCCTTGAACGCGGCGCCACCCTTGTAGTCCACGAGCACGAACGTCATGTTCTCGGGGGTGTTGGCGACGGCGAGCGCGGCCACGATGGTCTGCAGCAGCTCCGACTTACCGGAACCGGTCGTACCGGCGATGAGCCCGTGCGGCCCGTCCTTGCGGATGTCGATGCCGAACGCCCCGTCGTACGACTCACCGATGACGGCCATCGTCGACTGCCCGCCCATCCGCCAGCGCGCGGTGATCGCGTCGGGCGTCGGCGGCTCCAGCTGGAGCACGTCGAGCAGTCGGCTGGAGCCGGGCAGCGCCGAGTCCTCGGTCTCACCGCTGATGTCCCGCAGGGCGGACAGCGACCGGGCCAGGCGCAGACACCAGGCGGGGGACACGAAGTCGGGCCGTACGTCACGCACGCCCTCCGCGCTCTCCTCCTCGACGCGCAGCCGCAGCTTGTCGGCCTGGGCGCGCCGGTCGGGTTCGCTGTCGGCGGCATGCCACGCGTGGAAGGACGGGAACCCGCCCGCGACCTGCGGCTGAGACGGTGTGCTGGTGGCGTACGCCGGGTCGGCGTGCTCCTCGGCCCTGGGCTCGGCGACGACGAAGGCCTGGCACTCGCCGGGCAGGAACCGCTCCTCGGCGTCGAGGCAGAGGGCGTACATCGCCACCGCCGGACCGTCGCGCAGCAGCTTGACGACACCGGGGAGCGACCGCAGCCGCCGCGACCCGTCCCATACGACGACGATGTCCGGGTCGCTGAACGACGCCCGCTGCCCCTTGTTCTGCTCGGCCGCCTTCTTGCGCGCGTCGAGGATCTGCGTCAGCTCGCCGATCCGCGCGCCGACGGTCTCCGCGTCCGTGCCGATGAGGACGTTGACGTCCTGCCCGCCGGACGGCCTGGTGTGCGGCAGCCAGCGGACCCAGTCCCAGCTGTCCTGCGCGGTGCTCTCGCTCAACACGTAGAACTGCACGTCCATCGGGCTCTGCAGCGCGGCGGTCTGGGCGACGGCCCACCGTCCGAGCGCGCGCGCCGAATCCCCGGGGCCGGCCATACCGATGACCCCGAGCGAGCGCAGCGACAGCGCGACGGGCGCGTCCTCGATCTTCCACGTCACCTGACGCCGGTGCTCGTCCTGCTCCGGGTCGTCGAGCACGACCTCGGACGGGAGTTGGCCTGTCCCGACCCGCAGGAGCAGATGATCACGATCCGTACGACGTCGCTCCCACAGTCTCGTACGGGGCCCGGTGCCGAGGGAGAGGACGGTGGCGGGGTCGGGAATGGCGTGCCGGCGGTCCTGCCGCTCGGCGAGCAGGGCGTCCTGCGCGTCCTTCTCGATCCGCTCCTTCTGCTCCTTGTACTCCTTGACCTGCTTGGCGTGGGACTTGCGCCCGTGCTTCTTGTCCATGAAGTAATTGGCGAACAGCATGATCGGGCTGAGGCCGGCCATGATCAGGTAGTACCAGCGCCCGAAGATGGTCACGGCGACGATCGCGCCCACCAGGGGCGTCAGCGCCATCAGCCAGGGCAGCGGCCGGGCCTCGAAGTCACGCGGCGGCGACGGCAGCCGGAACTTGGTCTGCCGGTCGGGGGAGCGCAGCCGGGGCGGCCGGTTGTAGTCGAGGCCCACGCCGTCCTCGGACCACTTGAGGGCAGCGTTGGGCGGGGTGTAACGGGCCAGCTCGACAAGGGAGTTGCCGACGGCGATCTGCCCGCCGAGGGGCCACTCGTCGCCCTTGATGTCGGCGATCTCCTCGCCGTCGAGAGTGACGCCCTCCTTCTCCCCGTGCACGGCGACCTGGCAGGTTCCGTCGGTTGCAACTGACAACGTGAGGGCACGTGCGGCGACTTCGGGATCGTCGATCCGGATGTACGAGGCGGGCCCGCTGCCGATGTCGTAGCGCCCCACCCCGAGCCGGTGCACGAACCCGGCGACGGGCCCGCCGACGACCCGCAGCTCGACGAGCCCGGTCGGCTCGCCGGGCAGACACCCGGCGGGATCCTGGAGGCTGACGACGGCCCCTTCACGCAAGGGCGACCCGACGACGTTCGAATTCGGGTCGACGGCGTAACCGTCCACATAGACAAGGGGGGAGTTGTTCGCGGGCACCTGTCCGTGGTGCCCGAGCGGAATGATCTGGGCACCGCTGTGGCCGACCTGTTTGGCCAGTTCCTCTGCGATGTCCCCGACGGTGGACTCGGGATCCGCGTCGAGCACGACGTCGGCGGTGCTCCCGCCGAACGGATCGACGACGGTCAGAGTCAGGCGCACGGTTGTCCTCCCCAACGGCCCCCGTGGCCGCTCACGCAACGCCGGCCACCGTACGGAGTGACGATATCCGCTCCATATGACAGAAGGGCAACGGGTGTGGACAGCGCTCTTCCCTATGGTGAATTGGTGACGGAACGGTGTTGAACACTTCTGTGCACGGTTCTGTTCCAGAACCGAGATGTCTCCACTCGCGCCACACCCGTAAGCTGCTGCCTCAGCCGTCTGATCGGAACAGGGAAGCCACGGGGGTTGGCCCTGCGGCACTTTGACGAGGGAGCGCTTCATGGCCAAGGACCTTGATGTCACATATCAGGACATGCGGGATGCTGCCAAGCATGTCGTGAAGGAGAAGGAAAAGCTCCAGGAGAAGCTGGACGGCCTGCGCAAGTACATCGCGAACCTGGTCGAGTCCGGCTACGTCACGAAGAGCTCGTCGAAGGCGTTCGACGAGAACTTCGAGGAGTTCACGCGAGGCGCGAAGGACACGCTGGACGGTCTCGACGGCATGGGTGACTACCTGACCATGGCCGCGGACAAGTTCGAGCAGATCGACGAGGAACTGGCGAAGTCGGCGAAGAAGTAGCCGAGAGGCGCAGCTCAGCGACGGAGCAGGGCCCGCGAGGCGCCGGCCTGGTGCGTCAGTGGAATCGAACGCTGAACGCACCGGGCGGGCGCCGCCCGGTCGCTGTCCTGCCCCCGCTCGCTCTCAGTCTCAGTTGTCGGGGAGCGGCTGCCGGAGGACGTACATGTGGAGCTCGCTGCGGAGTTCCTCCGTGTCGACTCGCAACCAGGATCCGTCACGGAATCGGATCAGCAGCACCCTCGTCTCGAACTCCCCGGAGAACGGGTCGACGAGGGTCGCTTCGGTGGCGGGGATGCGGGCGACGATCTGCATGTGCTTCTCCCGCCCCACGCTGACGCGCTTCGGCGGAGCCGCCAGCGCGATCCCGTCCTCGGTCGCGAGCAGCATCCGCTGGTGGTGGGTGGAGTGGCCGTACCAACTCAGCAGGAACTGACCGGCGTTGCCGTGCCAGTTCCCGTCGAAGACCTGGTCGAGGCCCTGTTCGGCGATGGTGGCGTCCCGGCGCCGGTCGTCGTCCTTCCTGGCCTGCCACCGCTCCTTCTCCTCCTTCGTACCGAGGGAGCGCTTGACGGCTTCCTCCGCGTCGGACAGAAGGCTGAGCAGCGTGATGATCGGAATGAACGGCGCCCCGAGCACCGCGCCGACCATGCCCAATGGGGGCAGCCTGGCGGGGCGGAGGCGGGGGTTGCCCGCGGCCTGGAGTACGTCAGCCGGGGGCTGCGGGATCTTGTCGATCCAGCACCATTCGGCGGCTTCGGCATGGATGCCGAGGCGGTCCGTTATCAGGCGCTGCTTGCCTCTGGATGTCACGTCGGGACTCTCCTTGCCGATGCGGGGGAAATCGGTCCGGCGAGAGCGTATCAACTACTGGGAGTTAGCACTCATGGGGGACCATATCAAGGCGGATCTTGCCGCCATCAAAAAGTGTTCACGCGACCTGGGCAAGATCCATGACGAGTTCGAGCGGAACGGTAATCCCGCCGACGAGTATGGCCAGGCCGTGGGACATGGCGGGCTGAAAGACGCCTTCTCGGAATTCGGGGACACCTGGAAGAAGACCCGGAAGAAACTGATGAAGGAACTTGAACAGCTGGCCGAGTTCACCTCCACCGCCGCGAAGGCGTACGAGGAGGTCGACCACAAACTGGCAGAGGCCATCCGGGACGCCAAGGCGCAGAGCAAGGGGAAGAAGTGAGCAGGACCGACTCCGACTGGCCGCCGCTGTGGCATGACGACCCGACGCCGGGCGACCCCGAGGAAGTGGCCGAACTGGGGCGCAAGTTGCGCAAGATGGCCGACATGATCGAGGAACAGTCCCGGGTCATCAAGGCACTTGCCTCGGTGGAGGGCTGGGACAGTGAGGCCGGAAAGGGCTTCCACGAGATAGCCGGCGACACCTCGGACAAGTTGAAGAAGTCCTTCGAGCGCTACGACGAGGCCGCCAAGGCCGTCGGCGAAGACGTACGCGAGGGCAGCTCGGACCAGTTCGCCAGCGAAATGCGCCGTGCGCAGCGTAAGGCGGACAAGGCGCTGAGTGATTATCTCGACGCGAAGACCGATCACGATCTCGCGGAACGCGAGGTGCAGAAGTACAACGACAAGTACCCGACGCACAACATTCCCGCGGCGGAGAAGGACGACTGCGAACGCTGGGAAAAGAAGCGCGACGACGCTCTTCTACGCATCGGGGGCGCCCGGAAAGCGGTGAAAGACGCCCGGGAGATCTATGACGACGCGGGCGACAAGGCCGCTCGCCATATCAAGAACGTCGTGCACCACGACGCGGTCCGGGACCCTGGCGGTTTCATGAACTTCCTCGCGGACTGGGCGGACATGCTGTCGAACATCTCGGCCGTACTGTCCGTACTCGCGGTGATCTGCGCCTTTGTCCCGCCGCTCCAGTTCCTGGTGCCCATCTTCGCGACCCTGGCCGTGCTTGCCAGTGCCGCCGCGCTCGCCGGCCACGCGTACGACATGACGGTGCGCGGAGGGAAGGTCGACTGGCTGAAACTGGGCGCCGACGCGCTGGGTGTGCTGCCTGGGCTCGGCGCGCTGAAGGGGTTCAAGGCCCTCAAGGGCGTCAAGGGACTGGCGAAGTTCCGGTTCAGCGGCCTGGCCGCGCTCGACGGGGTCGGGCACAACTTCCTGAACGGGGTCAGCGTCAAGCTGGTCAACAAGGTTCTGGGCAGGACGGCCCGCAACGCGGTGATCGAGGGCAGGAAGATCACCGGCGTGATCAAGGGGGCGGGTCTCGGGAGCGCCCTGCACCGGATGTTCAGCGGCAAGAACGGTGAGAGGACCGGCTACCAGGAGCCGTCCGGCAGCACGGGGCCCACCCCGACGCCCACCCCCACACCGTCACACAAGCCCACCCCGACCACCGTCCCCAGGCCGTCACCGTCGCCGGGGCCCGCCCCGACCGTCTCGTCGCAGTCGTTCAACGCGGCTCTGGCCGCGTAGTGAGGAAGGACGGGTATCCGTGGGCGACATGAGCGGTATTGGCGATATGGGCGGCAACAGTGCTTTCGGGGAACGGGAGTTCATCGGACGCCGGGGCGGTGACGTCGTCACCTTGGTCGGAGGCTCGGTGCTCTCCACCGTCCCCGAGGCGAAACAGGCAGCGGAGAAAGCTGGCCGGGAGCTCCGGTTCGACTTCATGGACGACCGGGCGGTGCTCGACCTGCTGCACCGACGGCACGACGACGAAGAGGACATGTTCAAGGCGGGCCTCGTCCACGGAGTGCCCCTGGCGCTCGTGGGCTCGGGGGCCACGGTCTACTGGGGCGGAGTGGCGCAGTACTGGGAGACCGGCACCGCCCGCACGGTCTATCTCGCGATCACGGCGGCCGTCGTAGGAACGCAGCTTCTCCTCTTCATACGCAGCGCGCTGTCGGTCTGGGGCGATCCCGTCCGGCAGAACCTACGGGCCCGCGCGCGCGGATACCGGGAGATCGCGCACATCGCCCGCCGTGGAGGAGCCGACGTACCGGCGCACTACCCGCACTACGGCCCGTATCCCTTCGCGGCGAACTTCCGTCCAGAGGTGGCGGCCCGCGAGGACTCGGAAGACACGGAAGGCCCGGAAGACCCGGAAGGCATGGAAAGCCCTCAAGGAAGACCTGGAAGTGGAGGTTCGAATGACCACCACTGACACCGTCGACGAAGCCCAGCGTAGCCTTGTGGGAAGTGGCGGTGTGGAGGTCCGGTGGATCATGCCCGAGGGTTTCTTCGAGCTGCCCTTCGAGGCGGACGACCTGGATGAACTCGCGGACCAACTGGTCGACTTGGCCAAGCAGACACTGCCCGGCGCCGACGAGGAAGTGCAGTTGCAGTGGGCCGCGATGTGCGCCGCGAACTACGACGACTTCATCGAGGCGGGCGTTCAGTACGCCGGTTTCGTCACGACGGAGGTCGACGGCGTCCGCTGTACGGCCACGGTGAACGTCAGCCTCATGGACCTGGACGAGCGGGCCGGCACCAGTCCGGCAGGCTTCATAGCGTCCACGATGCGGCACCTGGACCTCGGCCAGATCGGCGAAGTGCAACTGCCCTGCGGCCCCGCGGTGACATGCGTCGGCAACCGGTCGGCCGCCGTCGACGGCAGCCTGACGGAGTCGGGCCAGGACGAGCCGATCTGGACCTCTTTCATACAGGTCCAGATTCCCCTGAACAACGGGACCGTGCTGGTGCTGGAGATGGGAACGCCGACGATCGAAGGCTGGGACGTCTTCTCCGCCATGTTCGCCGGCATCGTGAAGAGCGTGCGGTTCTTCGACGAGGCGGGAGCGCCACGGGTGATGCCGGGGTGAAGGAGAGGCGGAGGGCCGATGCCGAGCCGACGGTGAGCGGACCGACGAACGGGCCGGTGAGCAGGCCGACGAACAGACCGGTCAGCAGCCCCTCGGGGGACTCGCCGGTGGGCAACTGCTCCGGTGACTCACCGGGGGCCATTCCGGCCAGTGACTCGCCGGTGGGCGTCCCTCGGGATTACCGGTTGCTGGTTCCGCGGGAGTGGTTCCGCATCGACCTCACACAGGACCGCTGGCGTGCCCAGCTCAAGACCTTCGTGGACCACCAGGCGGAGGGCCGGCACGTCTCCGCCGAGCTCACGCGGAACGTATGGACCACCCTGCGCAACACCGCGGAAGCGGGCCGGTCGCGTGGCGCCCTGGAGTTCTTCCTCCTGGCGACCTTCCAGGACGGCAGCCTGCCCGTCTCGCTCCTGGTGTCGTCGATGCCGCTGGGGAAGACGCCGGCTGATCCGTGGAAGTACGCGGCATGGCTCGAAATGCACCGCCCCGAGGCCAGCGCACGGGACCAGATATCGGTGATCGACCTCCCGGCGGGCCCTGCCGTACGGGTCCTCGACGCCACGACACTGAACGTCCATGTCTGTATGCCGGGAGGCGCGGGCTACCTGACGCTGTCCTTCTCGGCGCCGGTCATGGGGATGATCGGTCCGATGGAGAGGCTGTGCGATGCGATCGCGGGGTCTTTGGGGTGGGTGACGTGAGGGGGCTTTCTGACCGAGCCCTCTGCCGAAACCTTCTGCTGAAACCTTTTGGCGTGAGGAAAAGGCGCACCGTCACGGTTCCGTTGTCGGCCAGGCCTGGAAACCAGCAGTCCCAACCGTAGGATCGGTGCTCGGGTAGACGGTTGATAGGGGGAACATGTCGGACCAGACTGCCGACGTCACGCGCATCAAAGAGAGCGCGCGCTCGCTCTCCAAGATCCACCGGGAGTTCTCCGAGAACGCGAACCCGGCCGACGGTCTCGGTGTCGATGTGCTTGGTGACCGGAGTCTGGTCGAGACCTTCGATGACTTCGGGGACAACTGGAAGATCCATCGAGAACGGCTCACGGACGAGATCGAGAAGCTTTCGAAGATCCTTTCTGCGGCGGCCCAGGCTTATGAGGACATCGATCACCAGCTCGCCGAGGCACTCCGGGGCACGGATAAACAGGGCGATAACGGCAAAGGGGGTGCGAAGTGACGCGTCCTCGAGCTGACGAGTGGGCGGTGATCGGAGAATCCTCCGACCCGATCCCCGGAGATCCGGAGGAAGTCGCCCGGCTCGGCCGCGATTTCCGTAAGACCGCGGAATCCATCAAGAAGCAGGCGGACGAGATCAAGGCACTCTCCTCCGTCGACGCCTGGAAGAGCAAGACGGCCGACGAGTTCCGTACGCAGGCCGAAGGGGCCGAGGGGAAGCTGCGGAAGGCTTTCAAGCGATACGAAGCGGCGGCGGACGCCCTCGGTGAAAAGGTGCTCGAAGGCGGCTCCTCGAAGGAGTACGCCTCGGAGCTGCATCGCGCACAGACCCTGGCCGACAAGGCGCTCCGCGACGCCCAGGACGCGAACGCGGATCAGAAGACGAGCACCGGCGCGATCGACGGGCTACCCAAAGACACGGCGGACGACGATCCCAACCGCAAGAAGCTCGAGAAGCGCCAGGAGGCAGCGACTTCGGCGATAGAGAGGGCGAAGAGGGACCTCGAAGCGGCCAAGGACGTCCGTGATGTCGCCGTCAAGCGTGCGCGTGAGGCCATTCGGACCGCGATCGACAACGACGGCCTGAAGGACGGCAGGTGGGACAAGTTCAAGGACTGGGTCCACGACAATGCCGGCTGGATCAAGCAATTGGTCGATATTCTGGGCTGGGTCGCCACTATTTGCGGAACTCTGTCGCTGTTGGTCGGATGGATTCCCATCGTGGGCCAGGTACTAGCAGCGGTTCTCGGCACGATTGCGCTGATCGCCACCGCCATCTCTCTCGTGGGCCACATTGTGCTGGCCCTGGCGGGGGAGGGGAGTTGGTTCGATGTCGCGCTGGACGTCGTGGGTCTGGCCACATTCGGTATCGGCCGGGGCGCCATCGCTGGGGCGCGAGGAGCTGCGGCGGGAGCGAAGGGTGTCGCGCGCTCGGCCGCGTTCCGGAACGCCATGGCGCGGGTGACCGCAAAGCGGGGTACTTCCGCGTACAACAAGGCAGTTCAAGCAGCGTGGAAGGAAGCGAACCGGCTGAGCGGCGGCGCCTTGCGCGGCAAGTCGGGTGCGGAAGCGATCGCCAGCGCCCCCAAGGGTTGGTTCCCCGGTGCGGGGCGCTTGGTCGAGGCGTTCAGTCCCAAGGCCATCGGCAAGGAAATGGTCGACAGCTTCAAGGATCTCAAGGCGTTCAAGGATGCTGGAGATCTCTTCAAAGGAAATACCTGGTCCGAGGCGTGGGAGAACGGAATGCGTCCCAGGGTCGGCGATGCGGGACTTGATTCCCTGAGCAAGGGAATCGACGATATCGGCGATTCCGTACGATCGGGAGGTGCGGTCTCGGATCTGTCCGACACCCTTAAGACGCAGACGCGAATCTGGGCGGGTGCGACCGGTATAGCCTCGCTCACGGATGCCATGGACAAGGGTCCGATCACGGGCGCGGTCGGTGACCTCATCGGCGTCGACGGACTGGGTGACGGTATTTGGTCGGCGACCGGGATCAAGGATGCGTGGACGACGAGTGATGGCTGAGCAGTCGAAGAGTGCTACGACACCGCGCGAGCCTGCCCTGCGGCCGAGGAGCATGCGTGGTCCCGGCGTCGACGTCGTACGCAACGCACGCGTCTACGCCGATGGGAACGGTGCCGACGGGAACGGTCTGGTCGTCGGGAACAGTCTGGTCGTACGGAATCGGCACCGGCGGGAACGGCGGTATCCCGTTGGGGACGGGGAAATCCGGCAAGCTGTCTTCTTCCCGCCGGCCGACGCCAGAGGAACCGCCACGAAACGTCTTACGGCGCGGTGGGGCGTTGTGGTCTTCCAGGACGCGGCGGGGCACTACGTGCTCCAGGTCCCCCTCGCACAGTGGCTTCCCGAAGGGCCTGTCATGGGGACGGCGGACCTGAGTCCACAGGACTGCCTCAGCCGCACCGGACTGAATCAGCTGTGCGACCATCTCGGCATCCCCCTGTCGGAGAGCCCGAAGCCGTGGGGCCGAGAAGTGATCGAGAGCCCGGGGGGTGGCGACCACGACTCGGCGAGCGAAGCCGATGTGCCGGTCTGGAACGGCTGGGTGCGAGGTATCGGAATGGTCGGCTGGCTCATCGCCCTGGTCCTCTCCGTCGCGGTGGAAAGCATCGGCAGTCGGGGCCTCGTCGTCGCGGCGGCCGCACTTTTCCTCTTGCCCGCCAGTGACGTGGTCGTACGTGTTCTCGCCTGGTGGCGCGAACGCGGAGACACGAGGCTCGCCGACGCCGTCGTCATCACCCCTACTCCTGAACCGGGCACCGGCGCCACTCGCCGGTTCCTGGATACCGCGGCCGTACGGGTGCTGCCCGGCGACGTGGTACTGACCAACACCGTGGGTGAGGAACGTTGGTACGCGCGGCGTGGGGCTCATGGCATCGCGCGGCTGGTGCGGCTGACGGATCCGAAGACGGGCGTCCACCTGGGTGTCGAGCTGCGGGACGGTGACGGACAAGCGCGTGTGCTGTTGCCGTGGCAGTGGTGGTTCGCGGGTCCGGACGGTGACCGACGCTGGGCCGAGCTTGTGGCGGCTCTCGAACTCCCAGTGTCCGATGAGAAGTTCAAGCATGCCTCAAAAGCCGGGGGCACGGACGGCCCGGACCTTTGGTATCGAGCACATGAACTCGCGAGCGATGCGAGGAAGATGTCTCCGATGGCAGGCAAGGCTGCGCGCAGGGCGACCAGTTGGAGCGAATCGGT
Source organism: Streptomyces sp. B21-083 (assembly GCF_036898825.1). Lineage (GTDB taxonomy): Bacteria > Actinomycetota > Actinomycetes > Streptomycetales > Streptomycetaceae > Streptomyces. The sequence continues at coordinate 4,150,969 of NZ_JARUND010000002.1, read as the reverse complement.
GGTCGGAGGCAGCGAGGTGATCGTGCTCCCCATCTTCAGCGCGCTCCTCCTGGCTGGGCTTCTCTCTGACAGGGCGCCTGCTCAAATTGCGGGAGCCTTCTCTGCTCTGACCATCGCCGCCGTGCTGGGCCCGGCTATCGCCAACCAGCTCACCAGCCGCCTCACCCAGGACCGTCCTCATGTCTCGGAGACGTCATGACCTTGACGCCCCAGAGTGATCCCATGCCGCCTGCGGACTATCAACTGCTGCTGCCAGAGGGCTGGTTCCGAGTTCATATCGACCCGGAACGACGTGAGCGGTCTGTGGATGCCCTTGTGGAGAGGCAGTTCAAGGGGATCGACAACGCGCCCCAGATCAAGGCGCAGGTCAGACAGGAAATGATCGGCCAGGCGACCAAAGCCTTCGACGAAGGCGGCATCGAGCTCTATCTCAGCCTTCAGCAGGCAGGCCCGTTCACCGTCCCGGCTTCGCTGCTGATCGCATTGGGCCTTCCTCCTCAGGGAGGGCGCCTTCCGGCCCTCGACGAGATCGCCGGTGGACTGGCTGCCGAAGGGAATGACAGCCGGGAGGTGTCGGTCGTCGAGCTCGCGGCAGGGCCGGCGCTTCGGGTCCGCGAGGAATTCAACCCGGCTCGCGACCGCCCGCCGGTAGGGGCGGAAAAGGAAGCGGAGTACGCGCTGCCTTCCGTAACCCTGGACTACCAGGTGCAGGTACCGAGGGCCGAAGCGATCCTGCTCCTCACCTTCTCCACTCCGCTCGTTCAGATCGCCGATGCCATGGTCGACCTCTTCGACGCGGTCGCCGGATCTCTGAGTTGGACGGAGGCGGCATGAGTGAGCTTCGGGAATGCGGCATCGTCTGCCCGACGGACTGGGTGCCGCTCGCAATCGAGCCGACCGACAACGTCAAGCGCTGGGCCAGGAGCACGGCTGCCGACCTTCGGGAGCGGAGCCGAGCGGCGGGCTACGACATCGACGCGAAGGTGTTGGAGAAGGATCTCCGCGCTCAAGCTGAGGACAGCCGACGACGCGACCCCTTCTACGCCTTCGCCCTCTACCCAGACGGCTTCGACAGCGCGTTGGCCACCCTGGAGATCGACCTCATCCATCCCGACGCATCCGTAACCCGGATCACTCTGGACTGGCTCGCCGAGACCTTCAGCGCCCACGACTTCGGCCCGCCACTGATCACACGTACCAAAGTGCCCATCGGGCCCGCCGTACGCATCCGCCAGAACTTCGCCACGGCCGGCGCCTCACCCGACGGCCCGGGCATCCTGCTGGAGACACTCATGTACGGGGTACTGCCGACCGGCGCCGAGAGCGCGCTGGTCTTCCTCATGTCCTGGACGGTGCCGGGAATCGCCGAGGAGATGGAGGAGGCCGCGGCAGACATCGTGAAGACGCTGTCCGTGGCGTTCTGAGCCCCAGCCTTTTGCCGCCGGGCTGGGATAGCGCTGGTGGTGTGGGTGTTGGACGGCGCGACGAGCTGACGCGGACCGTCGATGAGTGCGGTCTGAGCGGGGAGGGGGAGAACATGGCAGCGAACGTGTCCCGGGCCGACGTACAGCCAGGGCCCGCGAATGAGGTTCCTGGGCGCCGGACCGCGATGATCCGCTGGTCACTCTGTGCCCTCGGGTGCGCCGGCGGTTCCGCAGGACTGGGCTGGCTAGTCCCCGTGACACCGCTCCCGAGCCCTTACGGCGGCGCGGCTCTGCTGCTTGCGTGGATCGTGCTGCCCTTGGCGAGCCTGCTGGTACCCGTGCTGTGGCCGCGCAGGATTCCGCTCAGGCAGCGAAAGGTCGCGTGGCAGTTCATCGTGCCCGTTGTCGCGGGGGTGGCCCTGGGCGTACTCGGCAAACAGGCCGGCGATCAGGCCGGTCTGGCGGATCGTGGCCGGTGGACCGAGGCCGTGGTGGTGCACAAGGAAGAGGGCAAGACCGACAAGTGCATGCTGCGGGCGTCCGGCGGACGTGCGATCTGGCCTTCACTTTCGGAGGAGGACGGCTGCCGGGAGTCGGTGTCGGAGGGGGACATCCTCCGGGTCCGGTACGACCCCGAAGGCGTCGCCCGCCCGGTTGACGCCGTGGACACCGCCTCGTACGGCGAACTGCTCGCGTATCTCCTGGCGGCGGTCGTGACGTTGGGCACGTGGGGCGGCGTACGGCAGAGCCGGTGGGACCGGGAGTACGAGGTCACGGGCGAGCGGGGCTGACGCGGTCTCGGGTGAGGGACGGCGCGATAAATGGGTTAGGCCGCGCCGAGGTCGCACCAGACGTACTTGCCCCTGATGCCGCTTCTGCTCAACGGCTGCCAGCCCCAGAGGTCGGCACAGGAACGGACCAGGGCCAGGCCGCGTCCATCCTCCAGGTGCGTGAGCTGCGTCAACGCCGCTGCCGAGGGCGGCGGTTCGGGCGGCTCAGGGTCGGCGTCCCACACCCCGACGCGCAGGACGCCGGCCCGCCAGTTCAGGCGCAGGGCCACGGGTCCCTTCGTATGCCGCACGCCGTTGGACACCAGCTCGGTCGCCATGAGTTCGGCGACGTCGGTGAGACGGATCAGGCCGTGCATCGTGAGGACCAGCCGGACGGTACGGCGGCAGACGGTCACTGCACGTAGATCGTGCGGGATGTACAGCATGTATTCCCAGGGGGCGTCGGATTCGCCAGGGCCGCCGGGCTCGATTTCAGGCATGCGTGAACTCCGTTTGTGATGTGCGAGGTTGAGGCAGGGATCAGCGCGGTGGGTGTCGGGCGGTGGCAGTGCCACAGCCGTCGTGGCAAGACGGAGTGGTGCGCTTCCGGGGTCCCGGGTTCGCAGTGCGTGCGTCGCGTCACCGACAGTAGAGACCAAAATTGGTCTCACGCAACTCGTTGTCGTAATCTGCCCTCGAACGAGGCCGCAACCCAAGGCCGTTGAAACGAGGAGAGACCCCATGGCGAGGAGGCGGCAACCCACCGCGCGTCAGATGCGTCTCGGCGCTGAGCTGCAGAAACTGCGCGAGGCAGCAGGGCTCAAGGGGCGCGAGGCCGCGGCGGCCCTAGGGACGGACTCGGCGCGGTTGAGTCAGATCGAGTCCGGGGTCGTGGGCATGAGCGAGGACACGGTTCGCCGCCTTGTCGCCAACTACGTCTGCGTGGACGAAAAGTTGACCGAGGCACTGGTGGTGATGGCGACCGACCGGACGCGCGGTTGGTGGGAGAAATACCAGGGCTTGCTGCCAGTCTCGTTCCTGGACATCGCCGAGCTGGAACACCACGCCACCTACCGGTTCGACATCGAGTTCCTGCACGTTCCCGGCCTCTTTCAGACAGAGGACTACGCTCGCGGCGTCTTCTCGTACCGGGTCCCCGAACTCCCGGACAGCGACCTTGCGTTGCGTGTCAACCACCGCATGGAACGCAAGGCGATCATCACGGGACCCACCCTGATGCCGTACGAAGCAGTGATCCATGAGGCTGCTCTGCGCATCAGGGTCAGCGATCGCGCCGCCTCGCGAGCCCAGCTCACCAGCATCCTGGAGTACTCCGAAGCGGAAAACGTCAGCGTGCGCGTCATCCCCTTCGACCTGGACGACTTCGGAGGAGCCTGGAGCACCATGACGTACGCGGGTGGCGCGGTACCCAAGTTGGACACGGCGCTTCGTGACACAGCCCATGGCACGGCCTTCATCGATTCCGAAGCCCAACTCGGCGCGTTTCGAACGCTCTTCCGTAAGGTGAAGGCTGCATCACTCGAACCCACACGTTCGCGTGACTTCATCCACAGGCTGGCGAAGGAACTGTGAGGCACGTCGTGACCACCCCAGACAACTGGCAGAAGTCGTCTTACTCCGGCGGCGCCGACGGCAACAACTGCATTGAGATAACCCCCCGGCTCACCCAAGTGGCCATACGCGACTCAAAAGCCCCGGCCGACGCCACACTCGCCTTCCGCTTCAGCGCTTTCGCAGCGTTCGTCGAGGTACTCAAGGCCGATGCGTCATGCGCGGACGCCTGACCGCGACCCACTGACGTCAGTTCTCTCCGCCGCTCTGCAGGCCAGCGGAGACAGAACTGGGGGCGTTCGCTTTCGCGGTGTCTCGGCTCAGGGAATCCAGATCGCCAGGGAGTGCGCGAGGTTCTCCAGATCCTCCGAGGCGCCGATGAGGCGCGGGATGTCCTCGATCGCTGTCCACATCACGACGTCAGCCCCGTGTTCCTCGACCTGCCACGCGTAACGCACGCAGGCGAGCAGATGCGGTGAGTCTTCCTGGGGGACATACCGGAAGGTCGTCAGGCCTTCTCCGAGCCGCTCGGCCTTGAAGTTCTTGACGACCGGCGGCTCGACAGCCTCCGGGTCGTCCGCCAGGGTCAGCGCCCGAAGGGTCTCCTCACGGGGGCGCTGCGCCGGCCCGATGGCCACGCAGACGGGGATGGGAAGGTCGGTGGGGTGGTCGAGGTGCAGGAAGAGCCAGTGCTGCGAGCCGGGTGGGCAGAAGGCTTCGGCGGCGCGAGTGAGGGTAGCTCCTACGAAGTCCACGCCGTTGGGGCCGGGATCGAGCCCGCGGTCAACCCACAGGTCCTCGGCCGCTTCGTGGCACCACGCCTGGATGTCGTCCCATTCTTCCAAGGGGGCCAGGGGCCCACCGCGCGGCGGAAGAATGACCCACGGATAGGCATCGACGTGCTCGATGTCGATGATGGGCCAGAACTCGCTCATCCCTGCCTCCAGCGGAGGTTCGCCATCACTGCGTCGAACCATTCGACGAGAGCCTCGGACAGCTCGTCGCGCGGATCCCCACCTCCGATGGTGGAGAAGGCGGCCACGAACCAGCGGTCCGGGTCGCCCGGTACGGACACGATGTATTCCACCCGTCGCGAGGCCAGTTCCGTGCTCCGGTCCGGGTTGGCCGCAGCAACGTACTCGTGGCGCACTGCGAGGGCACCGTCGATCTCCCCAGAGCTGAGGTCAGCTCCTTCTGCCCCGTCACGCGACAGCAACTGCACGGCTGCATCGGTTGGTTCACCAGTGCCCTCGGCGCCGGAGCGTCGTGGGAGCAGGCTTTCCGAGACGAGGATAGAAGCGCCCAGACTGAAGCTTAAGTCGCTGCCACCCATGGGCTTCACCGGCAGGTAGAGGTCAAGGCCCTTGGTCTGCTGGGCCTGTGTGACGGCTCGCCGGAACCTTCGAGCCAGTTCCCGCTTGTACGGGCTGACTTTGTCAGGTGGCGCATTCTTGGGGATCCGGGTGTAGGCGTCCTCCAGGATGCGGTGTACCGCTTCCTCGGTACCGTGGCGCAGGGGGACCTGCGCCCACTGGTCAGGGAGGAGGAGACGGTAGCCGGTGACCGGTGTGGTGGTTTGGTCAGTGGTCATGGGCGGCCTCCTTGCTGTTCAGGTAACGGATACCCGCGAAGGCTCCGACGCTTGCGGCGACTGAGATCCAGAGGATCCACACGCCCTGAAAAACGGCGAAGGCCAGCCCGTAGAGGAAGTAGAAACTCAGCGGAATCCGGAGGAAGTTACGCTCACTCGAGAGCCAGGCCCAGTCCTGTGGGCGCCGGGCCAAGAAGACCAGGATTCCTGGAGTGAGCGAGAACAGAGCCCACTCCCAGGTCGGCATCGAAATCAGTTCCTTGTCGAAGAAGTCCTTGGTCATCGGTCCGGCAAACAAACGCAACAACGCCAAGATAAAGACCACTTTGACGGCTGCCATGCCGTACAGAAGGCTCAGTGGTCGGAGGTTGGCCTGCTCGGCTTCCCCGTCGCGGGGGATGTCGGTCATCAGTAAGCTTCCTTCACCATTGCGAGCCTACGGGTACGGTCATTCCGCCCTTCATCCTGCCGTACTCGCCATCACTGACGGCGTCCCCGGTCTTGTCGGCCACGTCAAGCACGGTGGAAACACCCCACGAGCCCTGGATGGCATCCTTGTGGCGCGCGGCCTGCCGAGCGTTGTCGGCGAGGATGCTGCTGTTCGGATACTCGTCCCGCAGCTTGGTGATGTCCTTCATCTGGCGACCGAGTGCCTTGTCGCCCAATGCATTGGCCGTTTCCTGCGCGCTGACCTGCGGCATCTCGGCGTCACGCACCTCATCGGAGGCTCGTTTGCCAACTGCGCGGTTCTCGCCTTCCATGCGCAGACGGCGAGCACGGGCCTTGTCGCGGGTCTTGCTCGACGTCCCGCCGCGCCGTCGCCCGGCGCGGGCCGCAGTGTCCCTGGCCCCCGCATTGCCCCGCGCTGCCTGCGCCGCAGCCTTGTCCTTGGCCAGTCCGGCCGCGGTCTTCCGGGAACTCGCTTGGAGGGCCTTGACGGCCTTGGCCGCCCTGATTCCGTTCCGTGCCATTTTGAGCGCGCCGATGTCCATGATGACGTCGAACCACGAGCCGTTTCCGGTGAGTGCTTGCGAGAGGTGGATCAGAGTCACGGCGATGGTCAGTGCGAGCGCGAGCGGGCCGAGGAAAGGGAAGAACATGGCGGCGATACCCACGATGGTCGCGGCCCAGCTCAGATACTCGGCCCAGTCGCCGAGCCATTCGGCGTCAGCCACCCACCCCTTGACATCGTTCCACCAGCTGTCCTTCATGTCGTCATCAATGGACGAGCGAATCTTTCCCGCGAAATGACCGGCCCGCTCCTCATAGTCACCGGCTGCCGCGTTGACCCGTTTCCGCGCGTCTTCCAGATCCTCCTTGGCGCGCTTGAGTTCGGGATTGTCTTCCGGGGAGCTGTGGGCCTCCCCGGTTTCTCCGTCCTTCTTCTCTTCCGAGCCCGCCTTTTCGTCCGCCTTCGCCGCGTGGCGGTCGATGATGCGCTGAGCGTCCTGGGCGTCGCCGAGTGCCTTGTCGGCCTTCCGCTGGAACTCCTCCAGTTCGTCCGCCCAGTTGGACAGGTGTCCCTTCACCTCGCGATAGCGGTCCTCAGCCTGGTCGAGCTTGCGGCCCAGGCCGCGGGCGTCCTCACCCAGTTTCTCGGCATACTGGCCCTTGAGGTTGTCGGCGTCGGCCATCGCAGTGAGCGCCGCGGCCTGCGTCCGCAGGAACTCGGCGATCTTCTTCATGTGCGTGACCTGGCCACGGACGCCCTCGGGATCCCCCGGTACGGGATCACTTTCCCGCAGTGGATGCCAGTCCTTCGGTCTTGCCATTTCTCCCCCAGAAGACAGCGTTCAGCCGGCGGTTACGGGACGTACGGCCCCTACTTCTTCTTTTTCCCAGCCTTGGCCAGCTCGTCGTCGAGGTTCTTGAACGTTTCCAGTGTCCCCTCGACCATTTTCCCGACGGATTCCAGCGATTCCAGCAGGCGCTTGCGGTTGTCGTCCCAGTTGTCGATGAAGTCGGTCATGGCCTCTTTGAGTTCGGAGGCTCCAACGACAGACTTGATCTCGTCCTTCCAGTCGTCGAGGTTCTTGAACTCGCGCTGAATGGCGTTGAGTTGTTTCGCCGACGTGCTGAGCAGGTCGAAGTCGACGATCAGGTCCGACATTGACATTCCCCCGATTATTCGTTTGAGGTGCGAAGGGCGGAGACGAAGGCGAAACGCGAATTTTCCGGACGGCGCGGGGACCGGGGTTATGACAGTTCCGCACTCACCTGTTGACGGCCTGGATCTCCTGGACGGTGATCGCCTGTTCGCTGCCGAACGAGCCGTTGGGCAGGTCGCCGCCCGCGCCGCCGGTGCCGGTCCAGGCGATGTCCCAGGTGATGGTCGCCCTCAGGTTGTACGTCCCGTCGCCCGAGGAGCGAAGGTACTTGAGTCCGCACGGCGGTGTCTGGCCGGCCCTGCCCTGGGCGTAGGGCTCGCCGATGGAGCCGTCGGCGTTGATGACGCACTCGCCGGAGGCCGGATAGGTCTCGGCGTCCGCGGTGCCCGGCTCCAGCTTGAGGGACACAGGCTTGGCGGTGGTCGTGGCCTGGATGTTCAAGCCCGGGGCGTTGACGGCCGCCGTTGCCTGGACCTCGTCGAAGACGGCCTTGTTCAGCCACGCCCAGGTCGGCAGGTTCACCTTGGTGTTGGCTGCGGGGGCCAGGGTGACCTTGGTGTCCGGAAGCTGCATGTGCTGGTAGGCGAGGCCGGCGAGAATCTCCGGGCTGATGGCCTGTTCGTACCGGGGTGGCGGGGCCTCGCCGTTGTCGACCCAGAACGGGAGGTCGCTGCACGAGTTCCGCTTGAGGACGTCCGGCTCGTTGGGGTTCTCGACGCCGGCCCAGAACATTCCCTCGCCGTCCTTGTCGACGTTGTAGTCCTTGTAGCCGGGGGTGTCGATCCAGCCGAACTCGTCCTCGTAGTGGCTCTGCGTCTGGCCCAGCGCCGAGCCGGCGGTACCGCCCATGCCGGGTGTGTTCAGTTGGTCCTCGATGCTCTTGGACATCTTCGCCTTGAAGTCCTTGGCACCGAGATAGGGGGCGTACCAGCAGGCCGGGGGCGTCCAGTTGACGTCGGCCGACGTTACGTTGCCGGTGCTGCCGCCCTTGGCGACGGAGCCGGAGTACTGGATCTGGGCGGCCGCGTAGATGCCGGTGCTGTCGCCGCCGCCCTGTTGCTCGGTGTCCGCTCCCTGGCCGGAACCCACAGGCTTTCCCGCGTAAGCCGGGACCGTGAAGAGAAGGATACTGAGGGTCAGAGTCAGAGCGGCGGTGCCGAGGACTGTGCGCCGCGAGCTGTTCACTGGCACTTCGCCGCCTCGGTCTCGACGAAGACCTTGGATGCCTGCCACAAGCCTGTATTTGTAGGGAACTTGACCATGATGATCTTGTAGTAGTCGAAGTCCTTGATGCTGCTCTCGGTCTTCAGGACCTTCCCGGTCTTGATTTCCTTGCCGTAGAACTTGCCAGCGTCCGCGCAGAACGCTACCTCCACGGAGTTGCCGTTCGCGGCGGACCGGGTGGTGGCCTCGTAGTGGCGCAGCGTGCCGGTCGCGGTCCAGCCGCCCTTGATCCATTCGTTGATCTGTACCTGCGCGTAGTGGAGTCCGTCGCCCGTGGCGTAGGCAGATACGGCTGCGTCCCTGGTCGTGCGCTTGTCGACGCCCCGGTAAATCGAGCGGAAGAAGTTCGCGGCGTCGTCCATCGCCGCCGCTTCGTTCTTGTCCGTCGGCTTGGTCCAGTCGAAGACCAGGTTCATGTCCTTGGGCAGCGACACGTCCACGCCGTCCGATCCGCCCTCCGCCGCTGTCGCCGACGGCTCCGCCGACTTCGACGGTGTTGCCGTGGTCTGTTCCGCGCCGGCGATTTTATTGTTGTCGCTGGAGTTGTCGTCTCCGCTGCCGCAGGCCGTCAACAGCAGGGCTGCGGCAGCGGAGAGCGCGGCAGCAACGGGCAAAGAGCGGCGCTTCAAGGTGGGCTCCCCGTGAGATGTCGATACAGCTGAGAGCCCTGACGGTATCTGGGGGGCTTGTGGTGCTGCCAGGCCGGACTGCTGTCGCGGCGGGGGTGTTTGTGAATCTATGGGCACAAATTCGATACGTCCTGTGTCCTGGTCGTGTCCATCCGGAGATGCACTCGGCCCCGGACGGTGAGGCAATGCCCGGAGCCGTGCTGTTTCGGCCGCCTTCGCGGCAGCTATCGGGCTATAGAGGAACGGCGTCCGCGCGCCCAGCCCCGAGATCACTCGTCCGTACAACTCCAGGTTGGTCGCCGGGTCCACGAACGAGTGAAGGCGCAGGGTCAGGACACAGGCGACTGTGTCGGAAGAGCGGTCGGGAGGTTAGGGGTGGCGTGAGATGAGCCTGGACGAAGTCCTGGAACCCTTCGAGGGAGCGCTGCGAGAGGGCACGCGCTGCTGAGGCATATCCCTCGTACGACGGAACCGGTCCGTCCCCCTCGCGTGAGCGAATCGTGCAGGCCTGATGGGAGATCCGTGGCGACGGGTCGGGCGGTGGCCCGGGTTGTCTGACCTGTAGATGTCGGGTGGGCAACGGATTCGCGCGTGCACAGCAGGTGCTCCATGCGCATCCCCGTGTCCAACCAGCAACCGTACGACCATGGTTGCGCGTGAATAACGTTGTGCCCCTCGCTGTTCACGATTCAGAACGCGCCTTGAGGGGCTTATGTGCGGCTGATACGGTGCCATGGCTTGACACTCACTCCAGCGCTGGCTAGTTGGCCAGGTCGGGCGGTACGTCCGGCAAGGGTGTATCGCGTACTTCGCGAGTGAAGTGTCCCATTTGGCACGTAAATTGGCAGAATTTTTCGTGGGTGTACGGGGAGCTGTTGCGTGAAGATCCAAGAGCGTACGGGTGCGGGTGGCGGCCGTTCCTCGGTGCCCGCTCCGCCGATGTCCGGCGAGCGGCTCCCGGCGCCGCCTCGCGAACGCAAACCGGCTCTTGCCGCCCTCGCGGTGCTTCTGATTCTTCTCGGGGCGCTGGGCGCGACGACGCTGGTGTTGCGGGCTGGTGACCGGATCGAGGTCGTCAAGGTGACCAAGCCGATTCCGGCTGGGGGGCACGTCAGCAAGGCCAACACGGCCTCCGTCCTTGTCGCAGCCGACGACAGCATCGACTACATCCCGTGGGAGCAGCTTTCCGGCCTGATGAAGCTGAAGGCCGTCAGCCCGATCCCTGGGGGAGTCGTCCCTGTAGGCCAGATGTTCACCGGCGAGACCGGCCTCGGCGCCGGGCAGGCCACCGTCGGGCTCTCCCTCAAGGAGGGTCAGTACCCGAACAACCTCAAGCAGGGGGACCTCGTCGCCGCCTACCGCGTCGGCAACACCACAGGCACCGGCTCCAGCACTGGTTCCAGCGACTCCTCCTCGTCCAGCGCCAGCACCAGCCTGATCGTGGACAAAGCGAAGGTCAGTTTCCTGCAGGAGACCACGGACAGTGACGTGATAAGCAGCACCAACCTGCCCGTCACCCTCACCGTCGACAGCACCAAGGCTGCCGAACTGGCTCAGGCCGCTGCAGCCGGCCAAGTGGCTCTCGTGCTCATCCCCAGCAGCTGAAGGCGGCCCCAGAACCATGGCGCTCATCGTTCTTGCCGCCGACAAGGGTTCACCCGGCGTGACCACCGCGGCCGTCGCACTCGCGGCGGTCTGGCCTCGGCGGGCTCTGCTTGCCGAGACCGACCCGGCCGGCGGTGACCTCGTCTACCGGAGTGCCGCCGCGCACGGCGGGATGCTCAACCCCAACACCGGCATGCTGTCCATTGCCGCGACCGCTCGGCGCGGGCTCGTTCCCGATCAACTCTGGGATCACGTCCAGCCGTTGAGCGGCGGGCTCGAAGTGCTCGTCGGGCTCGGTATCGCCGAGCAGGCCGCCGCGCTCGCCGGGCTCTGGCCCACCCTCGGCAGCGCCTTCGCGCAGCTCGCCGACTCCCCGAACGCGCCCGCCGACGTCATCGCCGACTGCGGACGCATCAGCGGGGACACCTCTGTCGTCGAGCTGTTTCCGCATGCCGCGCTCGTGCTGCTCGTCTCCCGGACTGAACCGGAAGCCATCGCGCGCGTGCGCGACCGCGCCGCCGCCCTCTCCACCAAGTTGCACGGTGGTCCGCGCGGCGCCGCCAGTCTCGCGAACCCCCTCATCGGGGTCATCCTCATCGCCGATCCGAACAACTCGGGCAAGTTGGTCAACCAGGTCAACGACATGCTCGTACACGCGCAGACGGGTGCCCGGGTGGTGGGCACCCTCGCCGAAGACCCGGCCGGGGCCGAGCAGTTGGCCGGGCGTAAGCGCGGGCGGCTCGACAAGTCGATGCTCATCCGGTCGGCCCGCAAGGTGACTTCGGATCTGTATCAGCAGTACGGCGCCGCATGGTCCGTACCCAGCCAGGTCCAGGGTCACCAGATCCCGATGCCCGGCCAGGCCGGTCAGCAGCCCGGTCCCGGTCACGCCGGTGGTCAGTCCGGTTACGCCGGCGGTCAGCCCGGTCATGCCGGAGCCGGCCGATGACCGCTGTCGACCACTCGTTGGTCAAGCGGTTCCGGCAGGACGCCGGTGACCGGATCGCCGAGCAACGTCGACTCGACCAGGCCTCCAACGTCACGCCGATGTCCGGCGAGGACGAGCGGCAGTACGCGCGGGCCGTCATAGCCCAGATCCTCGAGGACTACGCCCGCACCGAGATCAACGCCGGGCGTACGCCGCTGGATGCCGAGACCGAGGAGCAGTACGCGGCTGCCGTGCACGCCGCGCTCTTCGGGGTCGGCAGGCTGCAGCCGCTGCTCGACAACGTCGACGTCGAGAACATCGACATCAACGGGTACGACCAGGTCTTCGTCGGGTATTCCGATGGGCGCGAGGTCGCCGGTGACCCCGTCGCCGAGAGCGATGAAGAACTTATTGAGCTCATTCAGGTGCTCGGCGCCTACTCCGGGCTCTCCTCCCGGCCCTTCGACTCCGCCAATCCGCAGCTCGACCTGCGACTGCCGGACGGGTCGCGTCTGTCGGCCGTCATGGATGTGACCCGGCGCCCGGCGCTCTCCATCCGTCGCGCGCGCATGGGCAAGGTCTTCATCTCCGACCTCGTCGGGAACGGCACCGTCACTCCGGAAGTCGCGCACTTCATGGCCTGTGCGGTGCGCGCCCGGAAGAACATCATGATCGCGGGCGCCACCAACGCCGGTAAGACGACGCTGCTTCGGGCCCTCGCCAACGAGATCCCGCCGCACGAGCGACTCATCACCGTCGAGCGTGCGATGGAGCTGGGCCTCGACCAGTTTCCCGAACTCCACCCCAACGTCGTGGCGTTCGAGGAACGGTTGCCCAACTCCGAGGGCCTGGGCATGATTTCGATGGCCGAGCTGGTGCGACGGTCGCTGCGTATGAACCCCTCCCGCGTCATCGTCGGTGAGGTCCTCGGCGACGAGATCGTGACGATGCTCAACGCGATGTCACAGGGCAACGACGGCTCGCTCTCCACGATCCACGCCAACAGCTCGCACGAGGTCTTCAACCGTATTTCCACGTACGCGCTCCAGGCGGCGGAGCGGCTGCCCATCGAGGCCAGCCAGATGCTCGTCGCGGGCGCGGTGAACTTCGTCGTCTTCATCCAGCGGCGCAACAACTACCAGACGGGCGGGCGGCTCCAGCGCATGGTGACCTCGGTCCGCGAGGTCAACGGCGTGGACGGCCGTGTGCTGTCCAGCGAGATCTTCGCCGAGACCCCGGACGGCCGCATCGTGCCGCACGCGCCCATTTCCTGCCTCGACGATCTGGTCGCGCACGGGTACCGGTTGCCCGGCGGGAACTGGGGGTGACCATGACGACGTACAGCAATACGCATGCGTACGGGGACGTGTACTCGGTGGCGGCCGGCCCGCTCGGCTCCATGGGCGGACTGTTCTCCACCGAGGTCCTGTACTCGCTCGTGGCCGGCGTCACCGTCGGCGGTGGGCTCGCGCTGCTCCTGATCGCGATCCGTGGGCTGCCGGTCAAACCGGAGCACGAGAAGCAGAAGGCCAGCGAGCGGGCGAACGAACTCATCCGGTTCGCGGGGCAGCGCGGTTCGCTCGCCGCCCTCGTCGGACTCGCCGTGCTGGTGCTCACCCGGTGGGCGGTGGCCGGTATCGCGGCCGGTGTCCTCGTCTTCTTCTGGGACCGTCTCTTCGGCGGTGCGGCGGAGGAACGGGCCGGTATGCGGCGCGTCGAGGCCCTCGCCTCCTGGACGGAGTCGCTGCGTGACACGATCGCCGGCGCTGTCGGTCTGGAGCAGGCGATCCCGGCGTCGGCGCGCGCGGCGGCCCCGGTACTGCGTCCGCATCTGGACGCGATGGTCGACCGGCTCCGCTCCCGTACTCCTCTCCCCGAGGCGCTTCAGCAGCTCGCGGACGAGATCGACGACGCGTCCGCCGACATCATCGTCGCGGCGCTCATCCTCAACGCGCGGCTTCGCGGCCCGGGGCTGCGTCAAGTCCTGGGCGCACTCGCGAAGTCGGCGCGCGAGGAGGTCGACATGCGGCACCGGGTCATGGCACAGCGTTCGTCAACTCGCCGGTCTGTACAGATCGTTGTCGTGGTGTCGGTCGGCTTCGTCCTCGGACTCGCCATCTTCAACCGCGAGTTCGTGGAGCCGTACGGCACGCCGATCGGGCAGGTCGTACTCGCCGGTGTCTGCGGTCTGTTCGCGCTCGGCTTCTGGTGGTTGCGCAAGCTGTCGACCATCGAGACGCCTGAACGCTTCCTGGTACGGGACCAGTCGTCCGTGCAGTTCGTACGGCCGCCCCGGGCGCCCGCACAAGGAACGCAGGGACCGGCGCCGTACGGGGCCGCTCCTGGCACCGAAGAGGGGGTACGTCGATGAACGACCTGACCATGCCCGTGCTGGTCGGCGCCACTCTGGGCCTCGGCGTCTACGTGCTCGTACGGGCGTTGATGCCGTCGAAGCGGAGTGCGGTCTCGCAGGTCGCGCGCATCGACGCGATGCGGGCGAGGGGAGCGGCGTACGAGTCGGCCCATCGCACACAGGACGCCGGCCGGATCGGCTCGTTCCGTGCCCAAGTGGGCGTCCGGGTCTCGGACTTCTACTTCCAGCAGGGCTGGGAGCAGCGCTCGTTGCGGTCCGACCTGGCTGTCCTGGACCGGAGTTGGGAGAACTTCCTCGCGACGAAGGTGCTGCTGGGGGCGGCCGGTCTGTTCTTCGGCCCGTTCATGTTCGCCATCGTGCTGACGCTGGGCATCGGCAGGAGCCCGGCCATCCCGGTCTGGATGGCGCTGCTCTTCGCGGCGGTCTTCTTCTTCCTGCCCGACCTCGAGGTACGGCGGGACGCGGCCGAGAAGCGGCGCGACCTGCGGCGGGTGATCGGGGCGTATCTCGACCTGGTGTCGATGAGCCTGGCCGGCGGCCGGGGTCTGCCCGAGGCGCTGATGGCGGCGGCGGAGGTGTCGGACGGCTGGGCCACCCAGCGCATCCGCAACGCTCTCGCGGACGCGCGTATCACCGGCACCAGCCAGTGGCAGGCGCTCGGTTCGCTGGGCGAGGAACTCGGCATCGAGGAACTCAAGGACCTCTCCGCCTCCCTCGCTCTCGTCGCGGACGACGGCGCGAAGGTGCGCGAGTCGCTCGCCTCCCGCGCGGAGACCATGCGGCACCGCGAGCTGGCCGAGATCGAGGGCAGCGCGGGCGAGAAGTCGCAGTCGATGCTCGTGGCCCAACTGCTGCTGTGCGCCGGGTTCCTGGTGTTCCTGATCTATCCGGCGGCGATGCGCGTGTTCCAGGTCTGAGTTCGGCGTCCCGCGCCGACAACTACTTTCTCCAACTCCTGAGATTTTTGAGATTCCCGAGAGGACAACTCACCATGAACGGACTGAACGGAATGAACGGGCGGAACTTCAGCACCGGTATCCCGGCGATGGACTTCCTGGTCACCTTCCTGCAGAGCCGCGTGCAGCGCGCTCGCTCCGGCGAACTGGACCGCGGTGCGTCGGCGGTCGAGTGGGTCATCATCTCCGCGGTCGTCGTGGCGATCGTCGGCGTGGTCGCCGCGATCATCAACACCGCGCTGAGCGACGGCGCCAACAAGGTCGGTAACTGCATCAAGGGCGCCCAAGCGAGCGGCACCTGCTGATCGCACGTACGAAAACGGGGTGTACGGGGTCGAGTTGACGGGGTTGTTGCTCGTGGGTGGTGCTGGCGTAGTCAGATGGGTACGCCGCAGGGTGGAGGTCGCACGGAAGTCGGCGTCCGCCCGCGGTGACTCCGGCGCGTCCGGCGCGGGCAGGTTCTCCTCCCGTGCGTCCGGCGCCCGTACGTCCGACTCCGGCATGACCGCGATCGAGTTCGTGCTGCTGACGCCCGTACTGTTCTTCATGATCTTCGCGACGGTGCAGTTCGCGCTGTACTTCTTCGCGGACCACGTGGCCCAGGCGGCTGCCCAGGCCGGCGCCCGCAAGGCCCGTGCCATGGCGCACGACCAGCCGGGTGTGTGGCGGGGTGAGGCACAGGACGTGGTGGACAGCTACATCCAGCAGCTTGGCCCGAGTCTGGTCCTCTCGCCGAACGTGACGATGCTCCAGCCGGAGCAGAACACGGTGGGCGTGGAGATCACGGCACGGGTTCCCACGGTGTTCCCCGGGTTCGATCTGACCGTGCACGCGCAGTCGGTGGGGCCGGTGGAGCGGTTTGTGCGGGACGGGGTGAACTGATGGGTTACTTCTCTGCCCTGCGGGGTCGGTGGAACAGGTGGGACCTGGGTGACCGGGGCGACCGGGGCGACCGGGGCCTGTCCACCATCGAGGTGGTTATCCTCGCCCCAGTGATGATCATGTTCATTCTGGTGCTGGTGGCTTTCGGGCAGCTGGTGGACGGGCGAGGGGCTCTTGACGGGGCGGCGCGGGACGCGGCCCGGGCCGGGTCGATCCAGAAGGATCACACGACGGCGATGGCGGAAGCCCGGAAGGCGGCGGAGGCCGACCTCACCGACGTCTGTTCAGGCCCCGTCACAGTGACCCAGACCAGCGCCGGATTCGAGCCCGACACCATCTTCAGCGTCGAGGTGAGCTGCGAGGTGCGAGGTCTGGCGATGCTGGGCCTCGACATTCCCACTACCCTGACGGCGACCTTCAGCTCACCGCTGGACCCGTTCCGGAGGACGGTGTGACGGTGCACTCTGCTGTACGTGGTTGGTGTGGACGCAGGTGGGCACGTCTGGACGACAGAGGCTCGGGCGCCGGTGCCGTGATCATCTTCGCCCTTCTCTTCATCTCCCTGTCCGCCTTCGTGATCGACGGCGGCATGTCCATCTCGAAGCGAGAACGGGCGGCGGACATCGCGGAACAGGCGGCGCGCTATGCCGCCCAGGACATAGACCTCGACGCCCTCTACGGCAACGCGGCGGCCGGCGCTCCCATCAACTTCCAGAACTGCGACGCACGCGTGAAGGCGTTCGCCCAGGAGATGGACATGTCCGCGGCGGACACGGCAGCGTCCCACTGCGTGGCGGCGAACGCCAACGAGGTGCGGGTCGAGGTCCAGTTGACGTACTCGCCGGTGTTCACAGGGCTGTTCTACGGCGGAGATGTGACGGTTCGAGGCGAGGCGGTGGCGGAGAACGAGGTGGGGTGAGGGAAGTCCAACAGATGTGGGGTTCAACGGGCGTGGGGCCCAACCCGTGTGGGACTCCACTCACTTGGTGCCGTTGCCCCTCGCGTCCCGGACCTTCATCTTCTCGTTGACCTGCTTGGCCAGTTCGTCGTCCAGCTTCTTGAACTCGCGTACGACGGCGTCCGACATGTCGGCGAGGGCGTCGAGCTGCTGGGTGATGTCCTCGCGGCCGTCCTCCCAGTTGGACTCGAAGTCCTCCAGCGCGTCGTTCACGCTGCCGTCGCCGATGTCGTCCTTGTAGGACTCGAAGAGCTTCTTGGTGTGGTTCAGCCGGGTCTTGATGGAGCGCAGCCGGCTGCCGTAGTCCTCCAGCTCGCTCAGCGGCAGCGAGAGGTCGGATTTGCCCTTGCCCATGTGGAAACCCCTGGAGCGCCTCGTAGTCTGTCGACGTCCGATCGACGTCTGATCGGCACCGTACAACGGAACGATGTCGGTACGGGAGGGTCGATTGAACGGGGTGGAGTGAGGACATGGCCCGCTACAGCGAAGCGCGGACGGTCGAGCGAGGTGGGTTCCGGACCAAGGTGCCCGAGTCGTGGTGGGAGTTCGACGTACGCCCCGAGTCACGGGACGACTCCATCCGGCGCACGGTGGACGAACGGCTGAGGCAGCGACCGGAGTTGGCCCAGTACCGCGACACGTACACCACGTTCCTTCAGAAGGCGGCGGCCGACGCGTGGAAGTCGGGCGCGCTGTACTGCGGCTGCATGGCGGAGAGCTTCGGCGGCGACACCCCGATCACCGGCTCGGTGACTGTCTCGATGGCCGGCGACCGTACGCAGGACGGCATGCCCCTCTCCACCGACCCGGCGGCCATCGCTGCCCAGTTGGCGGTCAAGGAGGCGAAGCGGGAGGAAGACTCCTGGCGCAAGGTCACGACCGTCGACATCCCGGGCGTCGGCCCGGCGGCGCGTGCTACGGCGTCGAGGACATCGCCGTACCGGGCGACGAACTCGGCCGCACCATCCGGGCCGTCCTGACGCAGACGTTCATCCCGGTGCCGGGTCAGGAGGGCAAGGCCGCGCTGGTGGCGGGCAGCAGCCAGGTGCTGGACCTGGCGGAGTCCTTCTTCGACATCTTCGACGCGATCACGTCGACGTTCCGGTTCGTCGACTAGCCCCTTCCGCGCCAGCAGATTCAGCACGCCGAGTCCGTCAGGCGCCGGTGCCGGGCGGCCGCAGGGACTGGATCGCGCTGTCGATCTCCAGGTCGATCAGCCGCTGTGCCTCGACCGCCTGGTTGTCGAACACGCCGGTGAGTTCGAGGCTCACGATGCCGTGGACCCGCGTCCAGATCAGGTTGGCGGCGAGGGCCACGCCCGGTGTGACGTCCGGTCGCTCCTGTGAACGGGCCCAGCGCCGCAGCTGCCCGTCCAGTGTGCGGTCGCCGCTGGTGCTGTCGGTCGGCGCGGTGTCCTGGACGGCCACCAGCGTGTCGATCAGGAACGCCATCGCCTGATCCAGCGGGGTCTGCGTGGTGACCTCGTCGGGCAGCTCCCCGGCCCGCTCGCCGAACAGCATCCCGTAGCGCCGCCGGTGGCGCAGCGCCCAGTCGCGGTACGCGGTGACCACCAGCCGTACCCGCGTGCGCGGCGCCTTCCTGCCGCCCTCCACGGCCTGGCTCATCGCCGCGGCGAGTTGCTGATACGACAGCGTCACCAGGTGCGCCACCAGCGCGTCCCGCGACGGGAAGTAGCGGTAGACCGCCGGCGCGGACATCGCCATGCTCCGGGCCAGCGCCGCGATCGACAGTGCCTGTACGCCGTCCGCGTCGATGATCGCGAACGACACGTCCTCGATCTCCTGGAGCGTCTGGGCCCGTAGCCGCTCGCGCCTGCCCATGGTCTGCGGAGTGTTATTCATCGTCGCATCGTAACGGATCGTAAGAGTTTTCACGCACTGCCGTTGCGCAACGATCCGTAACGATTGGCTCGCAAACAGCTCTCTGACCTGCACTTTGTGTCCAACTCGCCCATCACTCACGTCGGGGCGGTTTCCGTCCGGCCAGGGTGAAACGTGCACCTCGCTGCTGGTTATGGCTTGACGCTACATGACGTACAGGTGCAGAGTTACGGCCATTAACTGAGTGACGAACAGTCGCAGAGTCTACGAGGAGTCGACCATGTCCGAGACGAACGCAGCCACCGAGGCCACTGTGACCGCCACCGAGGTGGTGCTGCCGGGCAAGGTCGCACCGTCCGGTCTGCGGCTGGTCCAGCGCGAGCTGCCGGCGCCCGCCGCCGGTCAGGCGCTGGTGCGCGTCGAGTCGACCGCCGTGTCCTTCGCCGAGAGCGCGATGCGCCGGGGCCGCTACTACGGCCAGCCCGCCTTCCCGTTCGTGCCCGGCTACGACCTCGTCGGTGTCGTCGAGGCCGTAGGACCCGGAGCGGACCCCGCCCTGCTCGGCCGCCGGGTCGCCGCGCTGACCAAGACCGGTGGCTGGACCACGGCAGCCCTGCTGCCCGCCGCCGACCTGGTGGAGGTACCCGACGGAATCCACCCCGACGACGCGGAGACGTTGATCGTCAACGGCCTGACCGCTTATCAGATGCTGCACCGCAGCGCGAAGGTACGGGCAGGGCAGACCGTGCTCATCACGGGCGCCGCCGGAGGTGTCGGCTCGGTCCTGGTGCAACTCGCCCGGGACGCCGGCGCCCGCGTGATCGGCACGGCCGGCCTCCGTCACCACGAGGCGCTGCGCGACCTGGGCGTGGAGCCGATCGACTACCGGGACCCCGACCTCGCCGCCCGCGTCCGGGAACTGGCCCCCGGCGGCGTGGACGCCGTGTTCGACCACCTCGGCGGCGCGAGCGTCAGCCTCTCCTACCGGCTGCTCAACCGCACCGGCACCCTGGTCTCGTACAGCATCGCGGCAGCCCTCGACGACACCCGCCCCATACTGCTCGACTTCCTGCCGCTGCTGGCCAAGCTGGCGTTCTGGAACTACCTGCCTACCGGCAAGCACGCCAGCTTCTACGACGTCTGGGCGGGCGCCGGCAAGCCCGACTCTGCCAAGCGCGAGGCGTTCCGGGCCCGGATGCGCACCGACCTCACCCATGTCTTCGGCCTGCTCAGCGACGGCGTACTCACCGCGAAGATCGCCGCCCGCTTCCCGCTGGCCGAGGCCGCCGAGGCCATGCAACTGGCGGAGTCCTCCAACCGCCCCGCCGTCGGCAAGATCATCCTCGTTCCCTGAGGTGCAGGCTGTGCCTGAGCTGTGGCGTGCGGCTGCAGAAGAGCAGAAGAGCAGAAGAGCAGAAGAGCGGGAAGCGCCGTCGTCGAGGGAGATCCGATGCCGGGACTGCCGGGACTGCCGGCACCGCTGGGCCCGCTCGACGACCTCGACCTCGACAACCGTCCCGGCCGGAACCAGCCGAACGGCTCGATCCACGACGTTGCTCCACCTCCTCGAAGGCATCGCCCAGGGAACACGCGGCAAAGACCTTCCTGAGAGGACCGACTACACCTGGCAGGCCAACGCCAGCGGCTACCGCGTTCTGGCGAACGGCTCGCCTCTTCATCCTTTTCTGGAGCGCGAGTTCGGCGATTCCGTTGCCGAGCGTGAGGCGTACCACCATGCTTTCGGACATGGATCTGGGGGATGGGCCGAGGCCATACGCGGCGATGGTGGACGTCTTGAGTCAGGAGCTGCACAGGATTCGCGCGCTCGGGTTGCTGCGGCTGCACGAGGCAGCCCTAGTCGAGCTGCCGGGAGTGCTCGCGCCGTCCACCGGTGCGGACGGGCGGCCGGGACCGGGGGAGGGGGAGGTCGAGGTCGACACGGTCGCGGTGGAGAACGCACTGCGTCGCGCGGTCGACGGGCTCGACCCCGGACAGCGCGAGGTGGGCCTGATGACCTTCGGCCTGCTGCCACGCACGCGTGCGCTGCCGGGCAAGGAGCGCCGGGACAGGGCTGCCGAACTGGCGGACATCGGCTTCGATCGCTTTCGCAAGCACCACGAGAAGCTGCTCATCCGCCAGGTCGCCGAGGCGATCCTGGCGGGAGCCGAACCTGTGGCGGCCGCCGTGCCGGTGACGCACGGGGACGCGGCCATGCCGGGGACCGGCGTGCCCGCCCCGACATCGTCGCCGGTGGTCGAAACGCCTGAGGTGTACCCGGCGCCCGGGCCGTCCGGACAGCCTGTGCCCGTGCGGACGGGGCTGCATCGGGTGGCCACGCGCTTTCCGCACGGCGAGGTGACGATCACCCTGCACGTCGCGCCCATCGAACTGATCGAGGACGTCGATGTGCTGGTCTCGTCGGAGAACATCTACTTCGAGATGTCCAAGACGTTCCGCCGCACGGTCTCCGGGAGCCTGCGCCGGGCGGGGGCGACGAAGGATGCCGGCGGGCGGATCGTGGACGATGTGATCGCGCGTCAGTTGAGGTCCTGGAGCGAGCGCTCGGTGCCGTCCGGGCTGCCCGTGGCCCCCGGCACGGTGGCGGTGACCCCGGCGGGCGCACTGGCGGCGCGCGGAGTGCGCAGAATCTTCCACGCGGCGGTCACCACTCCGTCCGCGACCGGGAACGGCTACGAGACAGCGCCGGAAGCCGTCGCCGAGGCGGTCCTACGTGTTTTCAGGCTGGCGGGCGAGGAGCGGGATTCCGGCGGGCTCCCGCTGCGGTCCGTCGCGCTGCCCCTGTTCGGCGCGGGGCGCGGCGGCCTTGCCGCGCGCGAGAGCGCGGAGGCCGTTCTCGCGGCGCTGGAGATCGCCCTTGCGGCCGATCCCGACTGGTCGGTGCACCTGGTGACACGCAATGCCGTCAGCGCGGCCGCCGTACTGGACGCACTCGCCGCGAGACGCCGGTGAGCCAGGCGGTGCGACGCTGACGGCCATGGCGGCCATGACGACTGGGGACGGCATGCTCAATCGGCTTCGGTGAGGCGGTACTTCTTTGTCTCGCCCTTGGGCTGGTGGATGATGACCCACCCGTCCTTGATGACGTACAGGTAGCCGTGGTTGCGCGCCTGGTAGCCGTCCGTGGTGGGCTCGGCGGGGATGGTGATCTCTTCGGACTTCTTGTGGCGGGCGTCCGGGTGGAGCCAGGTGCCGTCGTAGTAGATCTTTCCGCTCGCGGTCTGGCACAGCCGGATGAGGTTCGATTCTGTCGTGTAGGTGTGCAGCAGTGTCGCTCCGGAGCCGTCCGGGATGCGGGCGGCCACTGTGGTGGGGCAGGGTGACTCCGCCCGGAGCGGGAGCGCGGTGGACGGATCGGCGGAGTTGTTCTTGAACCAGAGGACGCCCCCGCCGATCGCCGCCAGTGCCACCAGCCCCGTGACGACCCACGGTGTGCCGCCGCGTCGGCGGGTACGTGCGGGTGCTGGTGCAGGCGCCGGCTGCGGTCGTGGCTGAGGTCGGGGGGCCACCTGCGGCACCGGCTGCGCGGGCGGCGTGATGTGTGTCTGTGGCCGCGGTCGCACCTGCGGTTGCGGGTGGGGCCGGGGCGTCTGGAGGGGAAGGCCGTTCGCCGGGTTCTGCCCTGGTCGCGGGGCGGCCTTCTGGTGCTGGACCGCCTGTCGATGCTGGGCGGCGTAGTCGTCCAGGACGCGCAGCGCGCCGTCACGGTAGGAGGGCGGGCTGCCGGTGGTGAGGAAGGCCGTGTGCAGGGCACGATGCCAGTCGGCCGCGCTGGGCCGCGTGCTCGTCGAGAACGGCTCGTCGAGCGCGCGGCTGAACATCTGTTGCAGCGTCGGGTCCAGTCGGTCGGGGAATCCCGTGGGCTTGATCCACCGCCCATTCCGGGGTCCTGCCGGCCAGCGAGGACCGCCCGGGTTGAGGAACAGGCCCCGGTAGAGCACCAGGGCGAGGGCGAACCGGTCGCTGAACCGGTCGTGTGCCGGGATCGTGTCGGCGATGCGGCGGGGGTCCGTCCACTCCTGCGTGGCGACCCCGTGCGTGGCCGGCTTGTTCCACGAGGTCAGCCCGTCGCAGTCGATCAGATAGGCGTGTGTGTCCTGTTCGCGCCATACGAGGTTCTTCGCGGACAGGTCCCCGTGGGTGAGCTCCAAGTCCTCCAACTGCTTGAAGATGTCGCACACCCGCAGCAGTACACCGAGGCGTACACGTGCCGCGGGAGGCGGCGGCTCGGCCCGGGCCAGATAGAGGAAGTCGAGCGTACGGGCCACCTGATGGCCGTCCGGGTCCGTGAACATGAAGGACTGCGGGATAAGGGGCAGCATCACGCCCACCACGCTGCCGTTCTTGCCGTGGATCACGTCGATGGGCCAGTTGATGGACGATTCGGCGGTCGTGGCGAGCCCGCCGCGCGCCGCGGGACCCTTGCCGTTCTCGGCGCGACGCACGGCCTCCCGACCGAGAAGAGCCAACTCGTACAGTCGGTGGACCTCGGACGACGAGGACACAGGAGCCTTGTACTCCTTGTAGACCCGCTTCACTCCGTCCGGGTCGGTGCAGTGGTACAGCAGACCTTGGCCGCCGTCTTTGTTGAAGGGGTGCTGCTCGACCTGGTATCTGCGGCCGAGCCTGCTGTTCATGGCGCGCATCGGTCATCCGTTCCGCAACTGCCGTGACCACACCACGAGGGCGGTCCGGTCGTCGTGCGAGCCACGGCGCCGGTAGCGCAGCGAGTCCGCCATCGCGGCGGCGTCGCAGGGCTGTGCCCACCGTTCGGCGAGCCAGTCGCGTACCGCGGGCGAGCCGAAGGCGTCCTCCGCCAGCCCGTCGGAGGCCAGGATCAGACAGTCGCCCGGGCTCTCCTCGGCCAGCGGGGCGTACTCGGCCAGCTTCGCGGGAGCGGGGTGGGGCAGCGCGGCGGAGACCCGGTTGACCGGTCCGCCGTCGCGGGGGAAAACGGTCTCCCACTCCGCCCCGGCCAGCCTCATCACCGCACAGTCCCCGACCCGGGTGGCCCAGCCGGTGCCCGTGGCCGGGAGCAGTACCAGGACCGCCGTACAGGACAGGTCCCTGTCCGTCAGGCCGGGGGTCCCTGCCGTGCGCAACTGCGCCAGCCGGGCGCATGCCGCGTCAAGGACACCGCCCAGTACGGCGCGCGGGTCGGCCGAGAGCTGTCCGGCGGTGACCGTGCGGGCCGTCTCGCACAGCAGGGAGGACAGGAGGGTCGCACCGATCTGCGAGGTCAACGGACGCGACCCCAGGCCGTCGCAGACCGCCGCGACCAGCAGTGAGCCGTCGTCGGAGAGGGTGAACTGGTAGGCGTCCTGTGCGGTGCTGCCGCCGTTCAGGTGCGACTGCCCGGCGAGGCTCGCCGCGCCCAGCCAACGGTCGCCCAGCAGCCCGCCGTCCGCCCTCAGCCCGGGCAGCGAGGTCGTGGGCGTCGAGAGGCGGGGGAGCGGAAGCGGTTGCAGGTGGTCGCCCACATGCGGTGCGTCGGTGGGCAGAGTGCGGGGTGGGGCGACGGACGAAAGGGTGAGGGGGGCCGTGCGCTCTCCGGCGGATGCGCGGGCATCGGCGTCGACGTCGGCGCCGATCAGGGCATCGGGCGAACCGAGGGCGAGAACGTCGTCCGAGACGGAGACGCTGTCCACGGTGGCGCTCTCGGGCTCCGGTGGCGAGGTGTCCGCGGTGAGTGGACTCACGGTCGTCGGGCCGGCCGTGGACGGGCCCGTGCCGATCGGCGCCCCGGTCGAGGGCAGCGGGCCCCGGCTCTCCGCTGTCTGATCACCGATGCCGCCGTGCCGGGAACCCGAGGGCCGGGCATCCCCGGTGTCCGTCGTGGTGGGTTCCGCGTCCGGGACGGCGGCCTCGTGGTCTGCCGCGGGGCTCCGGTCGCCGCCGTCGCCCGCTTCCGGAGCCGTGTGCCGGCCCCGGCGCCTTCTGAAGGATGTACGGAAGGGCCTCACGCTCAGTTCACCGTGCGCTGGTCGAGCGGGAGCTGCGTGAGCTTCGTTCCGTCGAGCGGCACCGTCAGCGCGCCCCCGGTGGACGAGGAGAAGCTGCTGGAAGTCGTCCGAATGCTCCTCAGCACCGTACGCAGGATCTCGCGCACGGCCGTTCCCGGGTCGCTCTCGTCGGTGAAGAAGGCGAAGCCCGTCGAGACCCGTTGGATGGCGTCCCGGTTCGCCTGGCCGAAGCCGAAGCTCACGATCTGCGCCCCGTACTTGTCGTCCCTGGAGGTGATCTGCCCCCGGGTGTGGGTCCAGTCGACGCCCGCGTTGTGCTCGCCGTCGCTGATGAAGAAGATCACCGGCTGGTGGTAGGCGCTGCCCTTGCCGAGGCCCTTGATGCCGTCGCGCAGCGCGTCACCGGAGGCGCGCAGCCCCTTGTCGAAGTTGGTGCCGCCCTGTGGCGAGAGCACGGGCATGTCGGCGTACGCGATGTCGGTCAGGGGCAGGACGGTCTCGGCCCGGTCGGAGAAGGTCACCACGGCGAGGCGGGCGATCTCGCCGGTGGCCGGGTCACCCTTGATCGCCGACTTGATCTCGGGGAGGGCGTCGTTGACGGCTGTCATGGGCGGCCCCGCCATCGAGTACGAGACGTCGATGCAGAGGCAGACGGGGAACACGGCGGGGCGTTCTACGTTCGAGAATGCAGACATTCCTGTCCTGACGTGGCTCGGTGATCGAAGAGGGAAAAGAAGAAATAGGCGAAGAGCCGCCGCACGGGAACGGCGTGTTTTCCGCATTCCTATTTCGCTGTCCGGCTGTAGGCGGCAATGCGTTGTCGGCGCGGGAGACGAGTGGACGTCATTGCGTTCGGAATCGACGCGCCGAAAGATGCGGCTGTGGAAGCCCGGGCAGTTACTGATGAAAAAGTATGCACGGGTACGGGCGGTCGGTCTGCGGTTTCGGCCAAATACCCGGAAAGAACCCGGAAGGCGCCCGGCTTTCGCCTCGGACCGGGCGCGAAGCCCGGTCGCGGACAGGTCGCGGGCAGGTCGCCGGGCCGGCGGCGTCAGGCCCCGGTGCCGTCCGAGGCGTCCGGGGGCCCGACCTCGACCCGGAACGGCTTCAGCCGTCTGCCGATCCACCGCACGTTGTCCGGCTCGTCGAGGTCACGCGCTGGTTCGTCGGTGGCCTCCAACAGATCGTTGTGCGCGTCGCGGTCGAACAGCACCACTGAGACCTTCGGGAAGGCGAGCCGCGACTGGTAGAGGAAGCCCTGCGCCCAAGGGGCTTCGGCACGCAGCCAGTGCGCCCAGCGGCGGGTGAAGGCGTATTCGGTGGGCTCGGACCGCACCAGCCAGTCGTTGTTCTGTTGCACGGCGTTGAGGTCGAACATGCTGCGCAGCGAGAGCAGCGCCACGTCGCGAGCCAGCCGGACCTGTGAGAGCCGCTTGCCCTCCAGCTCCTTGCGCGGCAGGACGCGGGTGGGGTTCGTGCCGTCGAAGCTGATGTCGCGCAGCAGCCTCTCGGCCAGCGCCGTCGTCAGTTCAGGCGCCGCATAGAGGTAGGAGTAGCGGTCATTGGGGGTGCTGTCGAACCGGCCGCCGCCGAAGTGGTGGTCCTGGGGCGTGGGGTTGAACTCGACCGCCTCGCGCTTGCGCGAGTGCACCCTGTACAGGACTCGGCCGGCCTCCCAGTCGACCCGCTTCGGTTCGGCCGTGCCCCTGTCAGGCAGTCGTGCGCCTCGGGCCATGTCAGTCCTCCTCTCCCACGACGCTTGCCGCGGCGAGCAGTTGTCCGTCCAGGCCCCTGCCGAGCAGCGTCGCCGGGGCCGCGGCCAGCCAGGGGCTGGGGCCGAGCCACCAGTCGGCCACCCCCCAGGGGTCCTCCGCGGCGCCCAACAGGCGATTGACGGCGACGACCACGTCCCGGGGCCGGCCGGTGCCGTCGAACTGGAAGGCCGGCAGCCCCTCAGTGCCGTCGTGGCGACGCAGGCGGATCAGCTCGGGAGCGATCGCCTCCACACCGAAGTTGTCTCTCAGGTCGTCCGCGGAGAGCGCGGGCTCCGCCAACAACCGTTCGTACGGCGAGGGTTGGGTCTCCGCACCGTCCGGCGCGGCCGGCCCGCCCGCGTCCGGCCCCGCCGACCGGTCGCCGAGCGACGCGAACGAGGCCAGCAGTACGTGCGGCAGGGGCGACGCCGTGTCGGTGAACCGCCGCTCGAGCGCTTGGACCTCCTTCGCCGGCAGAGCGGTGCGCAGGTGGGCCGCGACGGCCCGGGCCACCGCCCGCTGCCGCCCCTCGTCGCCCCCTTCGGCGGCCAGCTCGAGCAATGCGTCGAGTTGGTTCCGGTCCTCCGGGGTGAGTTTTTCTCGTATCGTCTGCCGATCTCTCGTCAGCGCGCTGATGAGTCGTGCCTCATCCTCGTCCATACGCCCCCCTCTGGAATCGGTATGGATCCGTACGGTAGTGAGGTACCGTTCTTTTGGCAATTGGCCGGTCTTGATAATTGGGTGGGTGTACAGCATTCGGCGGGCCTGGCCGACGGAATTCCGGAAGCCCGCCCCGGAGCCCCGGCCGGAAGTCCGGCGGGGAACACCGCGAGCCGCGTGCAGTGGCTGGGTGCGGAATGGGCATATGCCGAATCGGGGTGGGGAATGACTGGGATCGGAATAGGCGGTACCGGCAAGGAGGAGCCGCTGGAGCGGGTGGCCCAGCTGCTGGAGGCCGCCGAGCGGTCACTGGTGGCAGAGGCCGGGACGCAGTCGGCCGCGGGGCCGGTCCCCCGGGAACTGGGTGCAGCCGAGACCCTGCTCGCCGCGCTGTGCGACACGGTCACGGATGTCGAGCAACGCTACGTGCTGTACGAGATGTCCCTGGCGGCCGCGGCGATGCGCTGCGCGCGGGAACCGGCCGGCTATCGGCTCGGCCGCCTGCGCGAGCGGTTCGCCACCGTGTGCACGCTCGCCGCCGACCTGTCCGGCGACGGCGGACCGGAATCCGAGCGCTTCGCGCGGGCCGACCTGACCTGCGCATGGGCCTTCCACGTGGCAGACCGATTGAGCCGCTCCGAGCCCGGCGCGGCTCGCGAGGCGGACGCGGACCTGATCGTCCGGCTGCTGGGCGACCTCCTGGATGGACCTGACCACGCTTTCGTCGCCGAACCCGCCCGGTGCCGGGCCGTCCTCGGCCTCGTCCTGTCCGACCGCTCGCGCTGCGCGGATCACCGCAACCCCGAACGGCTCGCCGACCGCCGAAGGGCCATCACCCTGCTCGGCGACGCGAGGGCGGCCGACGACCTCGACACCTCGCTGGAGCCCGTGGTGACCTTCGACTTCGTACAGCTCTCCGTTCTGGACCTCGACGACCGCGTCCGCGCCGACCCGTCTCCCGCCACAGCCGAAGCCGGGGCCGAGGAGGCACTCACCCTCCTCGACCTGACGCCGGGGCTGCTCGACGACGACCCGGAGAGCGCGGCGGAACTGGGCACGTTCCTGTGCGACCTGCTGCTCGAACTCTCCACCACCCAGCGGCACCAGGGCCGGGTCGTCGACTGGTACCGGGCGGCGCTCGCTCGTCCCGGCCTGAAGAACGAGATCGCGCTCGGCCTGAAGAAAAGTCTGGTCCACGCCCTGTGCTCGCGCTCCGAGGAGAACCGGCGCGCGCAGCGGGCCGGCGACCCCGCGCCGGCGCAGGACCGCGGGGCCGCCGTAGAACTGGTGGAGGCGGTGTTGGCGGCCCACCCCGCCGCGCGGCCGGCGGACCCGTCCGGGCCTGGCGCACGCGCCGCCGGTGCGAGCGGGAATCCCGCGGCTCATGGTGCGGCGGTGGACGACGAGTTCGTGTCGTACTTCGACACCCTCGTCCAACTGCTCTGGCTGGACTTGTCGGAAGGCGTGCTGGGCGACCGGGACCACGACCGGCTCGCGGTGTGCGCGCGGCAGCTCGTCCCCCTCATCGGGCCGGAGGACGACGACCGGGCCGAAGCCGTCCTCAAGGCCGCGATCGTGCTCGGGCAGCGTGCCGTACGACGGGGGATGCCCCTGGCCTACGGTGTCGTCGAACAGGCCGTCAGGGGCGGGCGGCCGGATTCCGTCATCGCCATCGAACGCACCGCGCCGGACGTCGTGCGGGATGTCCGCGAGGCCGTCGAACTGCTGCGCACCGGGGTGGGGCTCTACCCGCACGACGACGAACTCCACCTCTACGCACAGGGGTTCCTCGGTGTCGGGCTGCTGTTGGACTTCGCCTGTCGGCTGCCCGCGGTCGAACCCGCGGTGCTGGGCGAGGCGCTGCGCTGCATGCGGGTGGCGATGGAACGTCTGCCCGAGCGGGACGGACTGGGGGACGCCGACTTCAGGGGCTCGTTCCTCATCGCCCTGATGTACCGGGTCTGGTACGCGGAACCCTTCGTGCGCGCGACGGCCGACCGGAACGGCCCGGCGCTGCCCGACGTGTCCGGATTCCCGACGGTCGAGGACGACGTGCAGTTGCTCGACGCGCTACTCAGCTCGTCCGACGAGGAGGAGCCCCTGTTCGCCTTCCTCCTCGTCATGGTGCGGCTGCTGCGTTCCCCGAACGTTCAACCCTCCGTGGCCGATTCCCGGGCCTGGTCGGAACGGCTGCGGCGGGCCATACCCCGGCTGGAGGCCGAGGCGACCGGCCTGCGGGCGATCATGCTGGGAGTCGCGGGCGTCCTCGGGCTCCATGTCGAGGAGGCGGGCGAGGCCACCGACGTCGAGCGCAGGGCCGCACGGTCCGCGCTCAGGGAGGCGATCGCCCTGCTCCCCCAGGAATCGCCGCTGCGTCCACCCATGGTGGCCGCCCTGAACCGGCTCGGTTCGGGCGACGTAGGGCGGCTCCTCGGATTCTTCCTGGGCATCTCGCCGAAGGAACCGAAGGAACCGAAGGAACCGAAGGCACCGGGCACACCGGCGACCGGGGACCTGTCCCGGGCGGCCGGCACTCACGGGCCGCGGAGCGGACAGCCGGCACACGACCACACCAGGCCGGACCCGTCCGGCGGTCCGGCGGCCCTCCGCACGGTCCCGGTGCTCGACCTCGGCGCGGCAGTGCTGCTCGGTGACGGTACGCCCGACCCGTTCGCGGTCCCGGCCACCCGGGTCGCCGAACTGGTCGGCGCCCAGGAGCCGATGAGCGCACCCGCCGCCGCGACCCTGGCCGTGCTGCACCATCACCGCTGGCTGCGGGACCGCGACGGCCAGGACCTGGAGACCGCTGTCGCCCTCGCGCGGAGGGCGGTGGCCACCCTCGGTACGGCCGACGTCCCGGTCTCCACCGAGACCGCACTCGCGGACCGCTGCGCCGAGTTCCTGGCCCGGCTGCTCCTGGACCGGCACCTCATTCTCGGCGACCGTACCGACCTCGACGCCGCCGCCCGCGCCTACGGCGCTCTGCTCAAGCGCACCTCCGAGGACGTGGTGCTGCCCCCGCTGAGCGAACTCCTCGTGGCCGCCGGTGACCCCCGGGTGCCCGCACGTCTCTTCCGGCCGACGCCCCCGCAGTGGACGGCTCCCTTCCGCGCCGAACTGCTCGCCGTCGTCTTCACGGGACCGGCGGCGCACACCACCCTGAACCACTCCGCGTCCCCGGCCGCGGACGCGGCGTACGCACTCCGCGCGCTCCCGGACGGCCACCCCAGGCGCCCGGCCCTGCGCGGCGAGCTCATTCGGAGTGAGGTGGGGCAGGCTGTCAACACCGGCGACCTGATGGCCGCGCGAACCGCCGCCGAGGAACTCCTCGACATCGCCGCCGCCTGCCCGGAAGAGGGCATGCAGCGCCCGAGCCTGCTCCTCAGGGCTGCCGCCACCCTCTGCGACCTGCACCGGACGGGGCACATGCGGGTCACCGGCACCGATGACCCGCACCACATCCACGACCAAGCCGTCGACGCCCTGCTCGACCGCGCTGTCACCGTGCTCGGCACCGAGACGGAGCACGGCTCGCACGGGTACCACGGCTCCCGCAGCCGCTGCGCATACGGCCTGAGTGTTCTGCTGCTGACCCGCCACGGGCGCACCGGCGACGCGGCCGACCTCGACCGGGCGCTGCGGGTGCTGCGCGACCGGTGGGCGGTGCTGCACACAGCCCCCGGTGATCCGCTCGCCCGGGCAGTCCTCCGGGCGCTCGCCGACGCGCACCGCGCCCATGGCCCCACCGACGCCGGGCACCGTCGGGACGCCCGTGACACGGCCCGGGCGCTGCTGAACGCACACGGCCGCGCGGTCCTGCTCCAGTCCGGCACGGGACACGCTTTGGAGGTCGCCCGCGCGGTCGCGTCCGACATGCTCCGTCTCCTGCACTGGAGCCTGGAGGACGAGGAGCCCGGCACGGCGTACGAGGCGCTGGAACTCGGACGCGGACTCGTCCTCAACGCCGCCACCGTCGGCGTAACGGTGCCGCAACTGCTGCGCGACGGCGGGCACGGCGAGCTGGCCCGGCGCTGGGAGGACGCGGGGGGTGGCGGTGAGCGGCACGGCGTCTCCGATGGGCTGCGCCGCCAGGTCCTCCAGGCCTTCGCCGGGAGCGCCGCCGAGAGGCGGCTGGTGTCCGCGCCGAGGCCGGGCCGGGTCGGCCAGGCGCTACGTCGTCTCGGGTGCGACGCGCTGGTCTACCTCGTGCCCGGCGAGGACGCGGAGACGGGCGGTGGCGTGGCGACCGCCGGACACGCGGTGGTCGTCAGTGCCACCGGCACGGTGGAATCCCTCGCGCTGCCGGGCCTCGTCGTCTCCACGGACAGCCCACTCGGCGCCTACGACCGTGCCGCCGAGGCGTTCCGCAGCGCCGCCCGCGCCGACGACCGGCCCGCTTCCGGCGATCCGGAGGTCATGCACACCAACTACGAACGCCGACTCGCGCGCTTGGAGAAGCGGTGGCGGGACGCGCTCGACGCGCTGTGCTCCTGGGCGGGCGAGGTGGCGATGGGCCCGGTGCTGTCCGCATCCCGCACCCGGTACGGCCGTACGCCCCGGTTGGTGCTGGCGCCGGTGGGCGCGCTCGGCGCGGTGCCCTGGCACGCGGCCCGCTGTTCGGACGGCCGGGCCGGGGCGGCATACGCGTGCCAGCTGGCGGCGCTGAGGTACTGCGCCACCGCCCGCCAGCTCATGGAGGTGGCCGACCGGCCCCGCGCCCGGCCAGGTACGGGATCGGTGGCCGTCGTCGCCGACCCGCAGGGCTCCTGGAGGATGCACCGGGAAGCCGCGTTGGTCGGCTCGCTGTACAAGGGGACACGGGTCGTCGGCGGCCTCGGCGAGCACGCCCCCGCCGACGCGCCGCCACCGCTGCCTCCCCTGCCGGAGTCCCTGAGTACGTTCCTGCCCGGCCGCAGCCGAGTTCCGACCGCCGTACTTCATGTCAACTGCCATGCCGACACCGGGCTTTCGCCCGCGGACTCGGTGCTCCGGCTCACTGCCGGGCAGTACGTCACGGTCGCGGACGTGCTCGCGGGGGCCGTCGATCGCGACCCCGGGACGCCCGGTGGGACCGTCGTCCTCGCCAACTGCACCAGCGATCTGACGGTCAGTGATCACGACGAGGCGCTCACGCTGGCCACGGCCTTCCTCAGCGCCGGCGCGACCGCGGTGGTCGGGTCGCGCTGGGACGTGGCCGACGACCCGCGGACCACCGCACTCATGCTCGTCCTCCACCACCGGCTGCGCGCCGGAGACCCGGCCGGAGACGCGTTGCGCGCCGCCCAACTGTGGATGCTGGACCCGCATCGGACCGTGCCGGACGAACTCGCCGCGTACGACAGCGTGTTCAGGGAGGCGGAGCAGCGCGGTACGGACGAACTGGAGGTGTGGTCCGCGTTCGCACACCACGGGCAGTAGCCGTGCGGGGCGGCTCAGGGCGCCGCGTCGTCGACGCGCAGGTCACGGCGCATCGTCCGGCGCAGTTCGGTCAGCGTCACCCAGGCGGACTGGACCCGCTGCTCGCACTCGGGCGGGGCCGGAGAGCGGGGGGCGTCGGCCAGGGTCTTCTTCAGCGCGCCGTAGTGGTCGTTCAGCCTACGGCTCACCACCGACGCCGCATCGAGGACCGGGCCAGGCAACAGCATCTGCGCTTCCGCGTAGCTCGCGCGGAACGCCGTGCGGGCCTCTTCCATGGCCATGACGCAATCGTTCACGTCCGCGCCGGTGCGCAGCACGTGCAACACGTTGACCTGCGTGGTCTGGTACTGCCGGGCCGCGGCGTTGAAGGCGACGTAACAGGCGCGCAGCCGGGCACGTTCCTCAGCCCGGCGCAGCTCGATCCGCTGCTCATGGGCGTCCGCCAGCTCCAGCGCGCGCATCCGCTCCTCGTGTGCCCGATCCTCCGCGTGCTGCCCGCGCAGCGTGTCGATCTCCAGCCGCTTGACCCGGTCGGCCCTGACCTGAGTGACGAGCGCCGCGCTCAGGGTGCCCACTACGCCGACGAGCGCCACGAGGAGCGCTAACCAAGATTGCGCCACGTCACTTTCCCCCCTGGGTTTCCATCCGTCTGCTGGCTGCTAACCGCTAACCGCTGGCCGCTTGGTGCCTGTGTTCGTGCCTGCTGGGCATTCGTTCAGCAGGCTTGCCGGGACGGGGGCCTGAGCGGGACGCGGTACGTCGGCACGCTGATGCCTCACCGGGAAGGGAGTCACCGATCGGCCTTCGACCACTTCGTCCCCCCTTGTCGCCCGACGTCATTGTGCGGCCGACCTGCCCCTGTTGTCCCGGAAAGTGTGTACCTGCTGTACCGGTTCTACCGCCGATGCGCCGACGCCGCCTTCCCGAACTGCAGAGCCTGGTCACAACCGTGGGGACATGGTGGCCAGAGATCCTTGCGTTCCCGCGCACTGGGACCACCAACGCCGAAAGGAGGGGCGGATGGTCGGCACGCCTGTACGAAGGCATGCACCGGATCTGCCAGAAGGACCCGGCGGGTTTCACTCGAACCCTTTGATCCGCCCCGGCCGCCGGAACTGGGTCCGCGTCAGCGGTTGACGGACTGGATCTCCTGTACGGCGATGTCCTGGGCCGTCTCGAAGACGCCGTTCGGGAGGTCGCCCCCGGTGCCGTCGCTGCCCACCCACGTGATCTGCCAGGTGATGGAGGCTGTCAGCCGGTAGGGGCTGCCGTCCGTCGCGCGTAGGTATCTGATGCCGCAGGGTGGGGTCTTGTCGGAGTTGCCCGGTGTGTACGGGGTGCCGATCGAGCCGTCGGCGTCGATCCCGCAGTCGCCGGAGGCGGGGTAGGTTTCCGCGTCCTCAGTGCCGGGGTTCAGGTGCAGGGCGACCGGCTTGGCGGTCGTCTCCGCCCACAGGCCGGTGTTCGGCAGCTCAGCACGGACCTTGACCTCGTCGAACGTGCCCTTGTCCAGCCAGACCCACGTCGGGAGATTCACCGTCGCCCTGGCCTCCGGCCTCACCTCGATCTCGGTCGCGGGAACCTTGACCTTGTCGTAGGCGTACTCGGCGAGGGTCTTTGAGGTGGGCGCGTTCGGCAC
Source organism: Streptomyces sp. B21-083 (assembly GCF_036898825.1). GTDB lineage: Bacteria > Actinomycetota > Actinomycetes > Streptomycetales > Streptomycetaceae > Streptomyces. The sequence continues at coordinate 4,116,655 of NZ_JARUND010000002.1, read as the reverse complement.
GTCGGGGACGACGCCGACGTTCTCCCAGAACATGAGCCGGCCGCACAGTGACGTGTCGTCGACCTCGGAGACGCGCGGCGCGACTCCGCGCCAGAAGTAGCCGTCCTTGCCGAGGTTGTAGTCCTTGTAGCCGGCGACAGTCGACGGGGCGGCGAAATAGTTGGCGGCGCTTTTCTCGTCTCTGAAGTGATCGGTCCACAGGCTTGTTCCCAGCCACCCCTGGCGGAGACTGACGTCACCGTCGCCGTTGCCCTCCGAGAAGCTCTGCAGCTGCGCAGGAGTGAAGACGGGCTCGTACCAGCAGGGCGGCGGCTTCCAGTTCACGTCGACCGACGAGAGAGTGCCCTGCTTCCCTCCGGTGGGGCCGCTCACTTGGGTGACCTTGATTCTGGAGCGGGCCGAGGCGGAGATGCTTCTGTTGTCGTCGGTCGACCCGTTGACGCCACCACCTCCGACAGCATGGGCCGAGGACGACGCAAGAATGATCGTGACGAGCGACACGGCCGTCAGCGGCGGCCATCCGCGAAGGTGCCTCATCGCGAGCAAGCGCCCCGCTCCGAACGGATCGACACGTTCTGCCAGACGCCCTGTTCGTTTTTCGCCAGGCTGGCCGTGTAGAAGATCTGAGGGTCTGTCCCGGCGGGATTTCCCTCCACCTGGCCGTTCTTGCGGTTCTTCGAGTAGGCCTTGCTCTCGTCTGTGCAGTAGTAGAGGGCTGCCGAGGTCTTGTTCTTGCCGATGGTGACCTTGGGGTCGAACGCGGGCAGTTTGCCGAACACCGTGAGGCTCTTGTCCGTGTATGTCTTGATCCACTGTCGGTCCTGCGAAAGACCCGATTCAGTGTCGTAAAAGGCAAGGGCTGCAATGCCGTCGGGCTTGTTCGCGATGATCGACGCGTACCCGGCCCGGAGTTGTTCCTTGGCGTCGGTGAGGAGTGCCTGCTCCTCGGGATCGCCGCTTGTCCAGTTCTCGAACGTCAGCTGGAAGTCATCTGGGAGCGTGACCACCGGACGTGTGACCCCAGCCGGCGTGGACGTTGACGCCGAAGAAGAAGCCGAAGGGCTGCTCGCCCCCGAATCCGCCCCCTTGATGTCGTCCGGCGACGAGTTGTCGTCGCCCCCGCCGCATCCGGCGAGCAGAAGGGCCGCTGTCGCGGTGAGCGTGGTGACGGTGACGGACAGGGCGCGGCGGGCCACGGTTGATCTCCCCCGGGGTCGGACTGGTGGACTGGGCGTGCGTGTGTACGGCAGAGAACGAAGCTATCAGGGGTGCGTAGAGGGCATTTGTGTGCCGCCAGGGGGTTGTGTGGGGACCGTGAGAAGTGTGTCGTGGCGGTTGCGAACGGTCCCTGTAACCATCGGCCCCTGTATCGACCGACCCCCGCGCCCGAAATAAGATCCCGATAGGCTCAGCGCACCCCCACATCTCGCTCCCACCCCACACGACACGAACCCAGGACACCCGCCATGCCGCGACGCAGCACTTCAAGCCGGACGGGAAGCCCCACGGGCAGCCGGACGGGAGGCTCGCCGGGTCCGGGGAACGCTCCGGGTCCGGGGAACGCTCCGAGGTCAGGGAGTTCGTCGACGCCGAGGAACCGGACTCCGCAGCCCCTGCCGAGGCGGCGCCGCAGCTTCGGTGACTTCGTCAAGGCGTTTCTCGCCTTCGTCGCCCTCCTCGGGCTGCTCGTCGGGGTGCCCTACACGCTCGCCGTGACCATCGGCTGGCCCTTCCCGGACGGGTCGCCCTCCCTGGACTGGCTCCAGGAAGAAATCACCGTCAAGACGTTCCAAGGCATCCTCGGCGTCATCGTGTGGATCGCGTGGGCCCAGTTCACCGCGTGCGTGCTCGTCGAGGTGAAGGCCGCGCTGTCCGGCGTCGGGATGCCGGGCCGCGTGCCCGGAGCCGGGCCGAGTCAGCTGCTCGCGCGGCAACTGGTCGCCGCGCTGCTGCTCGTGGGTGCCACGGCCGCCTCTCTCACGCCTGGGCTCTCGCAGCTCGGGCACAGCATGGAGGGGAACCAGCAGGGCACCGTCGCCTCCGCGCAGGCCACGCCCGGCGGTTCACTGAGCGGGATGTTCGCGCAGCAGCAGGAACAGGCGGCCAGTACCGCCGCCGCGCTCGGCCAACAGGCCGCCGACGCCGCAAGTCACGCGGAGGTCGGGGGACCGTCGGTCAAGGCCGAGGACACCAAGTACTACCGGATCCAGCCGCCCGAGGGCCGGCACCACGACTCCCTCTGGGAGATAGCGCAACGCCACCTCGGCGACGGCCGCCGGTACGGCGAGATCTACCAGCTCAACAAGGACCGCGTGCAGCCCGACGGTTCGCGGCTCTCCGAGGCCAGTCTGATCCGGCCCGGCTGGATCATGCAGATGCCCGGCGACGCCCGCGGCGGCGACCTCGTCGAGATGCCCAGCACCAACACCGGTACCGGAGTCACCGCTCCCGACGCCGGTTCCACCGTCACCCCGCAGGTCGCCCAGCAGATCAACCAGTACGCCCAGACCGGCGACCACGCTCAACCAGCCGGCGGCGGCCAGCAGGGCGGCACCGCCTCCCTCGACACCCACACCACCCGCATCAGCCTCGGCGGCCAGCGCCACGCGACCGGCGGATCCCAGGCCACGCCCGCCGTGACCCACGAGCAGCACGCGGCAGCGGAGACCGCGACCTCCGCCGAAACCGGCGCCGGTTTCTCCTTCGGTCTCCCCGAAGCCCTGGTCGGCGCCCCCCTTCTCGCCGCCGGTCTGCTCGGCGCCCTCGGTCGCCGGCGCCGGCAGGCACTGTGGCAGTCGGCCCTCGGCGCGGTCGGCGGGCGGCGCGGTATGGAGCCCCCCACGCCGACCGGTGCCGCCGCCGACGCCCAGGACGCGCTCCTCATCGGCGCCGACCCCGAAGGCGTACGCCTGCTGGACCGCTCACTGCGCGGCCTGGCCGCCTCCCTCGCCGGAGAGTCCCGTCCGCTCCCCACCGTCTACGCAGCCTGGCTCAGCAACGGTGACCTGCACCTCCAGCTCGCCCAGCCCGCCGGAAAGCCCCCGGCCCCGTGGCAGCTCGGTCAGGACCAAACCTTCTGGCTGCTGTCCCGCACCGACGCCGAGCGCTACGAGGATGTCGACACCGCCGCTCCCTACCCGGGCCTCGTCAGCCTCGGGACCATGGACGACTCGCGTCTGCTGCTCAACCTGGAGTCGGTGCCCGGCATCGTCTCCCTGAGCGGCAGCGAGTCCGACCGGGCCGCCGTATTCGCCTCCGTCGCCGCCGAGTTGGCCACCAACGGGTGGTCGGACCGCATGACCATCACCCTCGTCGGATTCGGCCAGGACCTCACCCCCCTCGCCCCCAACCGGCTGCGCCACCTCGACGACATCGAGGCCCTCGTCGAGGCGATGGAGGCCGAGACCCGGCAGCGGCGCGGCGCGCTCGGTGCCGCCGGTCACGACTCGGTCCTCACCGGCCGCACCGGGCCTGCCCAGCACACCCGTTGGGCCCCCCACCTCGTCCTCCTCGCCGCCGAACCCGCCGCCGACGACGCCGTCAAGCTCGCCGAACTCGCCGCCGACGCAAGCCGGTTGGGCATCGGATACCTCGTCGGAACCGACAGCGGCGATCTGCCGGGCGCAGCCTGGGAGATGGAGATCACCAGCGAGGGCAAGCTCCTCGCGCCCCTCCTCGGCCTCGAACTCGACGCCCAGGTACTGCCCGTCGCCCAACAGCGGGCGATCGTCGAGCTGTTCGTCGACGCCGACCCCGAACACGCCCCGGACGGACCGGCGCCGACACCCCCCTTCCTCGTCGACATCAGCGAGCAGGGGCGGCCGGCGGTGTACGCCCGACTCGTGGGCCCGTACGAGATCATCGGCCTCGACACACCGGACGGAGAGCGCAGCCCGCTCCAACACGAGGCGCTCGCACTGCTGTTGCTGCACCGCGAGGGTGTGCACCCGCGCGTACTGGCCTCGGCGCTCTGGCCGCGCGGTGTCACCGACGACGTACGCGAGGCGCTTCTCGACCGGCTGCGCGTCTGGCTCGGCAACGACCCCGACGGCACCCCGCGCCTCGCCACCGACGCCAACGGGCGGCTCACGCTCGCCAAGTCGGTCGTGTCCGACCTCGATGTGCTGCGTTCCCTCTACCACGAGGCCACGCAGGGCAAGGGCGTCGACAGCCGGGTCGTACGCGGCCGGCTGCTGACCGACGCGCTCGCGCTGGTGCGCGGGCCGCTGCTCGCCGACCGTGCCGAGGGCCGCTACGGCTGGCTCACGCACGAGATCATCGACGCCCAACTCCCGCTGCTGGTCGCGGACATCGGGCTCGCGCTCGCCGAGTTCCACCTGGTGAAGAACCGCGCCGAGCGGGCCATCGAGGCGCTCACCGCCGCACTCAACTCCGCCCCCGGCGACGAGCGGCTGTGGCACGAACTCCTGCGCGCCACCCACGCCACCGGCGACACCGACAAGCTTCAGCAGGTCGCCGCCGACCTGATCAGCCGCAGCGGTGCGCGCGGCCTGCCGCCCCGTACCGAGGCGCTCCTCGACGAGCTGCTGCCGACGTGGCGCGACGGCGCGGCGGCCGTGGGATGAGCGCTGTCGGATGAGCGTCGACCAGCTGATCGTGGTCGCCGCCGCCCTCTGGGGCGCGGCGGCCGGGACGCTCGTACCCCGCGCCGCCTACCGGTTCTCCGTCCCACCCGAGGAGACCTGGCGGGACCGCTGCCCGCAGGGTCACCCCCTGGGCGGCCGACTGGGCCTGGCGCGCTGCACGACCTGCGCCGGTACGGGCAGCGGCAAGGACCAGCAGGACGCCGGGCACCTCGCGCCGGGCGCGGCCGGCCCCTCGTACGACGGAAGCGAGAGCGAGAGCAGCGACGGAGCTATGAATGCTTCGTACGGAGTCACGAATGCTTCGTACGGAGTCACGAATGCTTCGTACGGAGTCACGAATGCTTCGTACGGAGCTACGAATGCTTCATACGGGCCCAGCACCCCCCTCCTCGCCCTCGCCACCGCGCTCGTGTGTGCCGCGCTAGCCGCCGCGACCGGTACCCGGCCCGAGCTCGGCGCCTGGCTGCTGCTCGCGCCCGTCGGGGTGCTGCTCGCGGTCGTGGACTTCCGGGTGCAGCGGCTGCCCGACCCGCTGACCCTGCCGCTGGCCGCCGCCGCCCTCGTCCTGCTGGGCGTCGCCGCGCTGCTGCCCGAGCACGCCGGCGACTGGCTCACCTCCTTGCTGGGCGGCCTGGTGCTCGGGGGCGCGTACTTCGTGCTCTTCCTCATCAGCCCGGGCGGCATGGGCTTCGGCGATGTGAAACTCGCCCTCGGGCTGGGGGCGATGCTCGGCTGGTACGGCTGGGGGAGTGTCGTGCTCGGCACCTTCGCCGGGTTCCTGTTCGGCGGCCTTTACGGTCTCGCCCTGGTCGTCGCGCGGCGCGCCGGGCGCAAGACGTCCATCCCGTTCGGCCCGTTCCTGATCGCGGGCGCGTTCGTCGGGCTGCTGATCGGGGCCTACGCGGCCTGACGTGAGGCGGGACGGGACGCTGACGTACGCTGGAACGGTCCGCCTCACGCCTGCCGAAGGGACGCCCGGTGACCGAGAACGCCGCCCCCATGTCGTTTGATGTCACAGCCGTCCTCGACCGTGCCGCGGCAGGCGAGCGGATCACCCCCGAAGAGGCGCTCCACCTCTACCGCGATGCCCCGCTGCACGCGCTCGGATCGGCCGCCGACACCGTACGCCGCCGCCGGTACGCGGGTACGGAGCACATCGCGACGTACATCATCGAGCGCAACATCAACTACACGAACGTGTGCGTCACGGCGTGCAAGTTCTGCGCCTTCTACGCCGCACCCAAGGACAAGGCCAAGGGCTGGACCCGCGATCTCGACGACATCCTGCGCCGGTGCGCGGAGACCGTCGAACTCGGCGGCACGCAGATCATGTTCCAGGGCGGCCACCACCCGGACTACGGCGTCGAGTACTACGAGAAGCACTTCGCCGCGATCAAGGCCGAGTTCCCGCAGCTCGTCATCCACAGCCTGGGGGCGAGCGAGGTCGAGCACATGGCCCGGATCTCGAAGGTCTCGGTCGAGGAGGCGATCACCCGGATCCACGACGCCGGCCTCGACTCCTTCGCCGGCGCCGGCGCGGAGCTGCTCCCCGCGCGCCCCCGCAAGGCCATCGCGCCCCTCAAGGAGTCCGGCGAACGCTGGCTGGAGATCATGGAGACCGCGCACGGGCTGGGCGTCGAGTCGACGTCCACCATGCTCATGGGCACCGGCGAGACCAACGCCGAGCGCATCGAGCACCTGCGGATGATCCGTGACGTACAGGACCGGACGGGCGGCTTCCGGGCCTTCATCCCGTACACCTACCAGGCCGAGAACAACCACCTCAAGGGCCGTACGCAGGCCACGATCTTCGAGTACCTGCGCATGATCGCCATCGCGCGTCTCTTCATGGACAACATCGCCCACATCCAGGGCTCGTGGCTCACCACGGGCAAGGAAGCCGGCCAACTGTCCCTGCACTACGGCGCGGACGACCTCGGCTCGATCATGCTGGAGGAGAACGTCGTCTCCAGCGCCGGTGCCAAGCACCGCTCCAACCGTATGGAGATCATCGACCTGATCCGCAAGGCGGGCCGCGTCCCCGCCCAGCGGGCCACGACGTACGAGCACATCGTCGTCCACGACGACCCGGCGAACGACCCGGTCGACGAGCGCGTCATGTCCCACATCTCGTCCACCGCGATCGAGGGCGGCACGGCCCACCCGGAGCTGAAGCTCCTCGCCAGCAACTGAGCGACCGACCGACTGGCAACCGACCAACTGGCTTTCCTGTGCTGACGATTCACGCCGCCGACGAGGTGCGTACCACCCCGGGTGCTGACCCGCTGAAGGACGGCGCCGTCGCGGTCGACGGCAACCGGGTCGCCGCCGTGGGTCCGCTCACCGAGGTGGCGGAGCGGTTCCCGGGGGCACGCATCCGGCGTTGGCCGGGCGTGCTGGGCCCGGGGCTCGTCCACGAGGGCCCGCTCCCGGACGCCCCGACCCCGCGAGAACGCGTGCACGCCGTGCTCAAGGGGGGCGCGGTGGCGGTACTGGCGGAGTACGCCACCTCACCGGACCTGCGATCAGCTGCCGCCCGTAACGACGTCGCCGTACTGACGCGGACACGGATCCCGACGATCGTCGACGGCGAACGAGCCGACCTTGCCGTTTTCGACGAGGACGGGGCGTGCATAGCGACGGTCTGCGCGGGTCGCCTGGTGCACAGACGCCGGTGAGGGTCGTCTTTCAGGGGCGCGGGGAAGTGCGCGAAAGCCCCCACGAACCCGCACCTGAAAGGCAAGCAACCCTCTTAACCTCACTCATCCCGAAAGCACCACCGCAAAAGCCCCCGCCTCCGAGAGCCCCAAGATGTCGGCAAGCTGGTCGTGCGTCGCCGCCGCTGATGTGAGCGCGTACTGGCCCATGTCGCCGGCGTACTCGCTGCTGTAGTTCATCGTCATGATGTTGACGGTGGACACCTGCAGGGAGGTGTTGTCGTGACGCTCAGGTCGGTGCGCTCCTTCTGCAGCAGGGCGATCGCCTTCGAACGCAGCTCGACGGACGCGCAGTCGGTGCGCGTGTCGCCCTCGACGTCGAAGTCGGCCTGGGTCGAACCGGCGGTGTCCAGGGCGGCTCCGTAGGCCTTGGCCAGCGCCGACGCGCTGTCGCATTCGCCGTCATGGGCCGAGACGGGCTCCTACGACCTCACGACATCCCGCTCGCGCAGGCGTTCTGAGTGGTTCATGCCGAGCGCGCCAGGTACGCCCGGGCCGCCCCGGCCAGTCCCGCCCCGCACCCGTGCCGCCGGGAGGACGTGGCGTACCTACTGCCACAATGGGCACGTGACCCGCGCATCCCTGAACAAGCAGCCGCACGAAGTCGCCTCGATGTTCGACGACGTGGCGGAACGGTACGACCTCACGAACGACGTGCTGTCGCTCGGCCAGGACCGTGTGTGGCGCAAGGAGGTCGCGAAGGCGGTCGACGCCCGCCCGGCGCAGAAGATCCTCGACCTGGCCGCCGGTACGGCCACGTCCTCCCTCCCCTTCGCCCGTACGGGCGCGTACGTCGTCCCCTGCGACTTCTCCCTCGGCATGCTCAGGGTCGGCAAGCGGAACAACCCCTGGCTGCCCTTCACGGCGGGCGACGCCACCAAGCTGCCGTTCAAGGACGACACCTTCGACGCGGTGACGATCTCCTTCGGGCTGCGCAACGTCCAGGACACCGGCGCGGCACTGCGGGAGCTGTACCGGGTCACGCGCCCCGGCGGGCGGGTCGTGATCTGCGAGTTCTCGCACCCGACCTGGGCGCCCTTCCGCACGGTGTACACGGAGTACCTGATGCGCGCCCTGCCCCCGGTCGCCCGCGCGGTCTCCTCGAACCCCGACGCGTACGTCTACCTCGCCGAATCCATCCGCGCCTGGCCCGACCAGCCGGCCCTGGCCGAACTGCTGCGCGACGCGGGCTGGTCGAAGACCGCCTGGCGCAACCTCACGGGCGGGGTAGTAGCCCTGCACCGCGGCTTCAAGCAGCCGTAGCCGTAGCGGCTGCAGCCGTAGCGGCTGTAGCTGAAATCCGTGTACGAGGCGTAGCCCGCGCCGCTGCTGAGCTCGCCCTCCCGGTCACCTGATCGCCTCGAACGCGTCACCGGGACGGTCGAGTTCGCGCTCCAGCCCGCCCCTGGGAGGCTTCGGCACCCGCGGCTCACGCACCCCCGCGCCTCCGCCGCCCTCCCCCTCCCCGAAGTCGAACCACACGGTGACGAAGGCACCGCGCGGTATCTCGACCCCCGGCGGCGGATACTGCCGTACGACGTAGTCGACGAGGGTGAGATGGAATTCGGGCCGGTCGGGCGCAGCGAGCAGCACGCCGTGAGCCCTCGCCCTCTCGCGCGCGTCCATGGCCATCAGGCCGACGAGCTTCGGCACGCGCACGTCGGATGTATTGGGTGTTGTGCGCACGGACATCACCCCCAGCGGTACGGGCAGGGTAACCCCGGCCGCGCACCGTCCGGAAGCAGTAAGTGATTTCCGACGCCAAATTACTACCCTCTGTAACTGTCGACGGTCACAGATCAAGCCGGTAGCAGTGCCCCTCCTGCTCCAGCGTCGGCGTCGTGAAGACGTCCGTGAGCCGCATACCCAGCCGTCGGGTGACCGCGATGGACCGCTCATTGCGGGACAGGACCATCGCGACCACGCTGGACACGCCTGCCGAGCGCACCCTGTCCAGCGTCAACCCGGCCGCCGCGGTCGCGTACCCCTGCCCCCAGTAGGCCCGTCCGAGCCGCCAGCCGATCTCGATCTCCCCCTTGGGGCCCCAGTCCTGCGGCCACGGCTGGGCGCCCGTGAAGCCGATGACCTGGTCCGACTCGTCGAGCATGGTCCACAGGCAGAACCCGTATTCGGCGTCGTGCCGGCGTTGGCGGGCGGTGAGTTCCTCGTAGACGGAGAGTTCCGCCGACCTGCCCCCGTGGAACTCCATGACATCGGGGTCGTCGAAGACCCGGTGCCACGCGAAGGCGTCCTCGTCGGTGGGAACACGGAGGCGTACTACGGGGAGCGCTCGGTTCACGGGGCAGCCCTTCAGCCGGGTGATCAGTACTGCTGAATAGACTGCCCATGTCCAGTGCCGGTCGGCACGCAGATTTGAGAGTCTTGGGGAGAACCCGTCGTGACCGAGCCCCTCTCCGAAAACACCGCCGATGTGATCGTCGTCGGGGCCGGACCAGCCGGTTCCACGACCGCGTACTACCTGGCGAAGGCCGGACTCGACGTACTGCTGCTGGAGAAGACCAGCTTCCCGCGCGAGAAGGTGTGCGGCGACGGCCTCACGCCGCGGGCGACCAAGCAGCTCGTCGCGATGGGCATCGACATCTCCGAGGAGGCCGGCTGGCTGCGGAACAAGGGCCTCCGCATCATCGGCGGCGGTGTCCGCCTCCAGCTCGACTGGCCGGAACTCGCCTCCTTCCCGGACTACGGCCTCGTCCGCAAGCGCGACGACTTCGACGAACAGCTCGCCCACCAGGCCCAGAAGGCGGGCGCCCGCCTGTACGAACGCTGCAACGTCGGCGCCCCGATCACCGACGACCGCACCGGCCGCATCACCGGCGTGCACGCGAAACTCGGTGAGGACAAGCGCGAGGTCACTTTCCACGCCCCGCTGGTGGTCGCGGCCGACGGCAACTCCACCCGCCTCTCCCTGGCGATGGGGCTGCACCGCCGCGAGGACCGCCCGATGGGCGTCGCGGTCCGTACGTACTTCACCTCTCCGCGCCACGAGGACGACTATCTGGAGTCCTGGCTGGAACTCTGGGACCGGCGAGGCGCCGAGGACCGCCTGCTCCCCGGCTACGGCTGGATCTTCGGCATGGGCGACGGCACGTCCAACGTCGGCCTCGGCGTGCTCAACACCTCGGACTCGTTCAAGGAACTGGACTGGCGCGAGGTGCTGAAGGCCTGGTGCGCGTCGATGCCGGAGGACTGGGGCTACACCCCCGACAACATGACCGGCCCGATCCGCGGCGCCGCTCTTCCCATGGCCTTCAACCGGCAGCCCCACTACACGAAGGGCCTGCTGCTCGTCGGCGACGCCGGCGGCCTGGTGAACCCCTTCAACGGCGAGGGCATCGCCTACGCCATGGAATCCGGCCAGATCGCCGCCGACGTCATCGTCCAGGCCCACGCGCGGGCCACACCGGCCCAGCGGGAGATCGCGCTCCAGCGCTACCCGCGCGTGCTCAAGGACACCTACGGCGGCTACTACACGCTGGGCCGCGCCTTCGTGAAGCTCATCGGCAACCCGAAGGTCATGAAGATCGCGGCCGAACGCGGACTGACCCACCCCTTGTTGATGAAGTTCACCCTGAAGATGCTGGCCAACCTGACCGACCCGACCGGGGGCGACGCGATGGACCGGATCATCAACGGCCTGAGCAAGGTGGCGCCGAAGGCGTGACCGCCAGAGGCTGTTGCCTGAGCTGAGGCCTTTCAGATGGTGAGAGGCCTTTCAGGAAGTGGGAGGCCTTTCAGGAAGTGAGGGCCTCCTGCTTGGCGGTCCGTCGCGCGAACACCGCCTCGCGACGGTCCGCCACCTGCCGCAGCGCGCCCCTGCGCTCCCGCTTGGAGAGCCGGTCCAGATACACGCGTCCGTTCACATGGTCTGTCTCGTGCTCCAGACGGCGCGCGAAGTACCCCGTCCCCTGGACCACCAGAGGCTTCCCGTCCTTGTCCAGCCCGCGCACGACGGCACGGTCCGGCCGGGCTACGTCCACACAGCCACCCCCCCTCAGGGGGCGGAGAAGGGTCGCTGCCCACCAGCGGCAACGACCCTCACCCGTGAATCCTCGACGGTCCGCTCAGAGAACGCGCACCGCACCCGACGCCGGGTATCCCGACAGGTCCTGCACCACTACGCCCTTGGACGGGTTGGCCGCGTCCAGGTACTGGCCGTTCCCCACGTACACCGCCACGTGGTAGGCGGAACCCTTCGCACCCCAGTAGAGGATGTCCCCGACCTCCAGGTTGGAGAGCGACACCTCCGTGCCCTGCATCGACTGGTCCTGCGAGACCCGGGGGAGGTCCACGCCGACCTGCTTGAACGCGGCCTGGACCAGGGAGGAGCAGTCCCACGCGTTGGGTCCCGTGGCGCCCATGACGTAGGCGTCGCCCAACTGCGCGTTGAGGAAGGCGATGACGGTCGCGACGCTGCCACTCGCGGGGGCGGCCACCTGCGACGTCTGGGAGCTTGAGCCGGAGTCCGAGGCGGCCAGGGTGGCGCGCTCGGCGGAACGGGAGACAGCGGCCTCCGCAGCGGCCTTCCGAGCGGCCTCCGCCTTCTCCTTGGCCTCCGCCTTCTGCTTCGCCTCCGCGAGGTCCTTACGGGCCTCCTGAGCGGCCTTGGAGGCCGCGGCGTCGCGCTCGGCCTGGAGCTCGTAGTTCGCGGCGGCCTGCTGCGTGGCGTCAGCGGACTCGGCGATCTGAGTGGCCAGGTCGGCCGTGAGGGTGGGCAGTTCGAGTGTCTGCGTCACAGGCTCGGCGGCGTTCGCCGCGCTGGACGCACCCGCCACTGCCAGGGTGCCGAGAACGCCACCGGCGACTCCGGCGCGCATCGCCAGAGACGAGTTGCCGGCACGCCGGGGCTTCCGGTGGGTTCGTATGTGAGCGGTAGCGGTGTGGGACATGGGTACTAGCGGTACCAGCGACTCCTCCATACCTTCAAGAAACGTGTGCTGCGCCACAGTTGTTCAATCGAGCCCCCAAATTCCCGGACTGTCACTCTTTATTGACGCCGTAACGGGCATTGCGGACACAGGCGATCATGCCTGTGATCATGCACTTTCATCGATACGCCCGAATTGCCCTCTGCTTACCATCGGTTGCGGTCCGTGGCCAACCCCCGATCTTCACAGGCCTTCACAGGTGTGGCACAGGTCACGGAACGGTCACCGGTCGGGGTGCGTCTCGCGGGGGAATCGTCGATCGCGGCCGCTCGTGAACGCGTGCACGCACGGACAGGCGTCCACATTCACGACTCCTTCGCCTCGCGGGTGTGAACGCGCTCCATTATCAAGCGCTCCCGTCCACCACCAATTTGCATGCAGAAGAAGTCTCTTGATATGGAGACGCCACCCCTGACCAGCGGTAACCGGGGAAAATGTCACCTCTGGTGATCACGTGGACGCTTCGCGTGCGAAGATCACCGCTCATCCGACTTCATGATCCTTCGTCAGGTGGTGGAGATCACAAAGGTTCGGCAATACCCCGTGTCGCAGATCACAGACCCCCGGGCATAGGATGCGGGGCAGTTGGGCTTGTGACCTGCTTCACATGTTCTCGATCTTCGCCGGGACGGGCGGGGTTCGCAGGGCGGACGGGGCGGGCGCCGGCCCCAAGCAATCGCCAGCAGTCAGTGCCGACTGAGAGGAGCGAGGAGCGGTGAACGCGTATGCGCCCATCCTCGTACTGGGAGCCCTCGGGGCAGGCTTTGCGATCTTCTCCGTGATCATGGCTTCGCTCATCGGCCCGAAGCGGTACAACCGGGCCAAACTCGAAGCTTATGAATGCGGGATCGAGCCGACACCCACGCCGGCCGGCGGTGGGCGGTTCCCCATCAAGTACTACCTGACGGCGATGCTCTTCATCGTCTTCGACATCGAGATCGTCTTCCTCTACCCCTGGGCCGTCACCTTCGACGCCCTGGGTGTTTTCGGGCTCGTGGAGATGTTGCTCTTCGTGCTCACCGTCTTTGTCGCGTACGCGTACGTATGGCGGCGCGGCGGCCTGGAATGGGACTGAGGGGCCTCTAAGACATGGGACTCGAAGAAAAACTGCCGAGCGGATTCCTGCTGACCACCGTCGAGCAGGCCGCGGGCTGGGTACGCAAGGCGTCCGTCTTCCCCGCCACGTTCGGACTCGCCTGCTGCGCCATCGAGATGATGACCACCGGCGCGGGCCGCTACGACCTGGCGCGCTTCGGCATGGAGGTCTTCCGCGGCTCACCCCGCCAGGCGGACCTGATGATCGTGGCCGGCCGGGTCAGCCAGAAGATGGCGCCGGTGCTGCGGCAGGTCTACGACCAGATGCCCAACCCCAAGTGGGTGATTTCCATGGGCGTCTGCGCCTCGTCGGGCGGCATGTTCAACAACTACGCCATCGTGCAGGGTGTCGACCACATCGTGCCGGTCGACATCTATCTGCCCGGTTGCCCGCCACGGCCCGAGATGCTGATCGACGCGATCCTCAAGCTCCACCAGAAGATCCAGAGCTCCAAGCTCGGTGTGAACGCGGAGGAAGCGGCCCGCGAGGCGGAGGAGGCCGCGCTCAAGGCACTCCCCACGATCGAGATGAAGGGGCTGCTGCGATGAGCGACGCGAACGGCACCGGAGCGGACAGGGCGGCCGAGGGGGTCAACCCCGAGAAGGACATCGCCGCATCCAATCTCCCCGGCCAGCGTGGCGACGGCGGCGAGGAGATCCGCGTCCAGCGCGGCATGTTCGGCGCCGACAACGGCGGCGACACCTCCGGTTACGGCGGCCTGGTCCGCTCCGTCCGGCTCCCGGGCGACTCGGCGAGGCCGTACGGCGGCTGGTTCGACGAGGTCGCCGACGAACTCGAAGGCGCCCTGGAGGAACAGGGGCTGGTCCCCGAGAACGTGATCGAGAAGACGGTCGTCGACCGTGACGAGCTGACGTTTCACGTCGAACGCGCGTACCTGCTCAGCGTCGCCCAGACTCTGCGCGACGACCCCGCCCTGCGCTTCGAGCTCTGCACGGGTGTGAGCGGAGTCCACTACCCGCACGACAAGGGCCGTGAGCTGCACGCCGTCTACCACCTGCGCTCGATCACCCACAACAGGCTGATCCGCCTCGAAGTCAGCGCCCCGGACAGTGACCCGCACGTCCCGTCCCTGGTCTCCGTCTATCCGACGAACGACTGGCACGAACGCGAGACGTACGACTTCTTCGGGCTCGTCTTCGACGGCCACCCGGCCCTCACGCGGATCATGATGCCGGACGACTGGCCGGGCCACCCGCAGCGCAAGGACTACCCCCTCGGCGGCATCCCCGTCGAGTACAAGGGCGCCCAGATCCCGGCTCCGGACCAGCGGAGGTCGTACTCATGAGCACGCAGCACGCAACTCCGCGCGACACCACCGAGGGCGCCGTGTACACGGTCACCGGTGGCGACTGGGACGAGGTCGTCCAGTCCGCGGCCCGTGCCGACGACGAGCGCATCGTCGTCAACATGGGCCCGCAGCACCCCTCCACCCACGGAGTGCTCCGCCTCATCCTGGAGATCGACGGAGAGACGGTCACCGAAGCCCGCTGCGGCATCGGCTATCTGCACACCGGCATCGAGAAGAACCTCGAGTTCCGCACGTGGACGCAGGGCACGACCTTCGTCACGCGCATGGACTACCTGACGTCCTTCTTCAACGAGACCGCCTACTGTCTCGCCGTCGAGAAGCTCCTCGGCATCGAGGACCAGATCCCCGACCGAGCCACCCTCATCCGCGTGCTCCTCATGGAGCTGAACCGGCTGTCCTCGCACCTCGTGTGCATCGCCACCGGCGGGATGGAACTCGGCGCCACCACGATCATGATCTACGGATTCCGTGATCGTGAAATGATTCTCGACATCTACGAGCTCATCACGGGCCTGCGGATGAACCACGCGTACATCCGCCCCGGCGGACTCGCCCAGGACCTGCCGCCCGGCGCGGTGGACCACATCCGCGAGTTCGTGAAGAAGATGAGGAAGAACCTCCCCGAGTACGACAAGCTCGCCACCGGGAACCCCATCTTCAAGGCCCGTATGCAGGATGTCGGTCACCTCGACCTGGCCGGCTGTATGGCCCTCGGCGCCACCGGCCCGATCCTGCGCTCCACCGGTCTCCCGCACGACCTGCGCAAGTCCCAGCCGTACTGCGGCTACGAGAACTTCGACTTCGACGTCCCCACCGCCGATTCCTGCGACTCCTACGGCCGCTTCCTGATCCGCCTGGAGGAGATGCGCCAGTCGCTCAGGATCGTCGAGCAGTGCCTGGACCGGCTGCAGCCCGGCCCGGTCATGGTCACCGACAAGAAGATCGCCTGGCCCGCCCAACTCGCCCTGGGACCGGACGGACTGGGCAACTCCCTGGACCACATCAAGAACATCATGGGCACCTCCATGGAGGCCCTGATCCACCACTTCAAGCTGGTGACCGAGGGTTTCCGCGTCCCCCCGGGACAGGCGTACGCGGCCGTCGAGTCGCCCAAGGGTGAACTCGGGGTGCACGCCGTCTCCGACGGAGGCACCCGCCCCTTCCGGGTCCACTTCCGGGACCCGTCCTTCACCAACCTGCAGGCCATGGCGGCGATGTGCGAGGGCGGCCAGGTCGCCGACGTCATCGTCGCCGTCGCGTCCATCGACCCCGTGATGGGAGGCGTCGACCGGTGACCACCACCCCCGAGGGCGTCAGCCTGGGCATGCCCCAACTGCCCGCGCCCGATTACCCGGACGACGTTCGAGCCCGGCTCGAAGCGGACTCCCGCGAGGTCATCGCCCGCTACCCGGACTCCCGGTCCGCCCTCCTGCCGTTGCTGCATCTCGTGCAGTCGGAGGAGGGTCATGTCACGCGCACCGGGATGCGGTTCTGCGCGGACATGCTGGGTCTGACCACGGCCGAGGTCACCGCGGTCGCCACCTTCTACTCCATGTACCGCCGGGGCCCCTCCGGCGACTACCAGGTGGGCGTCTGCACCAACACCCTGTGTGCGGTGCTGGGCGGCGACGCCATCTTCGAGACCCTCCAGGAGCACCTCGGTGTCGCCAACGGCGGGACGACCGAGGACGGCAAGGTCACGCTGGAGCACATCGAGTGCAACGCGGCCTGCGACTTCGCACCCGTCGTGATGGTCAACTGGGAGTTCTTCGACAACCAGACGCCGGCCAGCGCCAAGCGCCTCGTCGACGACCTGCGCGCGGGCGTGGAGGTCGAACCCACGCGCGGTGCCCCTCTGTGCACGTTCAAGGACACCGCCCGCATCCTGGCGGGTTTCCCCGACACCCGGGACGGGGCCGTCGAGGCGAGCGGCAGCGCGGGTCCCGCCTCGCTGATCGGGCTCCGGCTGGCCAAGGGCGAGAGCCCCGCGCGCGTGGTGCACCCAAGGGGCGGCTCCTCCAAGAGCGCGCAGCCGCACGACCCGTCGCCCGCCGAGCACCTCAGTTCGCACGACGCGCCGCAGGACACGGCGGCTTCCGACCCCTCCCACCCGGCGGGGCCCGTCACCGAGGAGGGGGAGTGATGACATTGGCACCCGAAATCAACGAGACCAGCCCCGAAAAGCTGCTCGCACCCGTGCTGTCGGCCTTCTGGGACGAGGACCGGTCCTGGAGTCTGGACGTCTACCGGAGGCACGAAGGGTACGAGGGACTCCGCAAGGCCCTCGCGATGACCCCGGACGACCTCATCGCGTACGTCAAGGAGTCCGGTCTGCGCGGTCGCGGCGGTGCGGGATTCCCTACGGGAATGAAATGGCAGTTCATTCCTCAGGGTGATGGAAAGCCACACTATCTAGTTGTCAACGCCGACGAATCGGAACCGGGAACCTGTAAGGACATCCCGCTCCTCTTCGCGAACCCGCATAGCCTCATCGAGGGCATTGTGATCGCGTGTTATGCCATCAGGTCTTCGCATGCCTTCATCTATCTGCGCGGTGAAGTGGTACCAGTGCTGCGGCGGTTGCACGAGGCCGTACGTGAGGCCTACGCGGCGGGCTACCTCGGCAAGGACGCACTCGGCAGCGGACTCGACCTCGAACTCACCGTGCACGCGGGCGCGGGCGCGTACATCTGTGGTGAAGAGACCGCACTGCTCGACTCGCTCGAAGGCCGCCGGGGTCAACCGCGGCTCCGTCCCCCCTTTCCTGCTGTCGCAGGGCTCTATGCATGCCCAACTGTTGTAAATAACGTCGAGTCGATCGCGTCAGTTCCCGCGATTCTGCAAAAGGGCAAAGAATGGTTCCGCTCGATGGGGAGCGAGAAGTCCCCGGGCTTCACGCTCTACTCGCTCAGCGGCCATGTCACCAATCCGGGCCAGTACGAGGCCCCGCTCGGCATCACGCTCCGCCAACTCCTCGACATGAGCGGCGGGATGCGCTCCGGCCACCGGTTGAAGTTCTGGACACCGGGCGGCTCCTCGACACCGATGTTCACCGACGAGCACCTCGACGTCCCTCTTGACTACGAAGGAGTGGGCGCCGCGGGTTCCATGCTCGGCACAAAAGCACTCCAGTGCTTCGACGAGACCACCTGTGTCGTCCGGGCGGTCACCCGCTGGACCGAGTTCTACGCCCACGAGTCCTGCGGCAAGTGCACGCCCTGCCGTGAAGGGACGTACTGGCTCGTGCAGTTGCTGCGCGACATCGAGGCCGGCAAGGGCGTCATGTCCGACCTCGACAAGCTGAACGACATCGCCGACAACATCAACGGCAAGTCCTTCTGCGCCCTCGGCGACGGCGCGGCCTCGCCGATCTTCTCGTCCCTCAAGTACTTCCGCGAGGAGTACGAGGACCACATCACGGGCCGGGGCTGCCCCTTCGACCCGGCCAAGTCCACGGCCTGGGCCGACCGCACGGAGGTGAACGCATGACGGTGACCACGAGCGCTCCCTCCGGAGGGGGCGACGCGGCGGTCCCGCCGGAAGATCTCGTCTCGCTGAAGATCGACGGCATCGACATCAGCGTGCCCAAGGGCACCCTGGTGATCCGCGCCGCCGAACAACTCGGCATCGAGATCCCGCGCTTCTGCGACCACCCCCTCCTCGACCCGGTCGGCGCCTGCCGCCAGTGCATCGTCGAGGTCGAGGGCCAGCGCAAGCCCATGGCGTCCTGCACGATCACCTGTACGGACGGGATGGTCGTCAAGACTCACCTCACCTCACCCGTGGCCGAAAAGGCCCAGCACGGGGTGATGGAGCTGCTCCTCATCAACCACCCGCTCGACTGCCCCGTCTGTGACAAGGGCGGCGAGTGCCCCCTGCAGAACCAGGCCATGTCGCACGGCCAGGCGGAGTCCCGCTTCGAGGGCAAGAAGCGGACCTACGAGAAGCCCGTGCCGATCTCCACGCAGGTGCTGCTCGACCGCGAGCGGTGCGTGCTGTGCGCCCGCTGCACCCGCTTCTCCAACCAGATCGCCGGCGACCCGATGATCGAACTGATCGAGCGCGGCGCCCTCCAGCAGGTCGGCACCGGCGAGGGCGACCCCTTCGAGTCGTACTTCTCCGGGAACACGATCCAGATCTGCCCGGTCGGTGCGCTGACCTCGGCGGCGTATCGCTTCCGCTCCCGCCCCTTCGACCTCGTCTCCTCGCCCTCGGTGTGCGAGCACTGCTCCGGCGGCTGCGCCACCCGCACCGACCACCGGCGCGGCAAGGTCATGCGGCGCCTGGCCGCCCCCGACGCCGAGGTCAACGAGGAGTGGCTCTGCGACAAGGGGCGCTTCGGCTTCCGGTACGCGCAGAAGCCGGACCGGCTCCAGACGCCTCTGGTACGCAACGCCGACGGCGTCCTGGAGCCCGCCTCCTGGCCCGAGGCGCTGGAAGCGGCGGCACAGGGACTCCTCGCGGCCCGCAGCCGTACGGGCGTCCTCACCGGCGGCCGGCTCACTGTCGAGGACGCCTACGCGTACAGCAAGTTCGCGCGCGTGGCCCTCGACACCAACGACATCGACTTCCGCGCGCGCGTGCACAGCGCCGAGGAGGCCGACTTCCTGGCCGCCCGGGTCGGCGGCCGCGGACGTGACCTCGACGGTACGGGTGTCACGTACGCCTCCCTCGAGAAGGCGCCCGCGGTCCTGCTGGTCGGGTTCGAGTCCGAGGAGGAGGCACCCGGTGTCTTCCTGCGGCTGCGCAAGGCCTGGCGGGGACACGGACAGAAGGTCTTCTCCCTCGCCACGCACATGACGCGCGGTCTGGAGAAGGCCGGCGGCACGCTGCTGCCCGCCGCCCCCGGCACCGAGACCGAGTGGCTGGACGCGCTCGGCAGCGGGTTCGGGCTGGAGGACAGCGGGACGAAGGCCGCCGAGGCCCTGCGCACCGAGGGCGCCGTGATCGTCGTCGGTGAACGGCTGGCCGCAGTTGCGGGCGGGCTCACCGCCGCCGTACGGGCGGCTTCCACGACTGGCGCCCAGCTGGTCTGGATCCCGCGCAGGGCCGGGGAGCGCGGCGCCGTCGAGGCCGGTGCGCTGCCGTCGCTGCTGCCGGGTGGACGTCCGGCGACCGACCCGCGCGCGCGGGACGAGGTCGCCGTCGCATGGGGCGTCGGCGAACTTCCGCACCGCTTCGGCCGCGACACCGGTCAGATCGTCGAGGCCGCCGCCGGAGGCGAGTTGCGGGCCCTGGTGGTCGCCGGCGTAGAGGTAGCCGATCTGCCGGATCCGGCACGCGCGCGTACGGCCCTTCACGAAGTGGGCTTCCTGGTGTCGCTGGAACTGCGGCCCAGCGAGGTCACCGAGCACGCGGACGTCGTACTCCCGGTCGCCGCGGTCGCCGAGAAGGCGGGCACCTTCCTCAACTGGGAGGGCCGGGGCCGCCCCTTCGAGGCCGCGCTCAAGCCCGACCAGATGACCCGGCGCCTGGCGCCGTCCGACGCCCGCGTGCTCCAGATGCTGGCCGACGCCATGGACGTACACCTGGGCCTGCCGGACCTGCGCACCGCGCGACTGGAACTGGACCGGCTCGGGGTCTGGGACGGGACGCGGGCCACCAACCCCCTGGAGATCGGCGCCCAGTTGCCGCGTCCGGCCGCCGGGGAAGCAGTGCTCGCCGGGCACCGCCTGCTGCTCGACCAGGGGCGCCTCCAGGAGGGCGACGACGCGCTCGCCGGGACGCGGCACGCCGCACGCGCGCGCGTGTCGGCCGCCACGGCCGCCGAAGCGGGGGTCAAGGACGGCGATCTGCTCGCCGTGACCGGCACCGCCGGGACGGTCGAACTCCCCCTCATGGTCACCGAGATGCCCGACCGCGTGGTCTGGCTGCCGCTGAACTCCACCGGAGGCGGCGTCGCCTCCGACACCGGGGCGCTGCCCGGCGCACTCGTCCGCATCGGCCCGGCGACCCTCGCCTCCGACGCTCCCAAGGAGGTGGAGGCATGAGCCCGTACCTCGCCGCTGAAGACCTCTCCATGTTCGGCACCGACCCCTGGTGGCTGGTCGTCGTCAAGGCGGTCTTCTGCTTCGCCTTCCTGATGATCACCGTGCTGTTCTCCATCGTGTGGGAACGCAAGGTCGTCGCCTGGATGCAGCTGCGCGTCGGCCCCAACCGGCACGGCCCCTGGGGGATGCTCCAGTCGCTCGCCGACGGCGTCAAACTGATGCTCAAGGAAGACCTGATCGTCAAGCGCGCGGACAAGGTGGTCTACATCCTCGCGCCGGTCATCGCGGCCATCCCGGCCTTCATGGCGATCGCGGTCATCCCCTTCGGACCGGCCGGCAACGAGGTCTCGATCTTCGGCACCCGTACGACGATGCAGCTCACCGACCTGCCGATCGCGATGCTCTACATCCTCGCGGTCGCGTCGGTCGGCATCTACGGCATCGTGCTCGCGGGCTGGAGTTCCGGATCCACCTACCCCCTGCTGGGCGGTCTGCGGTCCTGCGCCCAGATGATCTCGTACGAGATCGCGATGGGCGCCGCGTTCGCCTCGGTGTTCCTCTACTCCGGGTCGATGTCGACCTCGACCATCGTCGAACAGCAGCACGACCGCTGGTACGTCGTCCTGTTGCCGGTGTCCTTCCTCATCTACATCGTGACGATGATCGGCGAGACCAACCGCGCCCCCTTCGACATGCCGGAGTCCGAGGGCGACCTGGTCGGCGGCTTCAACACCGAGTACTCGTCCATCAAGTTCGCGCTGTTCATGCTCGCCGAGTACGTCAACATGGTGACCGTCTCGGCCGTGTCGGTGACGCTCTTCCTGGGCGGCTGGCGGGCTCCCTGGCCCATCAGCACCTTCTGGGAGGGCGCCAACCACGGCTGGTGGCCGATGCTGTGGTTCGTCATCAAGGTGCAGCTGCTGCTGTTCTTCTTCATCTGGCTGCGCGGCACGCTCCCGCGGGTCCGCTACGACCAGCTGATGAAGCTCGGCTGGAAGGTCCTCATCCCGGTCTCGCTGGTCTGGCTGATGCTGGTCGCGACCGTACGGACCCTGCGCAACGAGAACTACGACTTCGCCGACATCGCCCTCTACGTGGGCGGCGGCGTCCTCGCCCTGCTCCTGCTCTCCTTCGTGGCCGACATCTTCCGCGACAGGGGCAAGGCGCAGCAGACGGCCGCCGCCGAGCCTGTCGCCTTCGACCCGATGGCGGGCGGATTCCCCGTACCGCCACTGCCGGGACAGGAGGCGCCGCCGGTGCCGCGCAGGCGTCCGCGCCGTGAGCGCGAGTTGATTGTCAGTGGTGGACCGGATACTGGCAGTGACGGAACTCTAGATGGAAAGGAGGCGTCCGATGGCTGAGGAGCCAAAGGAGACCGGGCAGACGAAACCTGGTTTCCAGAACCCCGTGGCCGGCTTCGGCGTGACCTTCAAGGCCATGTTCAAGAAGCGGCTGACCGAGCAGTACCCCGAGCAGGAGAAGACCACCGCTCCCCGGTTCCATGGACGGCACCAGCTCAACCGCCATCCGGACGGCCTGGAGAAGTGCGTCGGCTGCGAACTGTGCGCGTGGGCCTGCCCCGCGGACGCCATCTATGTGGAGGGCGCCGACAACACCGACGAGGAGCGCTACTCGCCGGGCGAGCGGTACGGCGCGGTCTACCAGATCAACTACGCCCGCTGCATCCTGTGCGGGCTGTGCATCGAGGCGTGCCCCACGCGCGCGTTGACGATGACGAACGAGTTCGAGCTGGCCGACAGCAGCCGCGCCAACCTCATCTACACCAAGGAACAGCTGCTCGCCGGACTCGACGAGGGCATGGTCGAATCGCCCCACTCGATCTTCCCGGGCACCGACGAACAGGACTACTACCGGGGACTGGTCACCGAGGCCGCCCCCGGCACGGTGCGCCAAGTCGCCGTCTCCAAGGGTGAGAAGGCAGAAGAAGAGGGGGTGGGCGCATGAGCGCGCTCGCCGCCTACTCCACCTCCACGGGTGAGGCGTTCCAGTTCTGGGTGCTCGGCACCGTCGCGGTGGCCGGAGCCCTGTGCACCGTCTTCATGAAGAGGGCTGTGCACAGCGCGCTCTGTCTCGCCGGAACCATGATCATCCTGGCGGTGTTCTACCTGGCCAACGGCGCCTACTTCCTGGGCGTCGTCCAGATCGTCGTCTACACCGGCGCGATCATGATGCTGTTCCTCTTCGTGGTCATGCTCGTCGGTGTCACCGCCGCGGACTCCCTCAAGGAGACCATCAAGGGTCAGCGCTGGCTGGCCCTGGTGTGCGGGCTCGGCTTCGGCATCCTGCTGGTCGCGGGCGTCGGAAACGCCTCCCTGAAGGAGTTCACCGGTCTCGGTCAGGCCAACGCGAACGGCAACGTGGAGGGCCTGGCCGCCCTCATCTTCACGAAGTACGTGTTCGCCTTCGAGATCACCGGCGCCCTGCTGATCACGGCCGCCGTCGGCGCCATGGTGCTCACGCACCGCGAGCGCACCGAGCGCGCCAAGACCCAGCGCGAGATGGCCGAACAGCGGGTGCGGGACGGCAAGCACCTGCCGCCGCTGCCCGCCCCCGGTGTGTATGCCCGGCACAACGCGGTGGATGTCGCGGGCCTGCTGCCCGACGGCACCCCGGCCGAGCTGTCGGTCATGCAGACGCTGCGTCAGCGCGGCCAGATCCGCGATGTGTCCGCCGAGGCCATCAACGACCTCAAGGCCCTGGAACAGCGCGCCGAGGACCGTCTGGAGCGCACCAACATCGGCTCGAACGGTCGCTCGAACAGTGGGGAGGCGTCCAAGTGAACCCGGTCAACTACCTCTATCTCGCCGCCCTGTTGTTCACGATCGGCGCCACCGGCGTCCTGATCAGGCGCAACGCGATCGTCGTCTTCATGTGCGTCGAGCTGATGCTCAACGCCTGCAACCTCGCGTTCGTCACCTTCTCCCGGATGCACGGCAATCTCGACGGCCAGGTCATCGCCTTCTTCACGATGGTCGTCGCCGCCGCGGAGGTCGTCGTCGGGCTCGCGATCATCGTGTCGCTGTTCCGTTCCCGCCACTCGGCCTCGGTCGACGACGCCAGCCTGATGAAGCTGTAAGGGGTCGCTGAATCGTGGAGAATCTGATTGCGCTGCTGGTGGCGGCGCCTCTGCTCGGAGCGGCCGTACTACTGTGCGGCGGCCGGCGGCTGGACGCCGTCGGCCACTGGATCGGCACGGCCCTCGCCGCCTGCTCCTTCGTGATCGGCGTGATCCTCTTCGCCGACATGCTGGGCAAGGACGCCGAGCACCGCGCCCTGATGCAGCACCTGTTCAGCTGGGTCCCCGTCGAGGGCTTCCAGGCCGACGTCGCCTTCCAGCTCGACCAGCTGTCGATGACGTTCGTCCTGCTGATCACCGGCGTCGGCTCGCTGATCCACGTGTACTCGATCGGGTACATGGAGCACGACGAGCGGCGCCGCCGCTTCTTCGGCTATCTGAACCTGTTCCTCGCGGCGATGCTGCTGCTCGTCCTCGCCGACAACTACCTCCTGCTGTACGTCGGCTGGGAGGGCGTCGGCCTCGCCTCGTACCTCCTGATCGGCTTCTGGCAGCACAAGCCCAGTGCCGCGACCGCCGCGAAAAAGGCCTTCCTGGTCAACCGCGTCGGCGACATGGGCCTGTCGATCGCCATCATGCTGATGTTCACCACCTTCGGGACCTTCGCCTTCGGGCCGGTCCTCGAAGCCACCGGTGAGACGGGTGAGGGCAAGCTCACCGCCATCGCCCTGATGCTGCTGCTCGCGGCCTGCGGCAAGTCCGCCCAGGTGCCGCTGCAGTCCTGGCTCGGGGACGCGATGGAGGGCCCGACCCCGGTCTCGGCCCTCATCCACGCGGCGACGATGGTGACCGCCGGTGTGTACCTGATCGTCCGCTCCGGGGAGATCTTCAACGCGGCGCCCGACGCCCAGTTGGTGGTCACCGTGGTCGGCGCCGTCACGCTCCTCTTCGGTGCGATCGTCGGTTGCGCGAAGGACGACATCAAGAAGGCGCTGGCCGGCTCGACCATGTCGCAGATCGGCTACATGATCCTCGCGTCCGGTCTCGGGCCCATCGGCTACGTCTTCGCGATCATGCACCTGGTGACCCACGGCTTCTTCAAGGCCGGACTGTTCCTCGGCGCCGGCTCGGTCATGCACGGCATGAACGACGAGGTCGACATGCGCAAGTACGGCGGCCTCCGCAAGCACATGCCCATCACCTTCGTGACCTTCGGTCTCGGCTACCTCGCCATCATCGGCTTCCCGGGTCTGTCCGGCTTCTTCTCCAAGGACAAGATCATCGAGGCGGCGTTCGCCAAGGGCGGCACCGAGGGCTGGATCCTCGGGGGAGTCGCTCTGCTCGGCGCGGCCATCACCGCGTACTACATGACGCGCGTGATGCTGCTGACGTTCTTCGGCGAGGAACGCTGGCGGAACCGACCGACCGCGTCTCCGGCCGAACCGAGCGTGGAGCCCGCGGCCGAGCACCACGGCGAGCACGCGGAACCGCACCCGCACGAGTCGCCCAAGTCGATGACGATCCCCATGATCGTGCTCGCTTTCGGGTCGGTCTTCGCGGGCGGGATCTTCAGCATCGGCGACCGCTTCCTGCACTGGCTGGAGCCCGTCACCGACTACGCGCACGGCAACCCGCCGGTCAGCGCCCTCACGGTCACGCTGTCCACCATGGTCGTGCTCGTCATCGGCGTCGGCGCCGCGTACCTTCAGTACGGGCGCCGGCCGGTCCCGGTGGTCGCCCCGCGCGGGTCGCTGCTCACCCGGGCCGCCCGGCGCGATCTCCTCCAGGACGACTTCAACCATGTCGTCCTCGTGCGCGGCGGAGAGCACCTCACGCGCTCCCTGGTGTACGTCGACCACACCCTGGTCGACGGGGTCGTCAACGGTACGGCGGCCTCCATGGGCGGCCTCTCCGGACGGCTCCGCAAGCTGCAGAACGGCTACGCGCGCTCGTACGCGGTCTCGATGTTCGGCGGTGCGGCGATCCTCATCGCCGCGACCCTGCTGATGAGGGCGGTCTGATACCGATGTCCTTTCCCCTCCTGACAGCGACGGCGGCGCTCCCGGCCCTCGGAGCGATCGCCACCGCGGCCGTGCCGGCCGCGCGGCGCACCGCCGCCAAGTGGCTCGCGCTGCTCGTCTCGCTCGCCACCCTGGCGCTCGCCGCGATCGTCCTGGTGCGCTTCGACCCGGGCGGCGACCGCTACCAGCTCACCGAATCCCGCGCCTGGATCAAGGACTTCGGGGTGCGGTACGAGCTGGGCGTGGACGGCATCGCCGTGGCGCTCATCGCGCTGACCGCACTGCTGATCCCGTTCGTGATCCTGGCCGGCTGGCACGACGCCGACCCCCTGGAGACCGGGAACACGCGGTGGCGGCCCACCCAGGGCTTCTTCGCCCTGATCCTGGCCGTCGAGGCCATGGTGATCATCTCCTTCGAGGCCACCGACGTCTTCCTCTTCTACATCTTCTTCGAAGCCATGCTCATCCCGATGTACTTCCTCATCGGCGGCTTCGGCGACCGTGCCCACGAGCACGGCGAGGAAACGGCGTCCACGCAACGCTCGTACGCGGCGGTGAAGTTCCTCCTCTACAACCTGGTCGGCGGCCTTATCATGCTGGCGGCCGTGATCGGTCTCTACGTGGTGGCCGGGAACTTCTCGCTCACGGAGATCGCCGCCGCGCGGGCCAACGGTTCGCTGCACATGGCGACGAACACCGAACGCTGGCTGTTCCTGGGCTTCTTCTTCGCCTTCGCGGTGAAGGCGCCCCTGTGGCCGCTGCACACCTGGCTGCCCAACGCCATGGGGGAGGCCACCACGCCGGTCGCCGTGCTGATCACGGCGGTCGTCGACAAGGTGGGCACCTTCGCGATGCTCCGCTTCTGCCTCCAGCTGTTCCCGGAGGCGTCGAAGTGGGCGACGCCCGTCATCCTCGTACTGGCGCTGATCAGCATCATCTACGGGGCGCTGCTCGCGGTCGGGCAGCGGGACATCAAGCGGCTGGTCGCGTACGCGTCGATCTCGCACTTCGGGTTCATCATCCTGGGCATCTTCGCGATGACCAGCCAGGGCCAGTCGGGCGCGACGCTGTACATGGTCAACCACGGGATCTCGACGGCCGCGCTGATGCTGGTGGCCGGCTTCCTGATCTCGCGGCGCGGCTCGCGGCTCATCGCCGACTACGGAGGGGTCCAGAAGGTCGCCCCGGTGCTCGCCGGCACGTTCCTCATCGGCGGCCTCGCGACCCTGTCGCTTCCGGGTCTCGCGCCCTTCGTGAGCGAGTTCCTGGTCCTGGTGGGCACGTTCGCTCGCTACCCGGTGGTCGGCATCATCGCTACCTTCGGCATCGTCCTCGCCGCGCTCTACACCCTCGTCCTCTACCAGAGGACGATGACGGGCCCGGTGAAGGCGGAGGTCGCCGAGATGCCGGACCTCAGGGTGCGGGAGCTCGTGGTGGTGACGCCGCTGATCGTGCTGTTGATCTTCCTGGGCGTCTATCCGAAGCCCCTGACCGACATCGTCAACCCGGCGGTCAAGCAGACCATGTCCGACGTCCATAAGAAGGACCCCCAGCCCGAGGTGGAGGCGGCCAAGTGAGCGCATCAGCCGTCCACAGCCTGTGGACAACGGCGGCCGACCCGATCTCCAAGATCGATGCGCCGAAGATCGAATACGGGCAATTGTCGCCCACCCTGATCGTCATCGGCGCGGCGATCGTCGGGATCCTGGTCGAGGCGTTCGTGCCTCGCAAATCCCGCTACTACGTACAGCTGTTCGTGTCCGTCGTCGCTCTCGTCGCCGCGTTCGCCGCGGTCGTGGGGCTCGCGACCAGCGGATACGGCACCACCAAGGCCGGCATCGCGGCCATGGGCGCGATCGCCGTCGACGGGCCCGCACTGTTCCTGCAGGGCACGATCCTGCTCGCGGGACTGGTCGGGCTGTTCACCTTCGCCGAACGGCGGCTCGACCCCGAGGCGCACGGCAACCGTGTCGACTCCTTCGCCGCGCAGGCCGCGTCGGTGCCGGGCAGCGACAGCGAAAAGGCCGCGGTGAAGGCGGGGTTCACCACCACCGAGGTGTTCCCGCTGCTGCTGTTCGCGATCGGCGGCATGCTGATCTTCCCCTCGGCCAACGACCTGCTGACCCTGTTCGTGGCCCTGGAGATCTTCTCGCTCCCGCTGTACCTGCTCTGCGCCCTGGCCCGCCGCAAGCGGCTCATGTCGCAGGAGGCCGCGGTCAAGTACTTCCTGCTCGGCGCCTTCGCCTCCGCGTTCACCCTGTTCGGCATCGCACTGCTGTACGGCTACGCGGGCTCGGTGTCGTACGGGACGATCGCCCAGGTCGTCGACGGCACCATCAAGAACGTCGACCCGGCGCTCGCCGACACCATGGGCAACGACGTGCTGCTGCTCATCGGCGCCGCGATGATCGTCATGGGTTTGCTCTTCAAGGTCGGGGCCGTGCCGTTCCACATGTGGACCCCGGACGTCTACCAGGGCGCGCCCACGCCGGTGACTGGCTTCATGGCGGCGGCGACGAAGGTGGCGGCGTTCGGCGCGCTGCTGCGGCTGCTCTACGTCGTGCTGCCGGGCCTGCGCTGGGACTGGCGACCGGTCATGATGGGCGTCGCGGTCGTCACCATGCTGGGCGGCGCGGTCGTCGCGATCACCCAGACCGACATCAAGCGGCTGCTCGCCTACTCGTCCATCGCGCACGCCGGGTTCATCCTCGCCGGTGTCATCGCCATGACACCGGACGGGGTCTCGTCCGTCCTGTTCTATCTGGGCGCGTACTCGTTCGTGACGATCGGGGCGTTCGCCGTGGTCACCCTGGTGCGGGACGCCGGGGGTGAGGCGACCCACCTGTCCAAGTGGGCGGGGCTCGGGCGCCGTTCGCCGCTGGTGGCCGCGGTGTTCGCGGTGTTCCTGCTGGCCTTCGCCGGCATTCCGCTGACCTCCGGTTTCGCCGGGAAGTTCGCCGTGTTCAAGGCGGCGGCCGAGGGCGGCGCGGGAGCGCTGGTCGTGGTCGGTGTGATCTCGTCGGCGATCGCCGCGTTCTTCTACATCCGGGTGATCGTGCTGATGTTCTTCAGCGAGCCGCAGCCCGACGGACCCACCGTCGCTGTGCCGTCGCCGTTGACCATGACGGCGATCGCGGTGGGGGTGGCGGTCACCGTGGTGCTGGGTGTGGCGCCGCAGTACTTCCTCGACCTGGCGAACCAGGCGGGCGTCTTCGTCCGCTGACCAGCGGATTTCACGGATTGCGCCGGGCCCCGGTCCCATGTGGGACCGGGGCCCGGCGTGTGTTCACGGCGTCGGGCACGTCACCGTGGGGTTCCAGCGGGCGAACATGCCGCTGGGATTCTTCTTCCACAGCCAGACGTGCAGGTCGTAGTGGATCGGCATGCCGGGTTCGTGGCCGAGCATCGGACCGTCGAAGGGCACACCGAACAGGCTGGGGCGATCGTCGTCGGTCGCCAGATTCTGGTCCTTGTCCACCACGATCCACTCCGCACCGACGAGCCTGCGCGACTCGGTGGCGGCGCTCGGGGCGGTGACAGCGGGGCCGTCCCCGCCCGACGAGTCGAGGTCGTCGACCCAACTCGCGTCGGAGGCCTCGTCCATCCAGTCCTCGTTGGCCCTGTCCTCGTACAGCAGAGCGGTCGGTTTCGCTGGATCGAGTGAACCGTAGAGCTTCTCGTTGATGTAGTGGAAGCCCATCCCGCCGAGTGTGGGGTGGACGGCGCAGAAGGCGGCCTTGTAGCCGTCCGTGACGGCGGGCGGGGCGTACTGGTACTTCGCCGTTGCTTCGAGCGCCTTGGCCAGTTCGGTCCCCACCGCGGGGTCGACGGGGTCGCTCGGCGCCGAGTGCGCGGGAGCGACGGCCAGGGAGAGCAAAGCGGCGGCCGTGGCGAGCGCGACGGTGACCTTGAGCTGGCGGCGGGGCATGCGGGTGCTCCTTGAGCGGGAGAGGCGCCTGGAAGGGCGTCGGTCCGAGAGGCGCGTGGAGCGCCGGTCCGTTGTGCGGGCCCCCCTCGTCCCGCCCGAGCAGCGTGTCCCGGGCTGTTCGGGGGCGCCACGCGAAGGCGCCCATTGGGCTGAACACCCCGCTTCGGCCCAGCGGCCCGGCGACACGGACAAGGTGGGGCGGGCGCGACCTGTGGATAACTCCGGGGCTGTCGGTGCGGGCCCCTATGGTGGACGCAGTGGTCGAGGCGCGACGTACGGGGGACACGACGATGAGCGCGATGAGCGTGATGGGCGGGTCGGGTGTGATGACGGAAGCGGACGAGGGGCTGGGAGCAGTCGCGGTGTCGGCCGCGGCGGAGGACAGCGAGGCGCTGGCCACGCTGCACCGGGTCTTCGGATACGACTCCTTCCGTGGTGAGCAGGCGGCCGTCATCGAGCATGTGGTGGCGGGCGGCGACGCCGTCGTCCTCATGCCGACCGGCGGCGGCAAGTCGCTGTGCTACCAGATTCCGTCCCTGGTCAGACCGGGTACGGGGATCGTCGTCTCGCCGCTCATCGCGCTGATGCAGGACCAGGTGGACGCACTGCGGGCGCTCGGCGTGCGGGCCGGGTTCATGAACTCCACGCAGGATTTCGACGAGCGGCGGGTGGTCGAGGCCGAGTTCCTCGCCGGTGAGCTGGACCTTCTGTACCTGGCTCCGGAGCGGCTGCGTCTGCAGTCGACCCTTGACCTGCTCTCCCGGGGAAAGATCGCTGTTTTCGCCATCGACGAGGCGCACTGCGTCTCGCAGTGGGGGCACGATTTCCGGCCCGACTATCTGGCCCTTTCACTGCTGGGCGAGCGTTGGCCGGACGTCCCGCGGATCGCTCTCACGGCGACGGCCACGCATGCGACGCACCAGGAGATCACCGAGCGGCTGGGCATGCCGGACGCCCGTCACTTCGTGGCGAGCTTCGACCGGCCCAACATCCAGTACCGGATCGTGCCCAAGGCCGACCCCAAGAAGCAGCTGCTGTCCTTCCTGAAGGAGGAGCACGCGGGCGACGCCGGCATTGTCTACTGCCTCTCGCGCAACTCCGTGGAACGCACGGCGGAGTTCCTGTCCGCCAACGGTGTGCGGGCGGTGCCGTACCACGCGGGACTGGACTCGGGCACGCGCGCGGCGCACCAGTCCCGCTTCCTGCGGGAGGACGGTCTCGTCGTCGTGGCGACCATCGCCTTCGGGATGGGTATCGACAAACCCGATGTCCGGTTCGTCGCCCACTACGACCTGCCCAAGTCCGTCGAGGGCTACTACCAGGAGACGGGCCGCGCAGGGCGCGACGGGCTGCCGTCCACGGCCTGGATGGCGTACGGGCTGAACGACGTCATACAGCAACGGAAACTGATCCAGGGCAGTGAGGGCGACGAGGCGCACCGGCGCCGGTCCGCCGCGCACCTGGACGCGATGCTGGCACTGTGCGAGACGGTGCAGTGCCGGCGCAGCCAACTGCTCGCCTACTTCGGCCAGGACCCGGAGCCGGGCGGCTGCGGCAACTGCGACACCTGCCTGGTGCCGCCCGACACCTGGGACGGCACGGTCGCCGCACAGAAGGTGCTGTCGACGGTGTGGCGGCTGGAGCGTGAGCGGCGGCAGAAGTTCGGCGCGGTGCAGATCGTGGACATTCTGCTGGGCCGGCGGACCGCGAAGGTGATCCAGTTCGACCATGACCAGCTCTCCGTGTTCGGCATCGGGGAGGAGCTGGCGGAAGGCGAATGGCGCGGGGTGGTACGGCAGATGCTGGCGCAGGGACTCCTCGAGGTCGAGGGGGAGTACGGGACGCTGGTGCTGACCGAGGAGAGCGGGTCGGTGCTGCGGCGCGAGCGGGACGTGCCGATGCGGAAGGAACCGAAGAAGGCGGCCACCTCGCGGTCGGCCGGTGGCGGCGGCCGGGGTGAGCGGAAGGCGAAGGCAGCCGTGGCCGAGTTGCCCACGGAACTGCAGCCGGCGTTCGAGGCCCTACGGTCCTGGCGCGGTGAACAGGCCCGTGAGCAGGGGGTTCCGGCGTACGTCATCTTCCATGACGCCACGCTCAGGGAGATCGTCAGCGTCTGGCCCGAGTCGGTCGCTGAGCTGGGCGGAATCAGCGGGGTGGGCGAGAAGAAGCTCGCCACGTACGGGGAGGGCGTGCTGAAGGCGCTCGCGGCGCTGGGCCGGGCGCCGGACTCCAAGACGGGCGCGGGGGCGGAACCCAGCTCCGCGGTCAGTGACGGCGAGGGCCTGAGATCCGGGCCGGAGCCGGACCGGACGGGCCCGGACGACTGGCCCGAGATGGAGATGGAGCCCGAGCCGGAGGATTGGATGTAGGGGGGCCAGGGCTGGAGTCCCGGAGTGGCTGGACGTAAGGGAAAAGACCAGGGGGGCTCCCGAGCCGGAACCGACATCGGCCCGCGTTGGTTGTCCCCCTTCGGCCGCCGACGCCTTGCGGGGCTGGGCGCATCGGTTTCCTCCAGGCCGGTGTCGGGCAGCACGCGCCCCGCTCACCGCTGCCCGGAGTCGGCTCAGCTCGACGGAGTGATTCTGCCCGTCACCTCGCCCAGGCCTACACGGGTGCCGTTCGGGCCCGGGGCCCAGGCGGTGAGGGTGACCTCGTCGTCGTCCTCCAGGAAGGTGCGCTTGCCGGAGGGGAGGTCGAGGGGCCGGGTGCCGTTCCAGGTGAGTTCGAGGAGGGAGCCGCGTTCCCGTTCGGTGGGGCCGCTGACCGTGCCCGAGCCGTAGAGGTCACCGGTGCGCAGGGAGGCGCCGTTGACGGTCATGTGGGCGAGTTGCTGGGCGGCCGTCCAGTACATGGTGGAGAAGGGGGGCTCGGAGATGGTGTGCCCGTTCACGGCGACGGAGATACGCAGGTCGTAGCCGCCGGGCTCCTCCTCGGCGTCGTCGAGGTAGGGAAGCAGCGGGTGGGTGCGGGCGGGCGGGGCGAGTCGGGCATCCTCCAGGGCGTCCAGCGGGGTGATCCACGCCGAGACGGACGTGGCGAAGGACTTGCCGAGGAACGGGCCCAGAGGGACGTACTCCCAGGCCTGGATGTCGCGGGCTGACCAGTCGTTCAGGAGGCACAGGCCGAAGACGTGGTCCCGGAAGGCGGACAGGGCCACGGGGTTGCCCATGGACGACGGCGTGCCCACCACGAAGCCGACCTCCGCTTCGATGTCCAGACGGACCGACGGGCCGAAGAGCGGGGCCGGGTCGGTGGGGGCCTTGCGCTGGCCCGAGGGACGTACGACCTCCGTGCCGGAGACCACGACCGTGCCGGAGCGGCCGTGGTAACCGATCGGCAGGTGCTTCCAGTTGGGGGTCAGGGAGTCCGCGGCGTCGGGGCGGAAGATCTGGCCGACGTTCCGGGCGTGGTTCTCGGAGGCGTAGAAGTCGACGTAGTCCGCGACCTCGAAGGGGAGGTGCAGTGTCACCGAGGAGAGGGGGTGCAGGAGCGGGGCGACGGTGTCCTGGTGGGAGGGGACGGTGACCCAGGCGGTGAGGGCACGTCGGATGTCGGACCAGGTCGTGCGGCCGGCGGCGAGAAGGGGGTTGAGAGTCGGGCGGGCCAGTACGGATACGTAGGGAGAGCCGAGTGCGGCGGCTGCCGCTCCCGCGTCCAGGACATGGTCGCCGAGCCGGACGCCGACCCGGCGTTCCGTGGAGCCGGCCGGGGAGAAGACGCCGTACGGAAGGTTGTGCGGGCCGAAGGGGTCGCCCTCGGGGACATCGAAGGGGGGCATGGGGTGCTGCCTCGCTCTCGTGTGGCCATGTGGTCGCGCCACAGGTTACGGGTGAGTCGTCGGCTCAGGGCAGTGCTCCCAGTGTCTAAAGAGTTCGTAATGTCCGGATAAGTGTTGTCCGGAGCGGGTGATTCCGGCTTAGCGTCCTTTGGGGGGACACGGACGGGGTGGGTCCGGTCCGTAGGGGGGACACGTGGGGGGACCCGTGGCCAGGAACAGCAGTGTGCCGTTCTCGGCCGACCATGCCGTGCCGGCGCTGATCGTGAAGTTCGGTGACTATCCACTGCATCACGGAGGCGTCGGGGCCATTCGCAGTCTGGGACGGCTGGGCGTTCCGATGTACGCGATCACCGAGGACCCTTACACGCCCGCTGCCTCGTCGCGTTATCTGCGGCGCGCGTTCGTCTGGCCGACCACCGGGACCGAGGAACCGGAGCGGCTCGTCGAGGGGTTGCTGCGGATCGGGAAGCGGATCGGGCGTCCCGCTGTCCTCGTTCCCACGGACGAGGAGGCGGCCGTACTGATCGCCGAGCGGCAGGAGGAACTCGCCGGCGCGTTTCTCTTCCCGCGCGTGGAGGCGGGGCTGCCGCGTCGGCTCGCCAGCAAGCAGGGGCTGCACGAGTTGTGCGTGGAGCACGGCATACCGACTCCGTCCGCCGCCTTTCCGCAGTCCTACGAAGACATCGAGCGGTTCGCGCGGACCGCCAGATTCCCGGTGGTGGCCAAGAACCGGGAGGCGTTCGTGCGGCGCGCCCGGCCCGCCGTCAACGGCACCACACGCGTCGCGAGCCGGGAGGCGCTGCTGTCCCTGGCCCGCGACTGGGGTGAGCGTCCCGGTGTGATCCTTCAGGAGTACCTGCCCCGGGAGGAGGCCGAGGACTGGATCGTCCACGCCTACTTCGACACGGACTCGAATCCGCGGGCCCTGTTCACGGGGGTGAAGGTCCGTTCCTGGCCGCCGCACGCAGGAATGACGGCAAATGCGTACGTCGTCGACAATCCGGAACTCGCGGACCTCGCCGCGCGTTTCATCAAACAGATCGGCTTCACCGGAATCATCGACCTCGACCTGCGCTTCGACCGGCGCGACGGACAGTACAAGCTCCTCGACTTCAACCCGAGGATGGGCGCCCAGTTCCGGCTCTTCGAGAGCGAGTCGGGAGTGGACGTCGTCCGGGCCATGCATCTCGATCTGACCGGGCGCGCCGTTCCGGAGGGGGAACAGCGCGCCGGTCACCGGTACATCGTGGAGAACATCGACCTGCCCGCCCTTCTCGCCTACCGACGCAGCGGCTACACGACGCCGCACGCGCCGACCCGGGCGAACGGGACGGAACTGGCCTGGCTCGCGGGTGACGACCCGCTGCCGTTCCTCACGATGCTCGCCCGGTTCGTGCGGCCGGGCGCGAAGCACCTGTATCAACTGTGGCGGACCAACCGTCGTGGCGGCGGCGCCGGCTGAGAGCCGGAGCCGCCGGCGAGGTGCGGGTCGGTACGGGTACGGGTGCGTCGCGGGTGGCAGTGAGCACACAGCAACACGAAGTGGCGAAGCAGCGTCCTGGGGAGGGACTTCGTGAATCATCCAGTAGCGATTATCGGCGCGGGACCGTTCGGACTGTCCACCGCCGCGCATCTGCGGGCGCGTGGCATCCCGGTGAGAGTGTTCGGCGAGCCCATGGTGAGCTGGCGGGACCACATGCCCGCCGGGATGCTCCTGAAATCCACACCGGCGGCCTCCAGTATCGACGCCCCGCAGCATGGTCACACCCTGGTGGACTACTGCGACGCGGTGGGGGCGCCCCGGCTGGTCACCGACGAGGACGTCATCCCCGTGGAGACGTTCATCGCGTACGGCGAGTGGTTCCAGCAGCGGCTGGTGCCCGAGTTGGAGCGAGTGCGGGTGGTGTCCGTGGACCGGCGCCACAAGGACACGGGCAGCGGGGGTGGCTTCGAACTCAAGCTGGACTCGGGAGAGTTGTTCACCGCACGGGCGGTGGTCGTGGCGACGGGACTGTCAGGGCTCGCGCATCTGCCCCCGGAACTGGCGGCCGCGGCGCCGGACGGGCCCTCGCCCACGGGACCTGTGTCCCACAGTTCGCAGCATCACGACCTGGGCCGGTTCGCGGGCAGGGAACTGATCGTCGTCGGGGCGGGCCAGTCCGCGCTGGAGACGGCGGCGCTGGCGGCGGAGGCGGGAGCACGGGTACGGGTGGTGTCGCGGGGGAGCGGTCGCGTCGCCTTCGGTGCGCCCCCTTGGAAGCAGCCCAGGCTGCGGCCCGAGACGCCGTTCGGCAACGCGTGGTCGCTCTGGGCCCTCACCTACTATCCGCACCACTACCGCTATCTCCCGGCCCGGGCCCGCCACTACCTGGTCCGCCGGGTTCTCGGACCGCTCGGCGCGTGGTGGCTGCGCGACCGGTTCGAGGGCAAGGTGCAGGTGAGCGAGGTCGCGCGGATCGTCCGGGCGGGAGTCACGGGAACCACGGGAGTCACGGGGGGTATCGAGGTCGGGGGAGCGGCCGAGGCGGCGGGCGTGCAGGGTGCCAAGGGTGCGCTGAAGGTGGACGGTCCGGGGAGCGAGGTGGGCTTCGTCGGGGGGCAGCCGGTGCTGACTGTCCAGGAACCCGGCGGCCGTACGCGGGAGTTGTCGGCCGACCATGTGATAGCCGCGACCGGCTACCGCGTCGACGTAGCCGCGATGGACTTCCTCGGGCATGAGCTGCGTACGGAGCTGGCGGTGAGCCGGGGGACGCCGAGGCTCGGTGCGGGG
This sequence comes from Streptomyces sp. B21-083, assembly GCF_036898825.1. Classification (GTDB taxonomy): domain Bacteria; phylum Actinomycetota; class Actinomycetes; order Streptomycetales; family Streptomycetaceae; genus Streptomyces. Next base: position 4,080,435 of record NZ_JARUND010000002.1, on the reverse strand, counting down.
TATGTGTCCTCCGTGCCCGGGCTGTACTTCACGGGGTTGCCGGCGGCCGCTTCGTACGGACCGGTGATGCGGTTCGTGTGCGGTACGGAGTTCGCTTCACCCCGGCTGGCGGGGCATCTGGCGGCGGCGCACGGGTAGGGCTCGGGTTCTGGTCCCGTGGGTCAATGCGGGGCACGCTCGATCTTGTGAACCGGCGGTGCGCCGCAACGCGTCGTCGTGTCGCCCGCGACCTCCTACGCGAGTGCCTACGCCAGTGGCTACGGCAGAGCCTGCGCCTGTGGCTGTGGCAGGAACTGGCGTAGGCGCTGGGGGTGTTGCTGTCGGGAGGCCGAACGTCGTCCGGTTCGGACGGAGACCGATGGGCCGAACGATCCGTATTCTCTGGATCATGGCCGCTCCCACCGCATACGCGCTTATCGCCACCGACCTGGACGGAACGCTTCTGCGTGCCGACGACACGCTCTCCGACCGGTCGCGGGCCGCGCTGGCGCTCGCCACGGCCGCCGGCGCCCGGCATCTGGTCGTGACGGGACGGCCGGCGCCGAGAGTCCGGCCGCTGCTCGACGACCTCGGTGCCGGGGGGCTCGCGGTGTGCGGGCAGGGGGCGCAGGTGTACGACGCCGGCGCGGACCGTCTGCTGTGGTCGGTGACCCTGGACCAGGAGCTGGCGGAGACCGCACTCGGCAAGATCGAGGCCGAGGTCGGGCAGGTGTACGCCGCTGTGGATCAGGACGGTGTGGACGGGCTCACGCTCATCGAGCCGGGGTATCTGATGCCGCACCCGACCCTGCCCGCCGTACGGGTGCCGCACCGGGACGACCTGTGGGCCGAGCCCATCAGCAAGGTGTTGCTGCGCCACCCGTCCCTGTCCGACGACGAACTGGCGTCGGCGGCGCGCGGAGCGGTCGGTTCCCTCGCGACGGTCACCATGTCGGGACCGGGCACCGTCGAACTCCAGCCATGCGGCATCACCAAGGCGACGGGGCTCGCGCTGGCCGCCGAGTATCTCGGGCTGACCTCGGCCGCCACCATCGCCTTCGGTGACATGCCCAATGACATCCCGATGTTCGACTGGGCGGCCCACGGAGTCGCCATGGCCAACGCCCATCCCGAACTCAAGGCCGTGGCGGACGAGGTCACCCTCTCGAACGAGGACGACGGCATCGCGGTGGTGCTGGAGCGGTTGTTCGGGGGTGGGTCGGCCCGCTAGCCCCGGGCCTGGGCTGTCCACCCGCCCTCCGGGCCGCCCAGGCCCGGGGCTACCGGGCCTGGGGCTACCGGGCCTGGGCTGCTACTGGCCCCGAGGTCGGACGGACTAGTAGGCCCCGAACACGTTGTCGATCGATCCGTAGCGCGCCGCCGCGTAGTTGCAGGCGGCGGTGATGTTCGCGATCGGGTCGTAGGGGTCGTACGAGGTGCCGGCGACGTGGTAGGCGGCGAAGGTCGGGTCGATGACCTGGAGGAGGCCCTTGGAGGGGGTGCCGGCTGCCGCGTTCGAGTCCCAGTTGTTGATGGCGTACGGGTTGCCCGACGACTCGCGGATGACGTTGCGGTAGATGCCGTCGTACGTTCCGGGGATGCCGTGCTGCGCCATGATGTCGAGCGACTCGCGGATCCAGCCGTCCAGGTTGTTCGCGTAGTACGTCGTCGTGGACGACGCGGCCGACGGGGCGGCCGATGCCGCTGTCGCGGTCAGGAAGGGGAGGGCCAGAGCTACGGCGGCCGTCCCGGTGATGGCGATCGTGCGAGTGAGCCTGAAGGGGCGGCGGGCCGTTCTCGCGTGCTGGTGCTGACCTCGTACGGGCATGGTGAGTCCTCTCCGGCGCCTGCGAGGTGAGCTGTCGGGTTCGGGCGGGAGATGCCCGGCCGGGCGCGCGGTCGGCGCACGGCTTCACCCCTAGCCGCTCCGGCGTGAACGCCCGGACCGGCGGCTTACCTGGGTCCCCCGCTCCTGCCTGCGTGAGTCATGTGGGTGGGTGGGGTTGCTGCTCTGCGGGCGGTGGCAGGATTCGGCGGTCCGCCCGGTGTGGCGCGAAACGTATGCGAGAGCACACGGATCGAACAAGGGGCAGAAATGCAGGACTTACCCATTTGGGATGCCCATTACGGATAAAAGGTACAAGTGGGAGATGGCGCCTGGAAGGCAACTTGCCTTTTGTGAATGGGTAGTTTGCGGAGTGTGAGCGGAGAGAGTCATCTGTGGGCGTGACTCGAATCACGGCGTGGGGGTAGTCGTGAGGTGAGTGGGATGAGCAACGATTTCGGGGGATTTGACGCTTCTCGGCTGCCGATGTCCATTGCGTGGTAGTGCGGCATGTTGCGAGACGTTATGGGGGGTGGAACCTCTGACGCGACACGTGACGTTGTTGTGGTGACGGTCGCGGTGAACGGTGGGGATGAGGTGACGTATGCGCGTGAGCGCTCGCCGACGGGTCGCGGGATGTTTATAAATGTCCATGCTTTGGACTGATCAAAAACATTCCGGTCGTGATCCCATAGCGCCTGGCCTGGACGGGCGGGTGCTAGCGGTGATCGAAACGTGACCGGATACGCTGACTTGAGTGATGGCAGCGATCTATCGACACACCGTGTGACCGCCAGTAGACACCAGCAGACAGGAGATCCCTCGTGACCGTCGTCGGGCCGTTCGGGCTGAGCGTGCGGGACCAGGCTCTCGAAGCCGATGTCCAGGCCGGATTGGCGGCTGTCGAGGAAGGGTTGCTCGAAGCCACCAAGAGCGAGGTCCCCTTCATCACGGAGGCCGCGCAGCATCTCGTACGGGCGGGCGGGAAGCGATTCCGGCCACTGCTCGTGATGCTCGCGGCGCAGTTCGGGGACCGGCACGCGCCGGGGATCGTGCCGTCAGCGGTGGTGGTGGAGCTGACCCACCTCGCGACGCTGTATCACGACGACGTCATGGACGAGGCCGAGGTGCGCCGCGGTGTGTCCAGCGCCAACACACGCTGGGGGAACTCCGTCGCGGTCCTCACCGGGGACTTCCTGTTCGCGCGCGCCTCGCACATCCTCGCCGACCTCGGGCCCGAGGCGGTCCGGGTGCAGGCGGAGGCGTTCGAGCGGCTGGTGACCGGGCAGATCCTGGAGACGGCGGGACCGACGGACGGCCGGGACCCCGTCGAGCACTATCTGGACGTGCTGGGCGGGAAGACCGGGTCGCTGGTGGCCGTGGCCTGCCGGTTCGGGGCGATGATGTCCGGGGCCGACGACAGCGTCGTGGATGTGCTCACCCAGTACGGGGAGCGGCTCGGGGTCGCCTTCCAGCTCGCGGACGACGTGCTGGACATCGCGTCCGACTCCCACGAGTCGGGCAAGACACCCGGGACGGATCTGCGGGAGGGCATTCCCACGATGCCCGTGCTGCGGTTGCGGGAGCGGGTGGCCCGGTTGGGGCTGGCCGAGGACATCGCGTTGTGCGAGCTGCTGGACTCCGACCTGAGTGACGACGCCCGGCACGCGGTGGCGCTGGCCCGGCTGCGGGCGCATCCGGCGCTGGAGCAGGCCCGGCGGGACACCGTGCGGTACGCGGAAGACGCGCGGGCCGCACTGGCGCCGTTGGCGGAGTGCGACGCGAAGGCCGCCCTGGTGGAGATGTGCGACGCGGTGGTGCATCGGGCCGGCTGAGGCATTCGCCCCCGCCGTCCTTACCCCGTCTCGTCTCGTCCCGTCCGGTCCCGTCGCTGAAGGCGGGGCACCGGCTGGGGCACCGGCCCCTAGGGGTCAGGGGAAGCTACGCCTCCTCATGTCATCCCGTAGCAGTACATGGAGTTGAGCCCATGGTCTGACGATTCCTCCTCGTGGATTTGGTGAGATGGAAACCAACCACTCCTCACCGGTTCGGGTGAGAATGGCGGCTCAGGGTGGACAAGTGTGGGACGGAAAGCCGCCGCCGACGACGGAGGTAAGGCACACATGGCACCGTACGAAGAGGCCAAGGCCGGCAACCGGATCGAGGCCGAGATCGAGGCCGAGGACGTGCCGTCCCGGCGCCGCAAGGCCGCGCGGTACGTCGCGCCGGCCGCGGTGATCGGTCTGACGGTCGCGACGATCGGGCTGGTACCGGCGTTCGCCGGATCCGGTGACCCCGATCTGCCGAAGATCAGCGCGCAGCAGCTCATCGAGAAGATCGCCGCGTCGGACGTACAGCAGTTGTCCGGCACGGTGAAGATCAGTACGGATCTGGGACTGCCCGACCTCGGCGGCCTGGAGAGCGGGCTTCTGTCGGGCGGTGGCCTCGGCGGGGGTTCCGACGGCTCGGGGTCGGCCGCCGATCCCAACGGCAAGCTCCTCGCACTGGCGTCCGGTACGCACACGATCCGTGTCGCCGCGGACGGCCCCGACAAGCAGAAGCTGTCACTGCTGGAGAAGGCCGCCGAGTACAGCGTGATCCACAACGGCGACGAGGTGTGGGCGTACGACAGCGCGTCGAACGAGGCGTACCACGCGACGGCTCCCGCGTCCGAGAGCGGCAAGGACAAGGGCGAGAGCAAGGGCAAGGACCAGCTCCTGCCCGGCGATGACACGGCAGCCACGCCCGGGGGGCTCGCCCAGGAGGCCCTGAAGGCGGTCGACAGCACAACCTCCGTGACCGTCGACGGCACCGCCCAGGTCGCCGGCCGGGATGCGTACAAGCTGGTCATCAAGCCGAAGGCGTCCGGGTCCACGGTCGGGGCGATCAGCATCGCGGTCGACTCGAAGACCGGGACACCGCTGAAGTTCACGCTCACCCCGGCGAGCGGCGGTGCCGCCGTCGTGGACGCCGGTTTCGTCGCTGTCGACTTCGCCAAGCCCGCCGCCTCGACCTTCGCCTTCACCCCGCCCAAGGGGACGAAGGTCACCGAGGAGGGCGCGGGCAAGGCCGAGGAGGCGCCGGGCAAGGAGCGCGGCAAGGACTTCGGCAAGGAGTTCGATAAGGGGTTCGACGGAGACCGTAAGGGACCTAAGGGTCACGGGTCGGCGGACGGGCTCGAAGGTGATGGCGGCAAGGTCATCGGCGAGGGCTGGAACTCCATCCTCACGTTCGACTCGGGGGCGGAGAACGGTATGCCGTCGGGCGGCGGCTCGTCCGACGCCGGTGCCTTCGGCGGCTTCCTCGACTCCTTCGGCGACAAGGTCACCGGCGACTTCGGCTCGGGCACGGTCTACAAGACCCGCCTGGTCAACGCCCTGATGACGGACGACGGCAAGCTCTACGTCGGCGCCGTCACGAAGGACGCCCTGGTCAAGGCGGCGAACGCAGCCCGGTAACGCCCGTACGGGAACCGTCGTAGCGCATGACGATCGAGGGATCGAGGGAACCCATGGAGGAACCGTCCGCCGCGGAGCCGCGGGAGGTGCCCCCGGGTGACGACGCGGTCATCGTCACCCGGGCCCTCACCAAGCGCTACCGCGGCGGACAGCTCGCCGTCGACGCTCTCGACCTCACCGTCCCGGCGGGCAGCGTCTTCGGCTTCCTCGGGCCCAACGGCTCCGGCAAGACGACGACCATCCGCATGCTGATGGGCCTGATCGACCCGACGTCGGGCACGGCGCGGGTGCTGGGGCGGCCGATGCCCCGCGCCACCCGCGCCGTCCTGCCCCACGTCGGCGCCCTCATCGAGGGGCCCGCGCTGTACGGCTTCCTCTCCGGCCGCGACAACCTCGTCCGCTACGACGCCGCCGACCCGACCGCCGATCCGCGCACCCGGCGTGCGCGTGTCGCGACGGCACTGGACCGGGTGGGCCTGACGGCCGCCGCCGGCAAGAAGGCGAAGGCGTACTCGCTGGGCATGAAGCAGCGGCTCGGCCTCGCGGCGGCGTTGCTCCAGCCGCGCCGACTGCTCGTGCTCGACGAGCCGACCAACGGACTCGATCCGCAGGGAATGCGCGAAATCCGCTCCCTGATAAGGGAGTTGGCGTTGGATGGCACCACCGTCTTTCTCTCCTCCCACCTCCTCGACGAGATCGAGCAGGTCTGTACGCACGCGGCCGTGATGGCGCAGGGGCGGCTGATCACCCAGGGCGCGGTGGCCGAGTTGGCCGCCGGGTCCCGTGGCCGGCTGGTCGTGACGACGCCCGATCCGGCGGACGCGGCCCGGGTGCTCAAGGAACAGGGCGTCGGCGACGTGGTCGTGACCGACGACCGGGTGACCGGCGAGGTGCCGGAACGCGACCGTGAACTGGCCGAGCTGAACGCCGCACTGGTCGGCGCGGGCGTCCGCGTCCGGGGCTTCGGAGTCGAACGGGCGTCCCTGGAAGACGCGTTCGTGGCGCTGACGGGGGAGGGCTTCGATGTCGCGGGCTGAGACGAGCGCCCCAAAGGGCCGCGAGGAACGGCGCGATCAGCCACATCAGACCGTCAGCCGCCGAACAACCTTCCGAGGCACTCTCTTCGGCAACGAACTACTCACCACCTTCCGCCGCTGGCGCACCCTCGCACTGCTCGCCGTACTCGCCGCCGTACCGATCCTCATCGGCATAGCCGTCAAGATCGAGACGGGTGACGGTTCCTCGGCCGGCCCCGGCGGAGGCGGACCCGCGTTCATCTCGCAGATCAGCAACAACGCTCTGTTCCTGGTGTTCACCGCGCTGGCCGCGACCCTCCCCTTCTTCCTGCCGATGGCCACCGGCGTCATCGCGGGCGACGCGATCGCCGGCGAGTCGAGCGCGGGCACACTCCGCTATCTCCTGGTCGCCCCGGCCGGCCGCACCCGCCTGCTCCTCACCAAGTACGCGACCACGCTGACGTTCTGCCTGGTGGCGACGCTGGTGGTGGCGATATCGGCGTTCACGGTCGGCGCGGTCCTCTTCCCGCTCGGCGATCTGATGACGATCTCCGGTACGAGGATCAGCTTCACGGAGGGACTCGGGCGGGCGCTGCTGATCGCGCTGGTCGTCGCCGCGTCACTGATCGGACTGGCGGCGCTCGGCCTGTTCATCTCCACCCTGACGACCAGCGGTATCGCGGCGATGGCGACGACCGTCGGGCTGCTCATCACCGTTCAGATCCTCGACCAGATCCCCCAACTGCACGCGCTTCAGCCGTACTTCTTCTCCCACTACTGGCTGTCCTTCGCCGACCTCATGCGCGAACCGGTCTACTGGGACGACCTGGTGAAGAACCTCGGCATCCAGGCGGTGTACGCGGCGGTGTTCGGCTCGGCCGCCTGGGCGCGCTTCACGACGACGGACGTCACGGCCTGAACCCCGGGTCGGGGAACGCCCGGGTCGAAGAACGTGCGCGTACCGACCAGCGGGTGTCCTCCCCCGTACCGAACAGCTCGGTACGGGGGAGTCGGATCACGGAGTTGGAGTGCGCGTGTTACTCCGACAGCTTCCACACGGCGTACGCGGCGGCGTCGCTGTTGCGGTCGAGGGCGGTGTCGTTGATGTTGGCGATCGTGTCGCAGGACGAGTGGTAGCAGCGGTCGAACCTCTGGCCCGACGTACCGCCCCACTTGGCCGCCTGAGCCGCCGTCTTGGTGTAGTCGGCGCCGCTGAACAGACCGCCGACGGGGACGCCCACGTTCTTGAAGGGGGCGTGGTCGGAGCGGCCGTCGCCCTCGGTCTCGATCTCGGTGGTGACACCGATGCCCGCGTAGTAGTCCTTGAAGGTCTGCTCGATGGTCGGGTCGTCGTCGTAGACGAAGTAGCCGGGGTTCGGCGAGCCGATCATGTCGAAGTTCAGATAGCCCTTGATACGCGAACGGTTCGCGGAGGAGAGGTTGTTGACGTAGTACTTGGACCCGACCATGCCCAGTTCCTCCGCTCCCCACCAGCCGAATCTCAGATGCTTGGTCGGCTGGTACTGCGCGCGGGAGACGGCGAGGGCGATCTCCAGGACGGCGGCCGAGCCGCTGCCGTTGTCGTTGATGCCGGCGCCGGCGGTCACACTGTCGAGGTGCGAACCCGCCATGATCACCTGGTTGGTGTCGCCGCCGGGCCAGTCGGCGATCAGGTTGTAGCCGGTACGGCTGGACGCGGTGAACTGCTGGATGGTCGTGGTGAATCCGGCCGCGTCCAGCTTGGCCTTCACATAGTCGAGCGAGGCGCGGTAACCGGTTCTGCCGTGCGCCCGGTTGCCGCCGTTGGCGGTGGCTATGGACTGCAACTGGGTCAGATGCGCCTTGACGTTGGCCAGGGGCAGGTCGGGTGCGGTGGCGAGGGTGACGGCCGGTGCGGAGTTGGGGGCCGGGGTCGCGCCGGCCACCGTGCTCGTGCTGAGGAGCGCGGTGGTGGCGAGCACGGTGACGGCGACAGCGGTGGCTGTGGCGCGTCCGGGAACCGAGAGCTTCATGTGGGGGGCTCCGAATTCCTTGGGAATCAACAGGGATTCCACAGCGAATGGGTGCCTGGATGGTGAAGCTCTGGCTAACGGTTCGTCAAGAGCGCTATCTGGACAGGGAGTTCGCATATCGGATGAACATGGACATGATCAGCGGGTGAACATCGGGCGTGGGCGGAGCATTCCCGGGCCGCCGGGCGGGACTAGTGCACGCAGAACTCGTTCCCCTCCGGGTCCGTCATCACCGCCCACTCACCGCCCGCCTCCCGTACCTCCCGCAGCACGCTCGCCCCCAGCCCCGTCAGCCGCTCGACCTCGGCCACGCGCCGGTCCGGGCCCGGGTGCAGATCGAGGTGCAGCCGGTTCTTGCCCGCCTTCGGCTCCGGTACGCGCTGGAAGAGCAGCCGCCGCCCGAGCCCGGTCCCGCTCTCCTCCTGGTACGGGTCGCCGGGATGCCGTACGGCGGCCAGGTCCCGCCAGGCGCGCCGGCCGTGCGACTCCACGGTCAGCTCGGCCGGTACGGCACCGAGGCCCAGCAGGCGCTCGACCAGGGCGCTGTGGTCCTCGACCGTGTAGGCGAGCGCGTCCGCCCAGAAGTCGGCCTGCGCGTGCGGGTCCGCGCAGTCGATGACCAGCTTCCAGTGCACGGGGGTGGGGGTTCGCTGTGCGGGTGTCTGTGTCATGGAAACCACTTATAACGTGCCCCACTGACAGTGGCCCGCTCCACGCCCGTTCTGCTTCGCGACCGTACGCCCGTGGTCAGCGGCGTACGTCCTCCGTGGCCTCCGCCATGGGTGGTACGAGGACCGGGTCGGCCCCCGCCCTGAGCGCCCGCGCTCCCCGCCGGGCCGCCCGCAGCGCGTCCCACGTCAGCAGGACCAGGGCTAGCCACACCAGCGCGAACCCGGCCCAGCGCTCCGGAGGCATGGCCTCGTGGAAGTAGAAGACGCCCAGGACGAACTGGAAGACGGGGGCCAGGTACTGGAGCAGGCCCAGCGTCGACAGTGGCACCCGTATCGCCGCCGCGCCGAAGCAGACCAGCGGGAGGGCCGTCACGATCCCGGTCGCCGCGAGCAGGGCCGCGTGCCCGGTGCCGTGCGCGCCGAAGGTCGCCTCGCCCCGGCCGCCCAGCCACAGCAGATACGCCAGCGCGGGCAGGAACTGCACCGCGGTCTCGGCGGCCAGCGACTCCACCCCGCCGAGGTTGACCTTCTTCTTGACCAGGCCGTACGTGGCGAAGGAGAAGGCCAGGCAGAGGGAGATCCAGGGGGGCCGGCCGTAGCCGATCGTCAGGACGAGTACGGCGGCCAGGCAGACGCCGACCGCCACCCACTGCACAGGGCGCAGCCGTTCCTTCAGCAGGAACACACCCATGGCGATGGTGACGAGCGGGTTGATGAAGTAGCCGAGCGAGGCCTCGACCACGTGCCCGGCGTTCACGGCCCAGATGTAGACGCCCCAGTTGACCGTGATGAACGCCGCTGCGACCGTGATCAGCGCCAGTCGGCGCGGCTGCCGCAGCAGCTCGCCCGCCCAGGCCCAGCGGCGCAGTGCGAGGAGGGCGACGCCGACGACGGCCAGGGACCACACCATCCGGTGGGCCAGGATCTCGACCGCTCCGGCCGGCTTCAGCAGGGGCCAGAAGAGCGGGACGAGGCCCCACATCCCGTATGCCGCGAAACCGTTCAGCAGACCTGTGCGCTGCTCGTTCGTCGGCTTGCCGGACACCCGCGTCTCCCCTCGTACCAGCACATCAGCATATGGACGTGCGTCCACGACGGTAACGCCGAGCGCCCCCGCCTGTCATGCTCGTATCGCCATACGGTCATGACAGACGGGGGCGGGCGTCCTCGGGGGCGTGACGGGGGAGTGCGCGCCCCCGAGGGGTAGGGGTGGGCCAGGGGTCAGGCCTTGAGCGCGGCGGCGATCGACTCGGCGATCGGCGTGGTCGGGCGGCCGGTCAGACGGGACAGGTCACCAGGGGTGCCGGCCAGCTGACCCTGCTCGATGGAGACGTCCACGCCCGCGAGGATCGCGGCGAGGCCCTCGGGCAGGCCGACGCCGACGAGGATGCCGGTGAGGACCTCGGCGGAGACGGCGTTGTATGCGACGTCCTTGCCGGACTGCTTGGACACCTCGGCCGCGTACTCGGCGAAGCTCCAGTTGGTGTCGCCGCTCAGCTCGTACGTCGTGTTCTCGTGGCCCTCGCCGGTCAGCACCGCGACAGCGGCGGCGGCGTAGTCGGCGCGCGAGGCGGAGGCGACCCGGCCCTCGCCGGCGGCCTGGGTGACACCGTGCTCGAGGGCGACGGCGATCTGCTCGGTGTAGTTCTCGTTGTACCAGCCGTTGCGCAGCAGGGAGTACGGGACGCCGGACTCGAGGATCGCCGCCTCGGTGCCCTTGTGGTCGTCGGCGAGCGCGGCCGTCAGAGTGCCCGGGGCGCTGGTGTACGCGAGCAGGGCGGCGCCGGCGGTCTTGGCGGCGTCGAGGACGACCTTGTGCTGGCCGACGCGGCCCTTGTCGAACTCGTTGCCGGAGATGAGCAGCACCTTGTCGCCGGCGGCTATGACACCGTCGTAGGTCTCCGGCTGGTTGTAGTCGGCGACCGCGATCTTCACGCCGCGGGCCGCGAAGCCGGAGGCCTTCTCCGCGTCGCGCACGACGGCGGTGATCTGGTCGGCCGGAACCTTCTCCAGCAGCTGCTCGACTACGTGACGACCGAGGTGGCCGGTGGCTCCGGTGACGACGATGCTCATTGCGAATCTCCTTGTGGGGTGCGGGCTGGCACTAACCATAGGCGAAGCGCTAACTCTTGGAAAGTACCCACTTCAAAGTAAGGTACTTGCATGGGAGTAAGTGCAGCAGTGAGCGGCGAGACCGAGACCGAGATCAACACCGAAGCCAAGAGCGAAGCGAAGACCGAAGCGAAGACCGAAGCGAAGACCGAAGCCATGTGCCCGCACCGTGTGGTCCTGGAGCACGTCACCAGCCGCTGGGGGGTACTGGTTCTCATGGAGCTGCTGGAGCGCCCGTACCGCTTCAGCGAGCTGCGCCGGGCCATCGGCAGGGTCAGCGAGAAGATGCTGACGCAGACCCTCCAGACGCTGGAGCGCGACGGCCTGATCCACCGGGACGCGAAGCCGGTCATCCCGCCGCGCGTCGACTACTCGCTCACCGACCTCGGCCGCGAGGCCGCCGCACAGGTCCGCGCCCTGGCCCTCTGGACGGCGGAGCGCATGCCGGACGTGGACGAGGCCCGTCGCGCCTACGACGAGGCCCGGACCGAAAAGGCCCGGGCCCGGTAGGCGCGCGTAACGCCGGTCGACGCCTATCCGACGACGGTCCAGGTGTCCCCGCCGGCGAGCAGCGCGCCGAGGTCGCCCTTGCCGTTCTGGACGATCGCGGTGTCGAGCTGCTCGGCCATCTGTGTGTCGTACACGGGCCGGTCGACGGAGCGGAAGACGCCGATGGGTGTGTGGTGCAGGGTGTCCGGGTCGGCGAGCCGGGAGAGTGCGAACGCGGTGGTCGGGGACGCGGAGCGCGCGTCGTGCACGAGCACCTCGCCCTCGTTGTCGGCGGTGACGGCGACCACCTTCAGGTCGCCGGTCGCCCGGTCCCGTACGACGCCCTTGGCACGGTCGGCCCCGAACCGGATCGGCTGGCCGTGTTCCAGCCGGATCACCGCCTCCTCGGCCTGCTGGCGGTCCTTGAGGACCTCGAAGGCGCCGTCGTTGAAGATGTTGCAGTTCTGGTAGATCTCGACGAGCGCGGTACCGGGGTGGGCGGCGGCCTCGCGCAGCACGCTGGTGAGGTGCTTGCGGTCGGAGTCGACGGTCCGGGCGACGAAGGAGGCCTCGGCGCCGATCGCCAGCGAGACGGGGTTGAAGGGCGCGTCGAGCGAGCCCATGGGCGTCGACTTGGTGATTTTGCCGACCTCGCTGGTGGGCGAGTACTGGCCCTTGGTCAGCCCGTAGATCCGGTTGTTGAAGAGCAGGATCTTGAGGTTGACGTTGCGCCGCAGGGCGTGGATCAGATGGTTGCCGCCGATGGAGAGGGCGTCGCCGTCGCCGGTGACCACCCAGACGGACAGGTCGCGGCGGCTGGAGGCGAGGCCGGTGGCGATGGCGGGGGCGCGGCCGTGGATGGAGTGCATCCCGTAGGTGTTCATGTAGTACGGGAAGCGGGAGGAGCACCCGATCCCGGACACGAAGACGATGTTCTCCTTCGCCAGTCCGAGTTCGGGCATGAAGCCCTGTACGGCGGAGAGGACCGCGTAGTCCCCGCAGCCGGGGCACCAACGCACTTCCTGGTCGGACTTGAAGTCCTTCATGGACTGTCTGGCCTCGGCCTTGGGCACCAGGGTGAGTGCCTCGATCGAGCCGGCGGTGGCGCCTTCCGTGGACGTCTCAGCCATCGATGGCCTCCTTGAGAGCCGTGGCAAGCTGTTCGGCCTTGAACGGCATGCCGTTGACCTGGTTGTACGAGTGGGCGTCCACCAGGTACTTCGCCCGGATCAGCGTGGCGAGCTGGCCGAGGTTCATCTCCGGGATCACGACACGGTCGTAGCGCCGCAGCACCTCGCCGAGATTGCCGGGGAACGGGTTGAGGTGGCGCAGATGCGCCTGCGCGATCGACTCCCCGGCCGCGCGCAGCCGGCGTACCGCCGCGGTGATGGGCCCGTAGGTGGAACCCCAGCCCAGGACAAGGGTGTTGGCCGTGCCGGACGGCTCGTCGACGACCAGATCCGGTACGTCGATGCCGTCGATCTTGGCCTGGCGGGTACGGACCATCAGGTCGTGGTTGGCCGGGTCGTAGGAGATGTTGCCCGTGCCGTCCTGCTTCTCGATGCCACCGATGCGGTGTTCGAGCCCGGGGGTGCCGGGGATGGCCCAGGGCCGGGCGAGGGTCTGCGGGTCCCGCTTGTAGGGCCAGAAGACCTCGGTGCCGTCGTCGAGGGTGTGGTTGGGTCCCTGGGCGAACCGCACCCGCAGATCGGGGAGTTCGTCGACCTCGGGGATACGCCAGGGCTCGGACCCGTTGGCGAGGTACCCGTCGGAGAGAAGGAACACCGGGGTGCGGTAGGTGAGGGCGATCCGTGCCGCTTCCAGCGCCGCGTCGAAGCAGTCGCCGGGGGTGCACGGGGCCACGATCGGGACCGGCGCCTCGCCGTTGCGGCCGAACATGGCCTGCAGCAGGTCGGCCTGCTCGGTCTTGGTCGGCAGCCCGGTCGAGGGCCCGCCGCGCTGGATGTCGATGACCAGCAACGGCAGTTCCATCGACACCGCCAGCCCGATCGCCTCGGACTTCAGGGCCACGCCCGGCCCCGAGGTGGTGGTGACGGCCAGCGACCCGCCGAACGCGGCGCCCAACGCGGCCCCGATTCCCGCGATCTCGTCCTCGGCCTGGAAGGTGCGGACACCGAAGTTCTTGTGTCTGCTCAGCTCGTGCAGGATGTCCGAGGCCGGCGTGATCGGGTAGGACCCCAAGTACAGGGGCAGATCGGCCTGTTGACCGGCCGCGATGAGCCCGTACGACAGCGCCAGGTTCCCCGAGATGTTGCGGTAGGTACCGGTGGGGAACGCGGCCGAGGCCGGCGCGACCTCGTAACTGACGGCGAAGTCCTCGGTCGTCTCCCCGAAGTTCCAACCTGCCCTGAAAGCAGCCAGGTTGGCGGCGGCGATCTCGGGCTTCTTGGCGAACTTCGTGGCCAGGAACTTCTCGGTGCCCTCGGTCGGCCGGTGGTACATCCAGCTCAACAGGCCCAGCGCGAACATGTTCTTGCTGCGCTCGGCCTCCTTGCGGGAGAGCGCGAACTCCTTGAGAGCCTCGACGGTGAGGGTGGTCAGCGGCACCGGATGCAGGCTGTACCCGTCGAGCGAACCGTCCTCCAACGGCGAGTTGGCGTACCCCACCTTCTGCATGGCCCGCTTGGTGAACTCGTCGGTGTTGACGATGATCTCCGCGCCGCGCGGCACATCGGCGATGTTCGCCTTCAGGGCGGCCGGGTTCATCGCGACGAGCACGTTGGGCGCGTCGCCGGGCGTGAGGATGTCGTGGTCGGCGAAATGGAGCTGGAACGAAGAAACGCCCGGCAGGGTTCCTGCGGGCGCTCGGATCTCGGCGGGGAAGTTCGGCAGAGTGGACAGATCGTTCCCGAAGGACGCGGTCTCGGAGGTGAAGCGGTCCCCCGTGAGCTGCATACCGTCCCCGGAGTCCCCCGCGAACCGAATAATCACCCGATCGAGACGTCGTACGTCCTTCACACCCGCCGGATTGCGCTGCTCTCCCACGACGGCTCCGACGTCTGAGCCGGCCTTCTCCGCTGAACTCTCCGCTGGACTGCTGACCTGGCTGGTCACTGAACTGGACCTCCTTCGAGGCGGCGGCCTGGGAGCGGCCCTCCCGCGGACCTTCCCAGGATCAACAGTACGTCGGTAAGGGTGGCCTTCCCTGGACCGATCGCATGGCGGACGCCATTTTGAGACGGTTCAGCGCCCGGACTTGTCATGATTTCCTGCCCCGACGCTGGCAGGGTGTCAGACGGTCAGGTGTTGAGGTAGGTCAGAACGGCCAGAACACGCCGGTGATCGCCGTCGCTGGGGGAGAGCCCCAGCTTCAGGAATATGTTGCTGACGTGCTTCTCGACGGCACCGTCACTCACGACGAGCTGCCGTGCGATGGCCGAATTGGTCCGGCCCTCCGCCATGAGCCCCAGCACCTCGCGCTCCCGGGGAGTGAGCCCGGCGAGCACGTCCTGCTTACGGCTCCGGCCCAGCAGCTGGGCCACGACCTCCGGGTCGAGCGCGGTACCCCCCTGGGCCACCCGCACCACCGCGTCCACGAACTCCCGCACCTCGGCGACCCGGTCCTTCAGCAGGTACCCGACGCCCCGGCTGGACCCGGCGAGCAACTCGGTCGCGTACCGCTCCTCGACGTACTGCGACAGCACGAGCACACCGAGTTCCGGATGCGACTTGCGCAGCTGTACGGCGGCCCGGACCCCTTCGTCGGTATGGGTGGGCGGCATCCGCACATCCGCGACGACGACATCCGGAAGCTCGTCCTGCTCGGCGAGCTCGGTGATGGTCTTGACCAGCGCGACCCCGTCACCCACACCGGCGACGACATCATGCCCGCGGTCGGTCAACAACCGGGTCAGGCCCTCTCTCAGCAGCACTGAATCCTCGGCGATGACCACCCGCACTCTGTCTCCCACGATTCCCGGCTCCCCACCCCGTCCGAACACGAGGCTCCAGCATCCCAGTATTCGGACGAGGACGGGGTTGTTGCCGAGGGATTTCCGACAGGCGCCACCCTTCCAGCACAGGCCCGCACCGTCAGCCCGTCCGGCGTTTGAGGACGAGCGCCTTCAGCGCGACGGGGGCGAAACACCCCCCCCACCCAGCCTCACCCCCGCCAGGGCAACTCCGCGGTGACCCGAGTAGGCCCGCCCCCCGGCGAATCCACCACCAGAATCCCATCCACCGCATCGAGCCGCCCCGCCAACCCCGCCAGCCCGGACCCGCCGGAGGCATCCGCACCCCCCACCCCGTCATCCACGACCTGCAGCATCAGCCGGTTCTCCACCCGCCACACATCCACCGACGCCCCTGTCGCCCGCGCATGCTTGCTGATGTTCTGCAGCAGCTCCGACACCGTGAAGTACGCGATCCCCTCGATCGCCGCGGCCGGCCGCTCCACCAGGTCCACCTCCACCCGCACCGGCACCGCACACCGCGACGCCACCGCGGACAGCGCCGCGTCCAGCCCCCGGTCCGTCAGCACCGCCGGGTGGATCCCGCGCGCCAGATCCCGCAGCTCCTGCAACGCCGTCTTCACCTCACCGTGCGCCTCGTCCACCATCCGCGCCGCGGCCCGCGGATCCTCCGTGAGCTTCTCCTTCGCGAGCCCCAGATCCATGGCCAGCGCCACCAGCCGCGCCTGCGCCCCGTCATGCAGATCCCGCTCGATCCGCCGCAGGTCGGCCGCGGCGGTGTCGACGACGACCCCCCGGTCGGACTCCAGCTCGACGACCCGCGTCGCCAGCCGCGACGGTCCGAGCAGCCCCTGCACCATCACCCGGTCCACGAGAGTCAGCGCCCGCACGATCCAGGGCGTGGCCATGGTGAACAACAGCCCGACCAGCGCGGTCACGGCGATCTCGAACGGGTTGTCGAGGTAGATGCTGTGGGTCTGGTCGCCGTACAGCTGGAGGCCGTCCTGCCCGCCGTACATCGGGAAGAGCCAGAACCACACCGGGTACGTGAGCAGCGCCCACCCGTACACCCAGAAGATCACCGAGACGACGAACGAGAACGCCGCCCACGGCAGATGCAGCACCGAGTACAGCAGATGCCGCCACGAGGTACCGCTCTTGAGCACGGACCCCATCCAGGCCGCCGCCCCGGCCTTCCGTCCCCGTACCGGCTCCGGTTCGGCCACGTCGAGCCCCAGCAGCCCACGCGCCATCTTCCGCTCCAGGACCCCGAACCCCCGGCATCCCGCCAGGCCCACGGCCAGCACCGGAATCCCGAGGAAGGTGACCAGGAGACCCGCACCGGCAGAGGCCAGGGTCACCGCGTACGAGAACACCAGCACGCTTATCGGCAGGCTCAGCAGCACATACCCGAACTCCCGCCAACTGCGCGCCTCGACGGGCGCCCGCAACGCGGCCGGCAACCGATGCCGCCGCCCCTGACCGGTTCCCCCGCCGGCCGTGGCGTGGAACCCGGCCCCGGGGCCGCCCTGCTGCCCGTACCCCTGTCCGTACTCCATGGCCATCGGTCCCGTCCGTTCCGGTAGTCGGCTCGTCAGCTCATGAGCTCGTCGGTCTGTCTTCCACCAGCCTGCTCGCACCGAACCGCTCGGACCATGGAGCACGTAGGCGTCTTCCCCCGGGGGTTTTCCCTACCAAGACCTCGGTGTCTGCGCCTCGCTACTACGTCTCGACGCCTACGCCTCGGTCCGTTCCCGCCAGGGCAGTTCGGCCGTGACCGTCGTGGGCCCGCCCTCCGGCGAGTCGATGACGAACAGTCCGTCCACCGCGTCCAGCCGGTCCGCGAGCCCCGCCATCCCCGTACCGCCGTCGAGCCGCGCACCACCGCGTCCGTCGTCCCAGACCTGGATCAGTAGCCGGTCGTCGGTACGCCAGACCTCGACCGAGGCGCTCCGCGCCCCGCTGTGCTTGCTGATGTTCTGGAGCAACTCGGAGACCGTGAAGTAGGCGATGCCCTCGATGGCGGCGGCAGGCCTGGCCGGCAGGTCGGCGGTCACCTTCACCGGCACCGTGCACCGCGAGGCCACCGACGACAGCGCCGCGTCCAGCCCGCGGTCGGTCAGGACGGCCGGATGGATCCCGCGCGCCAGATCGCGCAGCTCCTGAAGCGCGAGCTTCACCTCGCCGTGCGCCTCCTCGACCATCGCCGCCACCACGTCGTCGGCCTGGCCCTCCAGAAGCTTCTCCTTGGCCAGCCCGAGCCCCATCGCGAGGTTCACGAGCCGGGCCTGCGCACCGTCGTGCAGATCGCGCTCGATCCGCCGCAGGTCGGCGGCGGCCGTGTCGACCACGACCCCCCGGTCGGACTCCAGTTCGGCGATACGGCGTTCCAGCTCGTCGGAGGGGGACAGCAGCCCGCGCACCATCACCCGGTCCACGTTCGAGAGCCCCCGTGCCAGGAACGGCAGCACCGGCCACAGCACGAAGAGCGACACGAGCACGACGGTGAACGTGAAAACACCCCAGGGCAGCCGGATGAGGTCGTACAGGATGGTGCGCCAGCCGACCGGGTCCTTCACCGTCAGCATCAACCGGCCGAGGAAGCCGAGTTTCTGGCCGTGGGCACCCCGGCTGTCACTCCGCGGCAGCGGACTCGGCTCGTCCACCCGTACCCCGAGCAGCGCCCTGGCCCGGGCTCGCTCGAACCGGCCCAGCAGACGCGCGCCCATCAGCCCGACGGCGAGAACCGGAAGACCGATCACCGTGACCGCGAGGCCGGAACCCACGCTCACCACGGTCACGACGTACACGAAACCGAACAACGCCATCGGCAGGTTGGCCAGGAGATGGGTGATCTCCTTCCAGGTGTGCGGGTCGAGGGCGAAACGGACAGGGGGCAGTCGGTCGCCCTCGGGTTCCGCGCTGGTGGCGGTGATACGTGCGGTCATGCCCGCCAGCCTGCCCGGCCGCGCGCCACGACGCCATGAGGCGGACCGCCCGCCCACCCGGGGGAAAACCCCACCTTGCGAAGGAATGCGAAGGAATGCGAGGGAACTCGGGCATGGCCATGCGTGACGGGCTGCTTACGGTCTCTTTAGCAGGCCCTAGACTCCCGTCCGTACAGATCGCCGAAGACCAGGGGCGAGATCCCACGAGGCCAGGGAGCGAGGGACGGACGTGCCGGTACCGACCGCCGTAGCCGCGACGGAGCGCATCGCGGAGTCGAACGTAGCCGTGTCGAACATCGCAGCGTCGGAGTACTTCCAGTCCTACTCCGTCGTCGGATTGCTCGCTGTCGTCGGCGTGCTCTTCGTCGCGGTCGCCTTCGGAGCGGGCCGCCTGCTGCGCCCCGTGGTCCCGACTCCCGAGAAACTCCTGACGTACGAGTGCGGTGTCGACCCCGTCGGCGAGGGCTGGGCCCACACCCAGGTCCGCTACTACGTCTACGCCTTCCTCTACGTCATCTTCGCCGTCGACTCGATCTTCCTGTTCCCCTGGGCGACCGTCTTCGCGGCCCCCGGCTACGGCGCGGCCACCCTCGTCGAGATGTTCATCTTCCTCGGCTTCCTGTCCGTGGGCCTGCTCTACGCATACAAGAAGGGCGTCCTGACATGGACGTGACGCCAGAAACGCACTCGCCGGACGCTGTGCCTGCGCCCGTGCTGCTGCCGGAGCCGAAACGACTGGGCGCCCTCGCCCGTCTGGCCCCCGAGCCGATGAAGGTGGTCCTGAACTGGGGCCGCCGCTACTCGCTCTGGGTCTTCAACTTCGGCCTCGCCTGCTGCGCCATCGAGTTCATCGCCGCGTCCATGGCCCGCCACGACTTCATCCGCCTCGGCGTGATCCCCTTCGCCCCGGGACCGCGCCAGGCCGACCTGATGGTGGTCTCGGGCACGGTCACGGACAAGATGGCCCCGGCGGTACGGCGCCTGTACGAACAGATGCCCGAGCCGAAGTACGTCATCTCCTTCGGCGCGTGCAGCAACTGTGGCGGCCCGTACTGGGACTCCTACTCCGTGACGAAGGGCGTCGACCAGATCATCCCGGTCGACGTGTACGTCCCCGGCTGCCCGCCCCGCCCCGAGGCGCTGCTCCAGGGCATCCTCAAGCTCCAGGAGAAGATCGCCCGGGAGTCCCTCGGCGAGCGGTACGCGTCGGGACAGGCGGCGCGCCCCTCACCGGCCGCGCTCCAGAGCCCCCTGGTGCAGGCGCCGACCCCGGGGGAGGGAAGATGACGGCGACCGGCTGGCTGCCGGCCCCCACCGAGGAACTCTTCGGTACGGACGCCACGGCCGAGGAGTCCTACGACGTCCTGACCGTCGACGTACCTCCGGCTTCCTGGACGGCCGCGCTGCGGACAGCGCGCGACAGCCTCCACTGCACCTACTTCGACTGGCTCAGCGCGGTCGACGAACCGGGCACCGGCTTCCGCGTCGCCGCCCACGTGGTCGCCCTCTCCCCGGTCCGCCGCCTCCTCGTACGGACGACGGTCCCGCACGAGTCCGCCGTACTCCCTTCCCTCGTGGACGTCTACGCGGGCGCCGCCTGGCACGAGCGCGAGACGCACGAAATGTTCGGCGTACGTTTCGAGGGCCACCCGGGGCTTGACCACCTCCTCCTCCCGGAGACCTTCGAGGGCCACCCGCTGCGCAAGGACTTCGTACTGGCGGCCCGAGTCGCCAAGGCATGGCCGGGCGCGAAGGAGCCGGGAGAGTCGGAACATGGTGGGCCCAAGCGCCGCCAGATGCTCCCGCCCGGCGTCCCCGATCCCAACGAATGGGGCCCGCTGAAGGGCCAACTCCCCCCGGCTCCGACCCGCCCGGCCCGCGCCGCCGCCGGGCGCGCGACCGGCGACCGCCCGGTACGCCGCACCCGCACGGCCTCGGACGGCTCGGCAAGCCAGACCCCGGAAGCCCAGACCCCGGAAGCCCGGACCCCGGAAGCCCGGACTGCGGCTCCGGAGGGCACCCCCGCGGAGGCCCCGCAGACCCCGCCCACCCCGTCGGCCGCACCCCGCCGAGCCCGCAGCGCGAGCCAGGGCTCCGCGTCACAGCGCCCACAGACACCGGCGACCGAGCCGACCCCACCAGGCGTGACGGAAGCGACGCGAACACCGGCGACCGAGCCGACCCCACCAGGCGCGACGGAAGCGACGCGAACACCGGCGACGGAGGCCACTGGTCCACGGGCGACGGACTCGACAGACCCACAGTCGCCAGGTCCACAGGCGACGGAGGCGGAAACAACCGCCGCGGACACCGCCCCCAAGCCGCCGCCCACGGCCCCCCGAGCCACGGACGCCCCCTGGCACCAGGCCCGCCCCGCCTTCGACGAACCCACGCCGAAGGCCGCTGAGCCGACCGAACCCCCAACCCCTGAAGCCCCAACCCCCGAAGACCCGGCCCCCGGAGCCCCCACCTCCGAATCCCCGACACCGGAAACCTCGCCCTCCGAAGACGACACCCCCGACGCGCCCGACAACCACTCCACAGGAGGCTCGCAGTGAACGACGCGCTGGACGTCGCCCTGCGACTCCTGATCGTCTTCGTCGTCTTCCTCACCTTCCCGCTGATCGTCGGTCAGACCGAGCACAAGGTGATGGCCCACATGCAGGGCCGCCTCGGCCCGATGTACGCCGGCGGCTTCCACGGCTGGGCCCAACTGGTCGCGGACGGCGTCAAGTTCGCGCAGAAGGAAGACATCGTCCCGGCCGGAGCCGACCGCCGTATCTTCCAACTCGCCCCCGCCGTGGCCCTCCTCCCGTACCTCCTCGTCCTCCTCGCCATCCCGATCGGCCCGAGCGAGGGCGCCGTCGGCGAGGTCGTCGACGCGGGCATCTTCTTCGTCCTCGCCGTCATGGGCGTCGGCGTCCTCGGCTCGCTCATGGCCGGCTGGGCGTCGGCCAACAAGTTCTCCCTCCTCGGCGGCCTGCGCACCGCCGCGCAACTCCTCGCCTACGAACTCCCGATGCTCCTCACCGCCGCCTCGGTCGCGATGGCAGCGGGCACGGTGTCGCTCCCCGGCATCCTCGCCGCCTTCGAGTGGTGGTGGCTGCCCTGGCAGATCGTCGGCGCGATCGTGTTCTTCGTGGCCGGCCTCGCCGAACTCCAACGGCCCCCCTTCGACATGCCGGTGGCCGACTCGGAGATCATCTTCGGTGCCTACACCGAGTACACCGGCCTCCGCTTCGCCCTCTTCCTCCTCGCCGAGTACGCCGGGATCGTCGTCCTGTGCGGTCTGACCACCGTCCTCTTCCTGGGCGGCTGGCACGGACCCTGGGCCGCCGACGGCTTCGGCTGGGTCTGGACTCTCCTCAAGACGGCAGTGCTGGCCTTCGTCGTGATCTGGCTGCGCGTCACCTACCCCCGCCTGCGCGAGGACCAGCTCCAGAAGCTCTCCTGGACCTTCCTCGTCCCCCTCTCCCTCGCCCAGATCGCCCTCACCGGCATCGTGAAGGTGGTGATCTCGTAACCATGGCTGAGCCTCTCCCGCCCACCGGGTCCCGCATCCCCGGCATCGGCCTGGCCAAGGGCCTGGCCGTCACCCTCCGCACGATGACGAAGAAGACCGTCACCGCGCAGTACCCGGACGCCCAGCCCGACCTTCCGCCCCGCACCCGAGGAGTCATCGGCCTCTTCGAGGAGAACTGCACGGTCTGCATGCTGTGCGCCCGCGAGTGCCCGGACTGGTGCATCTACATCGACTCCCACAAGGAGACGGTCCCGGCCGCAGCGCCCGGCGGGCGCGAGCGCAGCCGCAACGTCCTCGACCGCTTCGCCATCGACTTCTCCCTCTGCATGTACTGCGGTATCTGCATCGAGGTGTGCCCCTTCGACGCCCTCTTCTGGTCCCCGGAGTTCGAGTACGCCGAGACCGACATCCACGAACTCACCCACGAACGCGACAAGCTCCGCGAGTGGATGTGGACGGTCCCGGCCCCGCCCGCCCTCGACCCCGCCGCCGAGGAGCCGAAGGAGATCTCCGCCGCCCGCAAGACGGCGGAGAAACTCGCGGCCGCCCAAACCGAACCGAACGAACCCCCCGTGTCCCCGGTGCCCCCGCTGCCCACCGAGCCGCAGGAGGGAACGTCGTGAGCCTCGCCGCCGCAAGCCCCGGCTTCCTCTCCCCGACCGGCGTCGAGATCGCCTTCCTCCTCGTCGGCCTCGTCACCTTCGGCTCCGCACTCGTCACCGTCACCACCCGGCAACTGGTGCACGCCGCCCTGTGGCTGGTGGTGACCCTCGGTGGCCTCGCCGTCGAATACCTCCTCCTCACGGCCGAGTTCATCGCCTGGGTACAGGTCCTCATCTACGTCGGTTCCGTCGTCGTCCTCCTCCTCTTCGGCCTGATGCTCACCCGGGCCCCCATCGGCCGCTCCCCGGACGCCGACTCCGGCAACCGGTGGGCCGCCCTCGGCGTGGCCCTCGCCTCGGCCGTCGCCCTGGTCTGGGTCGTCGTCGACGCCTTCCGCACGACCTGGATCGACCTGGACGGCGCCGCCTCGGGCTCCACCGCAGTCACCGGCGCCAGCCTCTTCCAGAACTGGGTCCTCCCCTTCGAGGCCCTCTCCGTCCTCCTCCTCGCGGCCTTGGTCGGGGCGATCGTCCTGTCCCGCAAGACGAAGGCGGAGTCGAGCTCTCCCCCTTTGAACTCCCGAGCCGAGACCGGTAGTTCCCCCTCTGTCCCGGATTTCCGGAATCACCCGATCGAGCGAACCAGCCCGGCCGATCAGGAAGGTGCCCTCTGATGCACCTCGCCTATCCCGCCGTACTCTCCGCCCTTCTTTTCTGCACCGGCCTCTACGGCGTCCTGGCCCGCCGCAACGCGATCCTGGTCCTGATGTCCGTCGAGCTGATGCTCAACGCCGTCAACCTCAACCTCGTCGCCTTCGACGTCTGGCTCAGCAGGACGGCCCGCGACACCCTGCACTCCGGCCAGGCCCTCACCCTGTTCACGATCGCCATCGCCGCCGCCGAGATCGGCATCGGCCTGGCGATCGTCCTCGCCGTCCACCGGGGCCGCGGCACCGCGGACATCGACAAGCTCCGCGACACCGCCGAGCCGCACGGCCCCGACGAAGCCACCCTCACGGAAGACGAGAAGGCTGAGGCCACCGCGTGACCACGACCACCCTCGCCGTCCTCGTCCCCCTTCTCCCGTTCCTGGGCGCCGCGGCCGGCCTGCTCCTGGGCCGCACGGCCCCCGGCTTCGTACGTCCCCTGGCCGTACTGCCGCCCCTCGCGGCGCTCGTCCTCGCCGTACTCGTCGCCGTACGCCAGGGCGGTGACCGGGCCGTCGACGCCGCCACCGAGCTCACGCCCACCGGCTCGGTCCCCGTCGAACTCGCCCTGCACATCGACGGCTTCGCCGCCCTCGTCGCCGTCCTGGTCGCCCTGGTCGCGACCTGCGTGCAGCTCTACTCGACGGCCTATCTGCGCGACGACCCGCGCTACCCCTCGTACGCCGCTCTCGTTTCCCTCTTCACCTCCGCGATGCTGCTCGTCGTCTACTCCGGCGACCTGATGGTGCTGCTGGTCGGCTGGGAGATCATGGGCATCTGCTCGTACTTCCTGGTCGGCCACTACTGGGAGACCCCGGAAGCCCGCGCCGCCTCCCTCAAGGCCTTCCTCGTCACCAAACTCGGTGATGTCCCCTTCCTGATCGGCCTGTTCGCGCTCGCCACCGACGCCGGGTCCTTCCGGATCACGAAGATCCTCGCCGCCGTCGCGAGCGGCGGACTCGACCACCCGACGCTGGTCGCCCTGCTGCTCCTGGCCGGCGTGGCGGGCAAGTCGGCGCAGTTCCCGCTGCACACCTGGCTCCCCGACGCGATGGCGGGCCCCACCCCGGTCTCCGCGCTGATCCACGCCGCGACGATGGTCGCCGCCGGTGTCTACTTCATCGCCCGGCTCCTCCCGGTCTTCGCGGCCTCCTCGGCCGCACTGGTCGTCCTCGCCGTCATGGCCGCCGTCACGATGACCGGTTCCGCCCTCACCGCGCTCGCCCAGGACGACATCAAACGTGTCCTCGCCTACTCGACGATCGGCCAGCTCGGCTACATGACCGGCGCCCTCGCCGTCGGCGACCGCGGTGCCGCCGTCTTCCACCTCCTCACCCACGGCGCCTTCAAGGCGCTCCTCTTCCTCGCGGCCGGCGTCGTCATCCACGCCGCCGGCACCAACTCACTGGCTGCCATGTCCCGCATGGGCCACCTCCGCGACCGCGTTCCCGACGCCTACTGGACGATGACCGTGGCGCTCCTCGCCCTCGCCGCGATCCCGCCCTTCAGCGGCTTCTTCTCCAAGGAGTCCGTCCTCGGAGCCGCCGAACGCGTCACCACCGGCCACACCGAGGGCGTCCCCGATGCCGCCGGCTGGATCGTCCTCGTCGCCGGCCTGGTCTCGGCCCTCCTCACCGCCGCCTACGCGACCCGCCTGTGGCTGCTCGCCTTCCGGGGCCAAGGCGCCGACGCCCCCGACCACGGAAGGCAGCCCGCCGCGATGACCACGGTGCTCTGGGTACTCGCGATCCCCTCCCTCGCCGTCGGCGGCCTCGCCTACAGCAGGCTGCCCGACTGGTTCGACGGCCACGACCTCAACCCGACACTCACCACCTCCGTCCTCGGTACGGGAGTCGCCCTCGTCGGCGGCCTCGTCACCTACGGAGCCTGGCGTCACACCACCGCCCTGGCGGCGCGTGTCCCGATGGGCGCCGTCGCGGCCCACCCGGACGCCGACGGCGGTCTCGTCGAGGCCGAGGCCATCGCCACCCACACTCCCGCCTACGGAGACATGGCCACCGCACCCGACCCGGCGGACCCCGGCCGACTCCTGCTCGGCCCCCTGCACCGCCACGCGGCCGTCGGCTTCCACCTGGACGCCCTGTACACGGCGCTGTTCGTCCGCCCGGTCCAGGCCGGCGCCACCCTCGTCCGGTTCCTCGACCGCGAGGTCGTCGACACCTACGTACGCGGCGCGAGCGCCGTACCCCGCCTGCTGGGAGACGCCGTACGGCGTGCTCAGACCGGCAACGTGCAGACCTATGTGAGCGCGCTGCTCGCCGGCACCGTCGTCCTGGTGGTCGCCGTCCTCCTCGTCGCCACGGGAGCGTGAGCAGGCGTGATCGATATCAACGAGTCAGTGATGCGGTTCCTTCTGGCATTCCTCGTCGTGGGCCCGCTGATCGGCGCTGTCGCCGCCCTCCTGCCGGCCCCGCCAGGACTGAAGGGGAAATCGCCCGAGCAGGCCGTGCTGCGGCACGGCGTGACCGTCACCGGCGTCGTGCTCATCGCCGCGATCACCCTGGCGCTCGGCTTCGACCACGACCATCCGTCGAAGATGCAGGCCACGACGGACATCAGCTGGATCCCCGCACTCGACGTGCGGATCCGCCTCGGCGTCGACGGCATTTCCCTCCCCCTTCTGGTCCTGAGCGCGCTCCTGACCTTCCTCTGCGCGCTCTACTCCTACTTCAAGCTGCCCGCCGGCCCCTCCCCGAAGGCCTTCGTCGCACTTCTCCTCGTCCTGGAGTCCGGCACCCTCGCGACCTTCGCCGTCCTCGATCTGCTGCTGTTCTTCCTCGCATTCGAGATGGTGCTCATCCCGATGTACTTCCTCATCGCCCGCTGGGGCGGTGAGCAACGGACCCGGGCGGCCTGGAAGTTCATCCTCTTCACCCTGCTCGGATCCGTCGTCATGCTGCTGGGCCTGCTCCTGATCGGGATCAAAGCGGGCACGTTCGACATCATGGCACTCGCCACTGACAACGGCTCGGGCCTGACCACATCCGTGCAGGTCACCGCCGTTCTGGCGATCGGGATCGGGCTCGCGGTGAAGACGCCGATGTGGCCGCTGCACAGCTGGCTGCCGGACGCCCACACCGCCGCCCCGACCGTCGGCTCGGTCCTGCTGGCGGGCGTCCTGCTCAAGATGGGCACGTACGGGTTCGTGCGCATCCTGCTGCCGGTCACGCCCGACGGATTCCGGACGTTCGCGCCCTACCTCGGCGCGTTCGCCGTCGTCGGGATCATCTACGGCTCCCTGGCCTGTCTGGCCCTCGCCCGGCAGGGCGCGAAGGGCGACCTCAAGCGGCTCATCGCCTACTCCTCCGTCGGCCACATGGGCTTCGTCCTGCTCGGCATCGCCACCATGACCCCGACCGGCGTCAACGGCGCCCTGTTCGCCAACATCGCCCACGGCCTCATCACCGGACTCCTCTTCTTCCTGGTCGGCGCGCTGAAGGACCGCACGGGCACCACCGACCTCGACACCCTCGCCGACCGCACCGGCGCCGCCCTCTACGGCCGGGCCCCGCGCCTCGGCGGCCTCGTGGCCTTCGCCGCCGTCGCCTCGCTCGGACTTCCAGGCCTCGCCGGGTTCTGGGGCGAGATGCTGGCCCTGTTCGGCGCGTTCAACCCGGCCGACGACCTCAGCCGCCCCGCCTTCCTCACCTTCACGGCGATCGCGGCGTTCGGCACCCTGCTCACCGCCGCGTACATGCTCGTCGTCGTACGCCGTGTCTGCATGGGCGCCGCCCCGCAGCCGGACGCCCCCCAGCTCGCTGACGTACAGACGTACGAATTCGCGGCCTGGACCCCGCTCGTCGCCCTCACCGTCATCGCCGGGCTGTGGCCGAAGGCCCTCCTCGGGCTGACCGACCCGGCCGTGCAGCAGCTCCTCTCAGGAGGTTCCCGATGAGCTCCCCGGCCCACTCCGCGGCTCAGTCGCTGGTCCAGTCCGTCGACTGGCTCGCCATCGCGCCGCCCACCCTCACCGCCCTCGTGGGACTCGTCGTGCTGGTCGCCGACCTGTTCATCGGCGACAACAGGAAGGCGCTCCTCGGCTGGATCTCGGTCGCGGGCCTCGCCGCCTCCGGCCTCCTCCTGCTGCCCCTCCTGGACGGCGACCGCTCCACCTTCTGCCTGACCGGCAGCACGGACGTCTGCAGCTACACGGCCGACCACTTCACCCTCGTCATCCAGTTCCTCGTGCTCGGCGGGGCGCTCCTCGCCGCCCTCCTTTCGGTCACCGCCCTCAAGGACGCCGACCGAGGACTCCCCGAAGGGGAGTACTGGTTCCTGCTGCTGTCCTCCGCCGCCGGGGCGGCCCTCCTGCCCGCCTCGCGCGACCTCGCGACACTGATCGTCGCCCTGGAGGTCGCCTCCCTGCCCGCCTTCGCCCTCGTCGGCATCCGGCACGGCGACCGCAAGTCCTCCGAAGCGGCCCTGAAGTTCTTCCTGTCGTCCGTGACGGCGACCGCGGTCGGCCTCATGGGCATCAGCTTCGTGTACGCGTCCACGGGCACCCTCTACCTCACCGAGATCGCCGACCGGATCCAGCACGTCGACCCACAGCTCCACACCCTCGCTCAGGCAGGCGTCGTCCTCACCCTCATCGGCTTCGCCTTCAAGACGGCCGCCGTGCCCTTCCACTTCTGGGTGCCCGACACCTACGTGGGCGCGCCCCTGCCGATCGCCGCCTATCTGTCGGTCGTCGGCAAGGCCGTCGGCTTCTCCGGCCTGATCCTCGTCACCGTCGTCGCCTTCCCGTCGTACGCCGACGTCTGGGGTCCGGCACTGGCAGCCCTGGCCGCGCTCACCATGACGGTCGGCAACGTCGGCGCCCTCCGCCAGCGGACCACGCGCGCGTACAGCGCGGTACGCCTGCTCGCCTGGTCCTCCGTCGGCCAGGCCGGCTACCTCCTGGTGCCGATCGCCGCCGCCGCGTACTCGGACGATGCCCGGAGATCGATCGGCTCCACCGTCGCCTACGCCCTCATGTACGCCGCCGTGAACCTAGGCGCCTTCGCGGTGGCGGCCCTGGTGGCCCGTACGAAGCCCTTGAACCGCGTCAGCGACTACCGAGGCCTGTACGCCACCCGGCCCCTCGCAGCGCTCGTCCTGGGCTTCTTCCTGCTGTGCCTCGCCGGGCTGCCGCCGGGCATCATCGGCCTCTTCGCGAAGGTCACCGTCTTCTCTGCGGCCGTCGACGCCGGACTCGGCTGGCTGGCCGTGATCATGGCCGTCAACGTGGTGATCGCCCTCTTCTACTACCTCCAGTGGACGGCCCTGCTGTTCCGCACCCCCGAGGGAGCCGAGGAACACCACCGGGCCCCAGCCCCCCTCACAGCCGCGATCACCCTGACCGCCGTCCTCGGCATCGCTCTGTCCGGCGCACCCCAACTGGTGCTGCGCTTCGCCGACACCGGCCTCTTCTGACCCTCAGCGGCGGCACGCGCGCGTGGACCCTCACCCGGACGGCCCACGCCCGCCCGAGCGCGCGCAAGGGAACTGCGAACCCCCGCCTGGCGTTGACCAGTACAGAAGGGTCCACTTGACCTGACACCAGGGCTCCCCTGCCGCACCACTAGGAGGGCGTACCGTGCACCGCCGGCACAACGGGCTCAGGACAGCCCTGCTCCTCGGGGGACTGTCCGCAGTCATCATCGTCATCGGCAGCTTCTTCGGCCGAGTGGGCCTCCTGATCGCACTCGTCATCGCGGTCGGCACGAACGCGTACGCGTACTGGAACAGCGACAAGCTGGCTCTACGCGCGATGCGCGCCCGCCCGGTGAGCGAATTCGAGGCCCCGGCCCTGTACCGCATGGTCCGCGACCTCTCGACCCAGGCCCGCCAGCCGATGCCGCGCCTGTACATCTCGCCGACCGAAGCGCCGAACGCTTTCGCGACGGGCCGCAACCCGCGCAACGCGGCTGTGTGCTGCACCGACGGCATCCTGCGCATCCTGGACGAGCGCGAACTGCGCGGCGTCATCGGCCATGAGCTGAGCCATGTCTACAACCGCGACATCCTCATCTCGTCGGTCGCCGGCGCCCTGGCCTCCGTAATCATGTTCCTGGTCAACTTCGCCTGGCTGATCCCAATCGGCCGCTCCAACGACGACGACGGCCCCGGCATCCTCGGCATGCTGATGATCATGATTCTGGGCCCGCTCGCGGCCACCCTCATCCAACTCGCCATCAGCCGCTCCAGGGAGTACGAGGCGGACGCGTCGGGCGCCCAGCTCACCGGCGATCCGCTGGCCCTCGCGAGCGCCCTGCGCAAACTGGAAGCGGGCACGAAACAACTGCCGCTGCCCCCCGAGCCGCGTATCGAGACCGCGAGCCACATGATGATCGCGAACCCCTTCCGCCCGGGCCAGGGACTCTCCAAGATGTTCTCTACGCATCCGCCGATGGCGGAGCGAATCGCCCGGCTCGAAAAGATGGCAGGTCGCCAGCAGTGAAAACAATCCTCAACGTCATTTGGCTCTTCCTGAGCGGCTTCTGGCTGTTCCTCGCCTATCTGGCCGCAGGCGCACTGCTCTGCATCACGATTATCGGAATTCCTTTCGGTGTTGCTTCGTTCCGTATCGGTGCGTACGCCCTGTGGCCCTTCGGCCGTACGACGGTCGAGCGGCGCGACGCGGGTGCCCCCTCCTGCGTCGGCAACGTTCTGTGGCTGGTCCTCGCGGGCTGGTGGCTCGCCCTGGCCCATGTCGTCACCGGCGTTCTGCTCTGCATCACGATCATCGGTATCCCCTTCGGCATCGCCAACTTCAAGCTCATCCCCGTCTCACTGCTGCCGCTGGGCCGCGAAATCGTGCCGACGGACCAGCCGTTCAGCTCGCGCTGGTAGCGCGGCCGGGGAAGGGGCGTCCTCGCTCCTGCCCGACTGTTTGTCCACAGCCCGCGGCCGGGACAATGTCCCCGTCCGCGGGTTATCCACAGGCCGCCTCGATTGTCAGTGGCGGCCTGCATGATGAATCCATGACCGAGATCGAGCAGTTGCTGACACGGGTGGCCTTCGCGGCGCGCAACACCCGTCCATGGGGCTGGCCTTCACTGCCCGCCCCCGTGGACGAGGCGACGCTCGACCGCGCCGAGACCGCCCTCGGCTTCCCCTTGCCACGGCTCCTCGCCGAGCTGTATCTCCGGATAGGAGACGGCGGATTCGGCCCGTCCTACGGCCTGTTGCCCCTACTCGAGGGCCAGCCCGCAGGTGAGCCGCCCGTCGTCGGCCAGTACCTCGCCAACCGCGAGGAGGGCCGCAGGGACCCGGACTGGCCCTGGCCCGAGGGGATCCTGCCGATATCCCACTGGGGGTGCGGGATGTACGCGTGCGTGGACTGCAGCACACCGGAAGGCACCGTCCTGCTCTTCGAGCCGCACGCCGACGACGCCGACCACGCGTGGTACACCGACGCCCCCGGCCTCGCGGAGTGGCTGCACACCTGGCTCGACGGCACGGGCTGGTACGAGGAGTCCAACGACGGCCAGGACCTGCAACCCTGGCCCGAATTCCGCAGACGTACGGCGACAGCGCCGCCGGCCCAAACCCAGTAACCCACGCGCCGCCCGCGTCCTGTCAGTGGTGAGGCCCGGCCGCCGACCCCGAAGCCGACCACCAGCGCCGTACGGCGTACACAACAGCTCCCAGGCCCAGCACCCCCGTGCCCCCGGCCACCGACACCCCCGGAAGCGCGAAAGCCAGCGTCACACAGCCGAGGAGCCCCACCGCCGGCACCACCCGGGCCACCGGCGCCGAACTCAGAGTCCAGGCGGAGGCGTTGGCCACCGCGTAGTAGGCAAGAACCCCGAAGGAGGAGAAGCCGATAGCTCCCCGAACATCCACCGTCGCGGCCAGCACCACGACCACCGCGCCCACAGCCAGCTCGGCTCGGTGCGGTACCTGGAAGCGCGGATGCACGGCGGCCAGGGCACCGGGCAGATGACGGTCACGGGCCATGGCCAGCGTGGTCCTTGAGACGCCCAGGATCAGGGCGAGCAGCGAGCCGAGTGCGGCCACAGCGGCACCGGCCCGGACGACAGGCACCAGCCCGGGCACGCCCGCCGCCCGGACCGCGTCTGCCAGTGGGGCACTCGCCTGCCCGAGCCCACCCGACCCCAGCACGGAAAGGACAGCCACCGACACCGCCGCGTACACCACCAGCGCGATGCCCAGGGCCGACGGGATCGCGCGCGGGATGGTGCGCGCCGGATCCCGTACCTCCTCACCGAGGGTCGCGATCCGGGCGTACCCGGCGAACGCGAAGAACAGCAGCCCGGCCGCCTGAAGCACTCCGCCCACACCCTCGGAGGCCCCGACCTCCAGCCGGCCGGCGTCAACGACATCGGAGCCCAGGCACACCACCACCACGGAAGCGAGGACAGCGAGGACCACTGCCACGATCGCCCGCGTCAGCCAGGCGGACTTCTGGACGCCGCCGTAGTTCACCGCCGTCAACGCCACCACGGCCGCGACCGCCACGGCATGGGCCTGGCCCGGCCAGACATACGTGCCCACAGTGAGCGCCATCGCCGCGCAGGAGGCGGTTTTCCCGACGACGAACGACCAGCCGGCGAGATACCCCCAGAAAGGGCCGAGCCGCTCGCGCCCGTACACGTAGGTACCGCCTGAGGCGGGATAGAGAGCGGCCAGCCGGGCGGACGACATGGCGTTGCAGTAGGCGACCACGGCTGCCACGCCGAGCCCGAAAAGCAGCCCGGACCCGGCCGCGCGTGCCGCGGGTCCCAGGGCTGCGAAGACACCGGCTCCGATCATGGAACCGAGCCCGATCACTACGGCGTCCCCCACGCCGAGGGTGCGCCGCAGTTCAGCGCGCGATTCCGCACCGGGCTGTGTCATGCGACGCACCCTACTGACCGGTGCAACCGTCAGGCATCGCGTTGACGTCGTGTACGGCAACAACGAACCAACAACGCACAATTCGAACGCACCGGCATGAGCGTGACCGTCACGACGTCGCAGATCACAGTGCCGGGACAGTTCGAGCACAGCACAGAGGGGCAGGTTCAGGGCATGAGCATCATCGGCTGGATCATCCTGGGGCTGTTGGCCGGGGCCATCGCCAAGTTCCTGCTGCCGGGGCGCGACCCGGGCGGCTTCATCGGCACGACGGTCATCGGCGTCGCCGGCGCGTTCCTCGGCGGCTGGATCTCGTCGCGCTTCCTCGACCATCCCATCAGCAAACAGTTCTACGACGGCACCACGTGGGCGGCTGCGATCGGCGGCTCGCTGGTGCTGCTGATCGCGTATCGCATCCTGTTCGGAAATTCGCGCGACTGAGCCCGTATCTGATCAGCCGACAGAAGAGAGGGGCGCCCGCCGCAGGCGCCCACCCCTCTCCGACAAACAGGTGGACTACCGGTAGTTCACGAACTGCAGCGCGAACTCGAAGTCCTTGCCCTTGAGGAGGGCGATGATGGCCTGAAGGTCGTCGCGGTTCTTCGAGCTGACGCGCAGCTCCTCGCCCTGGACCTGAGCCTTCACACCCTTCGGGCCCTCATCGCGGATGATCTTCGCGACCTTCTTCGCGTTCTCCTGGGAGATGCCCTCCTCGATCGAGGCGAAGAGCTTGTACTCCTTGCCGGAGAGCTGCGGCTCACCCGCGTCCAGGGACTTCAGTGAGATACCCCGCTTGATCAACTTGGTCTCGAACACATCGAGGACCGCTTTGACCCGATCCTCGGAGTTCGCCTCCATGAGGATCTTCTCGCCGGACCACGCGATCGAGGCACCCACGCCCTTGAAGTCGTAGCGCTGGGAGATCTCCTTGGCGGTCTGGTTGAGGGCGTTGTCGACCTCCTGCCGCTCGACCTTCGAGACGATGTCGAAACTGGAGTCGGCCATGTCCTGTGGCTCCTTGTATGGGGTGCTTGTCGGAATCTGCGAGGTGCGTATCGGCATGCGTGAGGACAGCAGCCGAGCCCGGCGTACGCCCCGGGCCGCATCCGCATAAGCCTAGCCACCCCCTCCCGTCCGGGCGCCGCTCAATCGGGTGGCGAAGCACCCCGGTCCATCAGGTATCGTTTACGTCGTTGCCAAGGAGGACCGCCGAAAAGCGGTTCGAAGGGCAGCAAGCCCTGGCGGTGTGCCCGAGCGGCCAAAGGGAGCAGACTGTAAATCTGCCGGCTCAGCCTACCCAGGTTCGAACCCTGGCGCCGCCACAGTAAGAAAAACCCTCTCTGACCAGCTTCAATGCCTGGTCAGAGAGGGTTTTTCTTTGGCTCTCTCTGCTCGATTCGTCGCGGACGAGGCGCGGACGTGTCTCACCTCGTACCGCCTGTATCCCACTGTTGATCAGTGCGTGTCCCCCAGGTGTCCCCCGGGGGTGAGCATGGTCACTCCGGCTCGTTCCACTCCCGCAGGGCTGCATCGATCCGGCTGTTCGCGCGCTCCCGAGTCTGATCAAGCACCTTGGCATACACCTTGTGCAGTACCGCGATGCTGTGCCCGGCACGCTGAGCGCACTCCATCGCGTCCACCCCTGAACTGAGCCAGAACGACACCCCGGCGTGTCGGAGGTCGTACGGGCGCCGGGCCAGCAGCGAGGACGTTTCCGCCTCGGTCAGCACGTCCTTTCGGGCCTTGGCCCACACCTCCCCGTAGCCGGTCTCCTGTAGCAGGCCATTGCGATTCGTCCGAAAGAGCCGGCCGTCGGGTGCCGTGCCGTGCGTGGCGATGTGTTGCCGCAGCAGACGAACGAAGTGCGGTGGAACCGGCACCGGACGGGAGTCCCTCTTTGCGCGGGCCTTGAGGTGGCGCGTCTCGTGGGCCGTTCCGTCATCGGTCCAGCTTCGTCCGGCCCGGACAATGCCTTGCCGCAAGGTGAGCATCCCCCACCCTGTCTCCGGGAGGTAGCACTGACTCGCGCGCAGTCCGGAGGCTTCGGCGGGACGCATGGCCGCGTAGTACAGGCATCCGAAGAATGCTTCCAGGTGGCGCCCACGGGGGCCCTGCTCACGCACTCCTGCCAGCAGCGCGCGGACCTGGCGAGGGTTGGCGACGCTCTCGGGGTCCACCGCTTCGACCGACTTCGGGGCGGTCCACTTCACGGCCGTGATCGGGTTGACCGGCATGGTGAAGTACTGCTCTTCCACCGCGAGCCCGAGAACGTCGCTCAGGCAGGCGCGCTTGCGCTTCGCAGTGCGTGGCGCCGCCTCTTTCCCGTCCAGCCGTAGGGACAGCGCGTCCAGGGCCAGACGGACGGTTGCGGGGTCTTCCATCGCGGAGACCGGCATGGAGTGCTTGGAGATCCAGGCGAGGGCGCGGGCCACATCGTCCGGAGGCGTCTCGTCCCAGCGCTTCCGGTTGTACGCCCATCCGTACAGTGCGCGCCGCATGAGGGCGGTGTCGGGCATTCCTGTCTTGGTTTTCACGAGTGCGGGAGTGATGGTTGCCAGCGCATCGGCGTAGTTCTTTCGCGACTTGGCCGGCGCCAATGTCCACTTGCGATCGACGTACGCACGGCTGTGTTCGTACCACGTCATGGAGCCCTGCTTGGCGCGCAATTCGGATACGGGCAGGCCGGTTTCCTCATCGAACTGGTCGCCGTGCCGTACGGCAGACATGAGTTCCGAGCGGCGCCCCTCGGCCTGAACCTTGAGTGTGTAGCTCTTGGAATGCTTGCGCTCCCCGACCAGCCAGCGTAGGCGGTAGGGCTTCGGGCGATCCTTGCGAACCTCGATGGAGTAGAGGCGAACGTCGTAGGTCAAAGCCATGTGAACTCCAGAGGGGCCCGCCGGAAGCGGGCCCCTCGTGTCTCGTGTGTGCGGGAGGTGGTCAGGCGGCGGCGTCTTCCATGGACGACCACCACGTGTCGAGGTCGGTGCGCCGGCAGCGGAGTTGGCCGTTGGGAAGCTTGATGAGCTTCGGGGCCAGGCCCCGGGCGCGCATCCGGTAGAAGGCGGCGCGGCTCATCTCGATCTCTTCGAGGACTTCGGGGAGCTTGAGCATCTTGGGGCGGGCCAAGGTGGTGTCTCCTTCGTCTTCTCTCCTGGGGGATCCGCCACGTGCGCCACGCCGCCACATCGCAGGTCAGGGCCTTGATCGTGTGGCGGATAGCGGTTGTGTGGCGGATAGGTGCCGCCACACCCGGACGGTGTGGCGGCATCGGGGTGAGCGGGTTGGGTCAGCCGGTGAGGGTGGGCTGTGTGGCGGTTTCCTCGTGCGTGTGGCGGATGACGGTGGCGGTATCCGCCACGGATGCACCCCCGCTGACCTGCGGTGTGGCGGACGTGGCGGACGTGGCGGATTCTCCGGGGGGTGGAGGGCAGTACCGCGTCCAGGCGTCCGT
This sequence comes from Streptomyces sp. B21-083, assembly GCF_036898825.1. Taxonomy (GTDB): domain Bacteria; phylum Actinomycetota; class Actinomycetes; order Streptomycetales; family Streptomycetaceae; genus Streptomyces. The sequence continues at coordinate 4,044,845 of NZ_JARUND010000002.1, read as the reverse complement.
GAGGTCTTCCGCGTAGTAGCCCTTGGGGAAGCCTGAAGGGGTGCGGATGCCGCGCGGTTTGATCGGCTTGAGGTGGGGGGTGACGTACTTGCCGAGCAGCCGGGCGAGGGTGCGGGAGTTGATCGGCTTGTCGTCCAGATCGCCCCATGGGCCGTCGTCCATGCGCAGCAGGCATTCGATGATCGCGGCCGTGGGCATCCGGTCTTCGCCGCAGAACACCTTGTCGCGCAGGTCGGTCAGCAGCCGCACACCGAGCGAGGCTTCGTCGTTGTCGTGGGCTGCGCTGATCAGAGCGAGGCAGGCGGCGCGGGCCCGTGCGGGCCAGTCGCCGCCGGCCGCGTCCGCCACGGCGAGGAGCGGTTCCCACACGTCGGCGGGGCGGTCGGTGACGCCTTCGGGCATGGCGGGCCATGCGCCGGCGACCTGGTCACTGACGGTCTTGGCCCACTTGGCGAGTCGGTCACGGATGGCGTGGCCTTGTTGGTCGTGGATGCGCTGCCGGTAGCTCTCCACCTTCTCGTTGGGGGCGCGCTTGCGCATGCGGATGATGACGGAGCGGGTCAGGACGGTGTCGGGCAGGGAGCCGAGTCCTGCCATGGCTACGGCGCAGTACGAGCCGAAGACCTGCGCGTTCTGGTTGGAGCCTTCGCCGACGCACCGCAGGGCGCCGCCGATGCGCCGGTATCCGGCGTTCAGGAACCCGCGTAGTGCCTCATCCGCGCCGGCCTTGGGGCCGAAGATGGTGTCCACCTCGTCGAAGAGCACGGTAGGCAGGCCATCGGCGGAGTCGACCAGCCGGTACAGGGCGTTCGCGGACGCGGAGACGGTGGCGACGGGGCGGGGGGTGAGGAGTTCCACGATCTCCAGCGCGCGGGACTTCCCGGAGCCAGGCTCCGGGGACAGGAACGCGATCCGGGGTGTGGTCTCGAAGCAGTCGATCAGGTGGGCGTGCGCGTCCCACAGCGCGACGGCAACGTAAGCGGCTTCGGTGGGGAAGATGTTGAAGCGGCGGTGGAAGGCTTCGACCTCGTTGAGCAGCGCGGCGCCGTCGATGGTGTCGGTCATGCGGCGGCCCTCCCTTCCTGGGGGGTGCGGAGCGGGCAGGTGTCGCGGTGGGCGGTGTGGTCGTCGATCAGGGCGAGTACGCGGGCAGGGCCGAATGCCCGGCGGTCCCGGCCGCACTCGCACCGTGAGGTGGCGGACGGTGTCGCGCCGTACGGCGTGCAGATGTGCAGCCACGCGACGGGGTAACGGCCGTCGCCACGTGGCGCGTTCGGGCGAACGGCAATGGGGACGCCTCCGGCGACTTCCTGGAGGTCGCCCACGGCCGGCCGTGGCAGGGCGGGTTCGGCGGCGCGCGGGTCCGTCGCGGGTCGGGTGATGCTCTTCAGAGGGGGACGGGGTGGGGTGTTCATGCCGCGTCCCGGCGGCGCTGGTTGTGGGCGATCGACCAGTTCAGTGCGCTGCGGAGAGTGGAGCGGCACTCGGCGGCGGTGAGTCCCGCCCTCTCCCCTGCCTCCTGAAGAGCCTGTTCGACCATGCTCCGGGGGAGGTCGCCCCACGCGACGAACCGGCCCAGGGCGCGCGCTGCCCGGAACAACGTGGCTTCGCGTTCCCCGGGTTGGGCCCCGGCAACGTTGCGAGTCTCCTTACCGAGCGCCATGTCAGCGTATCGGCCAGATTGCACCGTTACGGGCCCTGAGGGGGTCTGAGACGGCTTGGGGGCCGGTTTCAGGATGCTCAGTAGCCATCCGGGCACCGGGGCCACCACAGAGCCGCTGGCGGCTTCGTAGGGTCCGGTGGGGGTGCGGGAGCCGGCGGCGACGACGTAGCCGCCCCACGCCCGGGTGTCGATCTTTGGAGCCAACGTGCCTTTGGTGCTGGGCAGTTGGATGCCGGGCGGGGTGGTGAAGTACAGGTGCATGCCGCCGCTGGGGGTCCGCACCCGGTAGGTGTCGGGCACTGGGTGTCCGGCGCGCTCGCAGAGCGCTTGAAAGGACGTCTCGCCGTCAGGCGTGCCCTTATCGTCTTCGGGCTTGGGCATGTCGAGGTCGACGACGACCAGCCCGGAAGGACCGGTGGCCAGGGCGATGTTGCCGGCGCTGGTCTCCCAGCAGTGCCGGATACGGTGCGGGTCGATGCTGGCCCGCTGCTCCCACTTCAGGTGTCCGTGGGTGCAGTCACCGGTCTGTCGACAGCGCTCGGCGCCGTGCAGGCCGGGGTACTTGGTGCCGGGACGCAGGGGGAAGACGTACCAGCCACGCTCGGCAGCGGCCAGAGCGGCGTTCAGCAGAGGGTTGTTCATGCGGCGGCGCTCCCGTCCGTGTCGGCCCACAGGCTGAGCACACGGGTGTTGAACGCGTCCTGTGCGGCGGCGAGGGCGGTGCGGTCGCCGGTGCGCATGGCGGCGAGGAGGGCGGCGGCTTCCGGGGTGGGCCCGGGGGTGGGCACGCCGTCCAGGTCGCGGGCGAGGGTGTGCAGGAGCGAGTGGGTGAGGTACGGGGCGAGGAACATGCGGTGTTCGACCAGAACGAGCGGCGGGCCCACGGTGACCAGGGTCAGGACGGTGCTGCCGTCCGGGCGCGGCTCGGTCCGGGCGGTGACCACCCTTTCGGTGCCGTCGGGCAGTCGCGGGTGGATGCTGCGATCGGTCATGCTGGAGACCTCCAACAGGTCTGCTGAGGACTGGTTGGCAAGGGCGGCCCCGCGCTTTGGCGAGAGGGGGGCCGCCCTTGGTGTAGCTACTGGTTGTCGGCCCAGTGGGCGTATTCGTGGCGGACGTAGCCGCGCGGGTGGGCGAGCGCGGCCGGGTCGCTGCTGTGGTCGATCTCGATGAGTCGGCGGGCGGCGTTGGCCGCGATGTCGTCCGTGCCGTTGGGGACGCCGTCCGCCTCGTAGTCGAGGGCGATGCGGTCCATGAGGGCGGCTTTGCGCAGCCAGTACTCCCGGTCCGTGTCGCCGTGCGGGTTCTCGGTGAGCGTCCGGGCGGTGGAGGCGGTCCACGCGATCTCGTAGGGGATGGCGGGGGCGGTGGCGTAGGCGTCTTCCGGTGTGGGCCACGCTGTCGGCCCCGCCTCGGTCCGGTCCGTCTCCTCGGTGGTGGGGTCGGTGTGGTGGTTGGCCCTGACGTAGAGGCGCTGCCGCTTGCTGTCACGGGTGGGGTAGCGGGTCACGGTGCCGGTCGTGAAGGTGGCGTCCAGTGCGGCAACGACGCGGTCGGTGTCGGCCGGATCGCAGATGACGCGGATCTCGAACACGGTTCTCCTTGTGGGTTGTTCAGCCGTGGAAGTGGTTGCGCTTGATGACGGCTTTGCGGATGTTGACCGTGGTGCCGCCCTTGTGGCCGCTCGCTCCGAGGATCTGGACGGCGATCCAGCCGCCGAAGATGACGGCGGCGAGGGTGATGAGCTGGGTGATGAACGCGGTGAGGGCGGCGATGAACGAGGTGAGCAGCAGCAGCCCACCGCACACTGCGAGGAACCCCACACCACCGAGCGCGACGTTCACCGCCGTACGCGAGACGGCCGGCGGGGCCTGGACCGGTTGGGGGTGGACGGGGTTGATGGCGTAGCCGGTGACGACCCGTCCGTCCGGCAGGACGATGCTCGCGACCGCCGGGACGCTGCCCGGCTGGACGGGAACGAGCGGCGCCGAAACGGCCGTGATGGCGGGCTGTATGGGGGTGGGGTAGTGGACTTCCACGGCCCGCTGATCGGGCGCGTGGCGGGCAGGCTCGGGGTACATGCGGAATCCCTTCCGGCGGTAGGCCAGGGAGGCAGGGACACCCCCTTGGGGGTGCGCTGTGGAGGGGGTTTCAGGGGTCTGACCTGGAGTGCCTCCCTGCCTCCCTGAGTGATCATTTGTGCAGGTCAGATAGAGGGAGGCGGGTCAGGGAGGTGGTCAGGGAGTTCTCCCTGCCTCCCTGACCCGCCGGGGGTCGGCTCCCTGTCATTCAGCGGCGGAAGCGGAACCCTCGCCGTCGCGGTTGGTGATGGCGCGCGAGACGCGCTCGGCGCCGACGACCATGCGGCCGTCCGACTTGTACGGCTCGGCTCCGTGGGGTTCCAGGGCCCGCTTCAGGTCGCCGTTCGTCCAGCCGCCGTAGATGTCCGCGTCCAGAGCAGCCAGCCGCTGGAGAACCTCCTGCGTGAACAGGCGCGGCTTGTCTCCCAGCACGGTGGCAATGTCGGCGAGCGCGTCTCGCTGCTCGCCGCTGTCGACCACGCGCAGGGTGGTGACCCCGTCCCGCATGGCCTTGGCGCGGACGATGATGGCTTCGGCCGCGTCGTCGTCGATGTAGTGCGTGCGGACCGTGATGGACGCCTGCCCGGCCGGGATGGCGATGCCGGACGACGCGAGAACCAGGGTTCCCTGATCCAGGCCCGGCCGCAGCATGTTCGGTGCGGCGCCCCCGTCAACGGCCTTGTCCCCCAACGCCATCCGCGCCTGAGACTCCGTACCGAGCGCGAGTGAGGCACGCGTGTGGGCGCCCTCGCGCACGAGCTTGGGAAGGTTCTGGTCGGTGGGGTCCTGCGTGCCCTGCCACATCAGCACGTTCACGGCACGGCCCTGGTTGTGAATCTTGCGCACGGCCATGAAGTACCGCGAGGTGGCCTTCGAGCCGCCGTAGGGGCGCTTCTCGTCGTCGACGACCGGGCACATGAACGCCATCTGTGCTTCGTCGACGATCACGATCAGGGCGGGGAACACCGTTCCGGGCGGGGCCTGGATACGGCGGTTCATCTCCTCCACCGCGTCTTCGACCATCTCGGTGACCTGGATGACGTGGTCGTCGGTCGGGCCCTGGATGAGCACGTTGGCCAGGCCGTCGAACATGTTCCAGTCGCCGACGCCCTTGAGGTCGCCGATCCAGAACTGCACCGACTTGTCCAGGGCGAGCCAGAGAGCGAGGGAGCGCAGGGCGACGGTCTTGCCCTGGTTCGACAACCCCGTGATCAGCAGATGCCGCTGATACACACTCAGCGCCGCCATGTCGCCACGCAGGTCCTGACCCCAAGGGGCGCGTCCCTTGGTGTAGTCGGCGATCATCGTCTCGTCGGTGACCAGCGGAGACGGCCCGATCGGCTCGTCCAATGCCCCCGAGTCGGCCACCCACAGCCGCACCGTACGCGCGGCGACCGGGATCGTGATGAACACCTCGTGCTCATGCCGGGACAGGTTTTCGGCGAGCTTGCGCCGCTTGCCCTGCACCTCGTTCGTCGACACCCCCGAAGGAAGGGTGACGTCGACTTCCACGCCGCATCCGGCGATCCGGATCGGACCGAGCATCGAGGCGCCGGCGTCGCCCATGTCCTTGATGGCGTTGCGCAGTGCGGGTACTCCGAGGTCGCGCAGGGCCTTGACGACGATGGACGGGGTGACCGGTTCGCCCTCGCCGTTGCGGACGTTGGCGGGCAGTGCCCACTGGGGTGCGGCCTGCTGCTTGCTGCCCACGGTCCACAGCGCGAGGAGAGCGAGGAGCGGTCCGACGACGATGGCAGTACCCCACGTCACCTGCACGATCCGAATCAGCAGAGCGATGAAGTCGATCGTCGCCTTGAGCGGGGTGATGACGTCGGTGACATCGTGGTTGTTGATCGCCATGACCACACCGAGCGCGACCAGCACTCCGATGCTCACACCGACACCGACCCCGATTCCCTTGGCGACCTCAACGGGCGCGTGCAACAGGTCCATGCGGCGGTGGTGGCGAGCCTGCCGGAACCGCTGCAGCCGCTCCTCCCACTCCTCAGCCGCTTCCAGGTTTCCGGCTGCTTCCGCCGTACGCATCATGCGTTCGTAGCGGGCGCCGGTCTTGCCGTCCCACGTGCGGCGGGCCACGATCCGGCCCCCGTTGAACGTGTAGAGGCTGTGACGCGCCACCGCACGAGCGGCGCTCCGGGTGTTCTCGTGCGTGACGGCGGTCTTGACGGCCCGTCCGGAGCGCACCCACAACGGCACCAGGGGTGCGGGCGGGGCGTCGGGCACCACGGTCAGCACCGTGGGGGCCACGTCCGGCACGGGGCCGGTGGGCGGGGTTTTGACGAAAGAGATGACGTTCTCGGTCATGCTGGTACTGCTCCTGACTGCCCCCTGTCTGGGGGCGGGAGTGGGAGAGAGAATGCCGGGGTGCCTGTGTCCGTGGAAAGAGGCGGGCACCCCGGCGCCGGGCTGGTCAGAACCAGCCGGAACGCTTCTTGGCCGCCTTCTCGCGGGCGGCCTCGGTGATGAGTCGTTGCTTCTCGCCGTGCAGGGCGGTCAATTCGGCGGTCAGCCGCATCTCCGCGTTGACCGTGGTGGTGTCGATCTGCTGCTCAGCACGGGCGGCGGACTTGCCGCGTACGACCTTGTAGGAGCCGCCGGCCAGGGCGCGGGCCATGGCCCGACGCTCCGCACCGTTCAACGGCCACGACTCACCCCGCTTCAACGCGGCGAGCTTGACGGTGACCTTGTGAATCTCACGATCCATGCGGCGGATCTCAGACTTGGACACGATCAGCCCTCCATCGGGGTCGGTTCGGGGAACGCGCACAGCACGCACATGCCGAGCGACGTCGGCATGCAGTAGCTGTAGATCACCCGGCAGTTCGGGCACGTGCGGCGGGCCAGCATCGCCAGCGCGAGGGCGCCCCACTTGCGGGACGTCATCGGCCGTACGGGCTTGGCCAGGTCGATGCGGTACAGGTAGGCGACGCGGACCCCGCCGGTACGGCGATTCGCCCTCATGACCTGCGCCGCTATCGGCTGACCCCCCGGACGCAACCCCCGCGCCCGTAACTGCCGGCGGGTGGCGAACTCCTCGTCGTCAGGGGCGAACTTCCAGGGGAAGGTGGGGATGCCGTAGCGGGCGCCGGTGGGGTCGAAGCACTTGCCGTAGGCGGCGGACATCAGGCAACCCGCTTCCATGCCGCCCGCAGGCGAACCTCGGATGCGGAGTGGCCGCCGGCGCGGAAGCGGATGGCCATCTCGCGGTAGGACAGGGCGGGGGTCTCGCTGTGCCGGATCTCGTCGACCAGATCGTCAAGTTCCTGGTCGGTGAGCGCGGGTACCGCTTCCAGCGAGCGCGTTCCGATGGGTTGTGTGGGTCCCCATACGGGGAGTTCCCAGCGGGGTGTGACGTCGGGTGTGACGCGGCTCGTCACGCTGGTCAGCGCCCTGCCGGTGTCGTCACCGTTGCGCGCTGCTTCCAGCGTCGACCACGCTCCGGCAAGGGACTTGGCGGTCTTGGCCTGGACGCGTGCGACGCGCGCCCCGGCCTGCGTCACGGCCGTCAGCCGCGTCTCCTCCGTGCCAGCCTCAGCCCGCAACCGGGCACGCGCCACGGCCGCTTCATCACGCGCCTCCTGCTGAATGCCCCGGATCGCACCGAGCGCGGAGGGGGTGAGCGCGGTCCGCTCCCACAGTCCGTGAACCAGCCACAGTGCCTTGGCGGCGATCGGGAGCCAGGCGACGGCCAGCCATGCGCCGGTGCCCTGTTCGGCGGTGAGCGCGTGGGCGACCAGGACGCCGACCGCGATGAGGCCGAACGACCAGCCGACGGCGGTAACGGTGGCGTTGTGGTCGCCTTGGGCGGCGAGGCGGCGTTCGTAGGCGAGGGTGGCGAGCCAGCCGCCGTCGATGCCGAGTCCGACGACCAGGGCGACGGGCCACGGCACGGCCGTGCGCAGCCACATCAGGACCACCGCGAGGGTGAGGACCATGGATACCGCCGTCATCGCAATGGCGGGCAGAACGGTCTTGGCCTTCACGCGCCCACCTCCGGGGTGATCGGCGCGGCCGTGTTGGCCAGCGTGCGGCCGGCGGCGAGGACCTTGCGGCGGGCCCGGCGGATCCGCCGCACGTCCAGCTCGCTCGGGGTGCGGTCCATGGTGATGATCTGCGCGTCCAACAGGTCGACCTGCGCGAGGATCAGCGGCATCTCGCGGTCGATGGCGTCCAGCTCGGCGGCTGTCGGCTCCATCCAGTCGGCGAACGCGGTAACAGCATCCTGAACAGTGACGATGTGCTTCATGGGTCGTGATCTCCCTAGTAGGTGTGACGGCCCGAAAGCACCCCCGGAGTTACAGCTCCGGGGGTGCGCCGTTTGATGGGGGAAGGGGAAGGTGTCAGCGGCGGTTGGTGTGGCCGTTGACGTCGTTGATGCGGGCGCTGTGGGGGTAGCCGTCGCGAAGACGGACCAGGCTGAAGTAGCTGCCACCGACACCCGTGATCCGGTGCCACTCGCCCTCGTACCGGACGTCCGTACCGACCTGGTCGTCATTCGGGTGCGGAAGGTTCCTGTACCGGCGCATCCGGTCTTCCTCTCGTTGGCGAACGGAGCTTGCGCGGCTCCCCGCGCCCCGACCCGTACGCACCCGAGAAGGGGAGCGGACGGATCGGAGAGGCAGCCGGCCCGCAGCACAAGCGCGCTGCGGAACAGGGATGGACCGGGGATGTACGGCACCGTCGTTCGGCCCTCACGACGGCACCTGGGTATGGCGTTGACGCATCACGACTCCTGTTGGTCGGGCAGATCAGGACCTGCGCGGAAGGTGGAAAAGCACTGCAAGGCAGACCCGTGGTCTGCACTCTCCGGCCGTTGCACGCGGTCACCGGGCCACCTCGCCAGTCGGGCCGAAGCCCTGATCTCTGGCCTTTAGCGGGTCTTGCAGCGTTCTCCCGCCCTACGCATTCGTGCAGGTCAAACCAGCTAAGACAGCTCCACCCCAACTTGCGGAGGGGGCTTTCCTGCAAGCGATCCATTGCGCCCTGAGGCGCCCTGGTGCGCCTTACTCTGGCATCGAGTCGACGGCCGGTCAAGGCCTCCGACTGATGCGCCCTAGTGCAGTTCTGGTGATCTTGGTACGGTGGTCAGGTGCCGATCAGAAGAGACGACCCCAGCCCGCTGCACCTTCAAATTGCAGAAGAATTGCGGCAGCGAATTCGAGCTGGCGAATTTGAGCAAAAGAGTTTTCCTTCGCTCCGATCCCTGGCTAAGCACTACGAGACCGCGCAAGTTACGGTGCACGACGCCGTCAAAGTGCTACAGCAGGAAAAGCTGATCGCTTCGGTGAGCGGAAAAGGGACCTTCGTTCTCCCTAGAGGGGAGAGCGCTACGGCCGGAGCCAATGAGCCCGAAGACCTTGCGGAGCAGGTTGCTTCGTTGCGCACAGAGCTTGAAGCCGTAAAAGAACGCCTTAGTTCTCTCGAAAGCGCTGAGAGTCACCGTAAAGGTCCCTGAACTTTGACTGGTTGTGCTTCCGTTTCTTCATGGGAAGAGTCAATCGCACGGCTCGGTAAACCAACATGAAGCGGCAGTGCAGTCAGAATGCAGCCGGAGTGCAGACCACTGACAGCAGGGGGATCAGTTGGACGTCGTAGACACGTGGACCGGCCAAAACGCAAGCGCGCTCAAAAGGGCGTTTCGCGAAACAAACGAAGGGTTCGCCGGCCGTCTCGGAACATCCGTAAGGACCGTCGCTGCGTGGAGTGCTAGCCCAGAGTTGGTCCCAACGGCAGAGATTCAGCGCGCCTTGGACACAGTGCTTTTTCATGCGGCGCCTGACGCCAAGGCGCGGTTTGCCTTGCTGGTCGGGAGTCGTCAAAAAGACGGAAGCGAGCAAGTCGCCGCACGTCGTCAGACGCCTGCGCATCAACGTTTGGCGAAGGATCCTCACATCGCGGCTGCCCTGGCCTGGCTCGAATCGGGATTCACTTGGGCGCCCGGGAGCGCACGAGAGCGAGTTGCGGAAGAGCTTGACGCGTTGGATCCCCGCGCCATGGAAGCGCAGGATCAGCGACTCGCGCAGGTGACTCGGGAACAGGCCGCTGCGGCGGCACAGCGCTACTACCGGGCGGGGTTCGGTCAATGGCGCCCGTACAAGGCTCAGGTGGCCGGACAGGTGCTTGCGACAACCATCCTGACGCAGGATGCGTGGTTGGACCTGGCGCAGCCGGTAGGCAGCGGGCAGGATAACTTCCACTTTCGGCCGGACGTGCGGCATCGGACGAAGCTCAGTCGCAGTGTGGCGGAAGAAGCGGCGCGAAGTTTGGCGGAATCCATGGAAAGGGGTAGTCAGATTGTCAACTCTGAGATCTATACCCTGACTTCTCTGGATGTTCAGCCTGGGATTATCTCTGGCAGTGTGGGAGTCGTCGATTTTGTGGAGTTCGCCCTCACGCTCAATCTCTTGGAGAGTGAGCTTATGCGATCGATCGCCACTGGAGAATCAGACCGACCACCAGTCATGCCGATACGAGACGAACTTCTGCCAGATTTGGCGACAGTCTTGGATTTCGCTGGACGTGTTTGCGCGGGCGGAGCGCTGGCCCTAACTGCAATCGCGCGGCCACGTGGACGTGGGCATGACTCTGACTATCTACTCCTGATCCAGGAGCGGTCCGGCAGCGTGCTCAACGCGAATCGACGATTGGCGGTCATCCCCAAGGCTTTCCATGGGCCGATGGCTGACTATGGTGAGGATGCTCGCTTCTCAGCAACAGTCGAGCGAGAGATGGAGGAAGAACTCTTCGGGCGGACCGATGTGGACTCCACCGCAGGCGAGCAGCTCCATGCTGATCCGATGCACCCCAGCCTCTTGTCTGACCCCATGCGTTGGCTCATGGACCGGCATGGAAGCGATGCATGGCGGATGGATTCCACGGCTGTGGGGATCAACCTCGTGAGCGGCAACTACGAGTTCGCGAATCTGATCGTTATCGATGACGAAGAGTGGTGGGTCAAGTACGGGGGACAAGTTCGAGCGAACTGGGAATCGAGTGGGCTGCACCGATACTCCAGCCTGGATACTGCGCGGCTGGAGTCGCTGGCACTCGACCCGCGCTGGAGTAATGAAGGTTTCTTCGCATTTACCCAGGGATGCCGACGGCTTGCCGAAATTGGCGGGCAACGTGTTCGGATTCCGTCCATCGAATTGGAGTCTTAGGTAATGGCTGACAACTGGTATACGGGCAATGCGAACGCCGATGCTGACCAGCATCGAGGCTGGCTTCTGGGGCATTTCATCGACCCCACGCATAGTGCGGTGCGTCAGACTGGGGCCCTGGAAGTGAAGTGGGGTACCCACCCGGCCGGCGAGCAGCGGCCGGAGTGGGTGGCCGATGACCAGCGAACCACCATGCTTCTCCTCGTCAGTGGCAGGTTCCGGCTAGACCTCAGCGTGGGTAGCGTCACATTGGAGAAGCAGGGCGACTACGTGGTGTGGGGGCCCGGCATCGACCACTCGTGGCAGGCTGAAGAAGACTCTGTAGTCGTCACCGTGCGCTGGCCGTCCATCGCCTGAAACCGCTGCGGGAAGTCCGCGCGAGCCCGTCGCTTGGGGCCGTTTGAGAGCGGGTCAGGTGGTCCTGCTCTCAACACTGGCCGGCTGAACTTGGAGACGGCTCTCTCTGGAATCCGAGTACCGCAGGTCTGTCTGTAATTCTCCTGGATTCCTGCTTGACGATACGGCCAAACTTCAAAAGGGGATCGCTTGCCTTCGGCTGAAGTTCTTCGCTTGTACGGAACCAGACCTGTCCGTGAGAATCTACGAAGTCGACCGCATCGGCCCTGACCTCGTACGGGCCGCCCGCTGCGGGAAACGTATAGACCTTTTCCCCATTCAGTTGTCGATATCGAACATTGCTCAGCTCCACCGGCAGAATGGAGCATGGCCGCAGGCTGGGAATGGGAAGATAGAACACTCTGAATTCCGCAGCGTCGTTATTGCGGACGCCCATAATGATGACGACGCTGGTAACAGGATCGGGAGATCGGTTCATGACACGGACGACCGGCTCGCCGAGGCTGTTGTATTCCACCCAGAGTGCGATTCGCTCAGCTTGGCTCTTAGCTTTATCCGCAGCGTCTTCCTTCGATTGCGAGAGTTGGTCGGCGGAGACCTTGGCCTGGTAGTAGGTCGCGACCCCGGTGAAGGCGAGAGTGGCAATGCCGAGGACTACGCCGACGATTGTCGCTGCTCGATTCCAGTCGAAGCGGCGATACCATCGAGTCTCAGGCGGAGCTGGACGTGTCCGGATACGGTCGGGTCGCGGGAGCCGTTGTGCCATGCCAATGCGCCTGCTGCGCGGTGAATCACTCATGAGCAAGTGTCCCCTTGGTTCACGATTGTGCAGCAGGAGACGCGTGCCATCGTTGTTTGGATCCCAGCAGGGCAAGGGCCCACCTCGGCCGACAGCAGGGCGAGCCGTAGAAGCCTGTCAACGACAGTGCCCACCGCAGCACGGAGGGCAGATGCGGAGCGATCCACCGTGCCGGGCGGAGGGCGGCTCCTGATCGAAGAACGCCACACCTCAGCGCAACCGCTGGTTCCGGCACGGAGGGGGCGATTCCCCCAGGTGTCCCCCAGTGGCGGCAGGTGCAAGGGAAACCGCAGGTGGTAGGCGGTGGACGCGGCCCGCTGTAAATCTGCCGGCTCAGCCTACCCAGGTTCGAACCCTGGCGCCGCCACATAGGGAAGGCCCTCTTTTCTCTGCGATTTCGCGGGGGGAAGAGGGCCTTTTTGTTGTGGGCGGGCGTGGTGGTCATGAGGGAGAGTGGCCCCATGTCATCGCTGTCGCGGCCGTCGTTCGTGTCGTCGTCCCGTCGCCGGAGCTGTCCCGAGTGCCGGCGTGAGATCGCTGTCGTCGCCGGAAGGTTCGCGCGGCACGATCCGCAGGGGGCCCGGGGGAGTGGTGAACTCGTCTCGTGTCCGGGGTCGCGGCGGCAGGCGGAACTCGGGGCGGCCCAGCCGTCGTTGGACGGGTACGTCCAACCCGAGTTCCCCGGCCAGTTGCCGCTCTTCTAGGTGCCGGTGCCGGTCCGGGGCCTGGGCCCACTCCTGGTGGCCCGGTCCCCCAAGCGGTTGCCTAGTTCCCCGCCACCGACTTCACCGCCACCGAAACCGGCGTCGAGCCGCCGATCAGCTCCAGCGTCAGGCCCGCGGTCGCCGGGGTGTCCAGGAGCTCCGTGAGGACCGCGGCCACGTCGTCGCGAGGGACGGCGCCGCGTCCCGTGTCGGCCTCCAGGCGTACCCGGCCCGTGCCGGCGTCGTTCGTGAGGGCGCCGGGGCGCAGGATCGTCCAGTCGAGCCCGTCCAGGCCGCTGACGTGGGCGTCCGCCTCGCCCTTCGCCCGCTGGTAGACGTCGAAGACGCCGTCGCCCGGGTGGGCCGGATCGGCGCCCATCGACGACACGACCACGTGCCTGCGTACCCCGGCCCTAACCGCCGCGTCCGCGAACAGCACCGCCGCTCCCCGGTCGACCGTGTCCTTGCGGGCCGTGCCGCTGTCCGGGCCCGCGCCCGCCGCGAAGACCGCCGCGTCGGCGCCCCGCAGCAGCGACGCGACCTCGTCCACCGAGGCCGACTCCAGGTCGCACACGACCGGTTCCGCGCCCGCCGCCCGCAGGTCGTCGCCCTGTTCGTGGCGGCGGATGATGCCCGCGACCTCGTCACCGCGTGCGGCGAGCAGACGCTCCAGCCGCAGCGCGATCTGACCATGTCCTCCAGCGATGACAATGCGCATGCCTTCGACCGTACGCCCCGCCGAACCTGTCCGCCGAACCCGTCCGCCGCACAGCCGCACGACGTCCGTGCGCTCTGCCGAAGTGTCATGCTTCTCTCACCTCACGACAGCTCCGTACGCCCCTGTCGCGGCAGGTCCGGCGCTGCCGCCGCCGGGGTGTCGCAGTACTCACGTACCGCGCTCGTCCGTGCCACAACGCGCCCCCTGTGCACCACGATCCTGCTGTAGGCGAGCGACAGCACGCCGGCCAGACGGTCGCCCCGGACCGCCAGCAGTTCCGCCGGGAAGCCCGCCTCCACCCGTACCTCCGGCAGACCCAGCGCCGCCCGCGCCGACGTGCTCACGGCGTCGTAGGCCTCCTCCGGGCGCAGGCCGTGGCGGGAGGCGAGCAGGTACGCCGCCTCCAGGGGGTCCCCGCGGCCCACCGGGTTCGACACGTCCCGCAGTGCGCCGCTGCCCGCCGCCACCCGCACCCCGGCCGCCCGCAGCAGCCGTACCGGAGCCGTGGCGCGGCGTTCCGCGCCCCCGCAGCCGCCCTGGGGGAGGCAGGCCACCGTCACACCCGCCGCCGCGAGCTGGTCCGCGGCCCGGGAGGCGACCTCGGCGGGCAGGCGGCCGAGGCCGCCGCAGGGGCCGATGGTCACACCGGGGCGCAGACCGCCCGCCATCGCCGCGAGGCGGGCCAGCCGGGCCGGGTCGTCACCGTCCGTGTGCAGGTCCACCGGGCAGCCGTGTTCCGAGGCGACCTCCAGGACCGCCTCCACGTAGCCGGTCGGATCGGGGTCGCGGTCCGGGCAGCCGCCCACCACCGACGCGCCCATCTTCACCGCGTCCCGCAGCATCGCCAGCCCGTCCGCTCCGGCGGCCCCGGTCAGCACGCGCGGCATCGCCACCGCCGTCAGCTCGGCGAGGCCGCGCAGCGCCCGCCGGGCCTGCAGCACGGCGGCCAGGGCACCCAGGCCCGGTACGTCGCCGATGCGGACGTGCGAGCGCAACGCCGTCGCCCCGTGGCCGAGTTGGAGCAGAGCGGCCTCGGTGGCCCGGCGCTGGACGTCCTGGGGGTCGTACGAGAGCGGGCCCTCGGCGTCGGCGGACAGAGCCGTGTCGCCATGGGCGTGCGGTTCGGCGGGGGCCGGCAGGAGGAGGTAGCCGCCGAGGTCCACGCGGGCGGCGTACGCCCCAAGGCTGCCGACCGTGCCGACCGCCTCGATACGACCGCCACCCAGCCGTACGTCCACGGTCCGGCCGTCGGTGAGCCGCGCCCCGCACAGCAGGAGGGCAGCCGGATCCCCGGAGGAAGCCGGTGACGAGGAGGAGGACGAGGAGTGGGGCGGCTGCGGTTGGCTGTCGGGCATCGCGCTCCTGTGGTCGGGGGCGGCTGCGCGCAAGCGGGGACACAAGATCACGCAGAGTGAGACGAGCCTAGGGCGGCCGTCCACCCCTGTTGCGGAGGAGCGAAATAGTCGTACCGGTGTGGTCCGCCGGATGGCAAAGATCGCTGGCGAGGGGGTGTGAGAGCGGTTGCGGGAGGGAGTTTCGAGGCTGCTGGGGGAGCGGTTTTCGAGGTGCGGGCGGAGCGCGGAACGGGGGCCGGAACAGGCCGGGGCGGCTGCCGCGAAACGGATTTGGGGGACGGCGGGCGAGCGTGTAATGTCTTCATCGCTCGCCCCAATAGCTCAGTCGGTAGAGCGTCTCCATGGTAAGGAGAAGGTCTACGGTTCGATTCCGTATTGGGGCTCTGGTGCGAGAGGTCCCCGTCGCAAGACGGGGCCCGATCGCATCACAGCGGTGTAGCTCAGTCGGTAGAGCAAGCGGCTCATAATCGCTGTGTCACCGGTTCAAGTCCGGTCACCGCTACTGACAGTAGCCGATTGCGGGGTCGGTCCTTCGATCGGCTACTCTCGTATGCGTTCATCGTCCCATCCGTTCGTCAAGGAGCACTCCTGTGGCTGCCACCGACGTCCGCCCGAAGATCACGCTGGCCTGCGTGGAGTGCAAGGAGCGGAACTACATCACCAAGAAGAACCGGCGTAACAACCCGGATCGACTGGAGATGAAGAAGCACTGCCCGCGTTGCAATGCGCACACCGCGCATCGCGAAACGCGATAATTCAGGCTCGTACGTCGAGGCCGTCCCCTGTTGGTTGGGGGGCGGCCTCGCGTCGTTAGACCAGCCCACCAGCTGTGAACCATGCGGTCGCGTGACCAGTGCGACTCAGGATGCGATTCAGGAGGTTGCGAGCCCATGGCGCTCGACCAGTCCTTCGTGGGGCGGTCCTATCCGCCCACCGAGCCCTATGAGGTCGGCCGGGAGAAGATCCGCGAGTTCGCGGAAGCGGTGGGGGACACCAACCCCGCGTACACGGACCCCGAGGCCGCCAAGGCCCTAGGTCACGCCGATGTGATCGCCCCGCCCACTTTTGTGTTCGCAATCACATTCAAGGCGGCGGGAGACGTCGTGGCGGACCCGCGGCTCGGCCTGGACTACAGCCGGGTGGTGCACGGCGACCAGAAGTTCGCCTACGTCCGCCCCGTCCGTGCGGGTGACCGGCTCAGCGTCACCTCGACCATCGAGGCCATCAAGTCCATGGCGGGCAACGAGATCATCGACATCCGCGGCGAGGTCCACGACGAGGCCGGCGAGCACGTCGTGACCGCCTGGACCAAGCTCGTCGCTCGCGCGGCCGAGGAGGGCTGACCCATGACGGCCAATTCCGCGAACGATTCCGCGAGGATCTCCTACGCCAATGTGGAGGTGGGCACCGAGCTGCCCGCCCAGACCTTTCCCGTGACCCGTGCCACGCTCGTCCGGTACGCGGGCGCCTCCGGGGACTTCAACCCCATCCACTGGAACGAGAAGTTCGCGGTCGAGGTCGGACTGCCCGACGTCATCGCGCACGGCATGTTCACGATGGCCGAGGCGATCCGCGTCGTCACCGACTGGGTCGGCGACCCGGGAGCGGTCGTCGAGTACGGCGTCCGCTTCACCAAGCCGGTCGTCGTCCCCAACGACGGCCAGGGCGCCACCATCGAGGTCAGCGGCAAGGTCGGGGCCAAGCTCGACGACAACACGGTCCGCGTCGATCTCCTCGCGAAGTGCGCGGGCCAGAAGGTGCTGGGCATGTCCCGGGCTGTCGTCCGCCTGCGCTGAGCACGCCATTTCGGAGATTCTTGCTTCGGCTTCGGGTAAGGGGCGCTCGCCAATTGCGGGCGCCCCTTACTCGACCTCTTCTTTGAGAAGAAACAGCCTCGGTACGAGCGTGAAGAAGGCCAGCACCGCCAGCAGTTCCACGCCCGCCGCCGTCAGCAGCGTTCCCGGCAGGGACCATGTGGTCAGCGGTCCGGCGAATCCGGCACCCACCGCGAACCCGGTGATCTTCAAACTGGCCCCCGTCGTGAAGATCTGCCCGCGCAGCCGCTCGGGCGCCTCCCGGTGACGTACCGCGAACAGAGCGGTCAGCTGCGGCCCCTCACCGACCCCGGCGACCAGTACGGCGGCCAGGACGAGGAACGGTCGGCCGGTCGCCGCCAGCGCCAGTGCCGCCGACTGGAACAGAGCCCCGGCCCAGACGAGCGTGTCCGGGGCACAGCGGGGCGGGAAACGGGCCAGTACGGCGTTCGTGGTGAGCGCCGAGACGGCTGTGCAGGACAGCAGCATCGTGCCGTGGGCGGCTCCGCCGAGCACCCGTTCCCCGAGCAGGGGTACGCAGGCGATCAGCATGCCCTGGCCCGTGCAGGAGAGGACCGAGGTGAGAGTCACCCGGGCGAGCGGTCGGCTGCGAAGGATGTGGCGCGTGCCTGCCAGGAGGTCGGCGGTCACCGAGCCTTCGGCCCCCACCGCTGATACGGGAACTGCCGGCAGGCCCCACGCCACGGGCAGCGCAAGCCCGATCAGTGCGACGGACACGACAACTCCCCCCAACGCCCCAAACAGCTGTGCGGCCATTCCGGCCAGCGCAGGTCCGGTGAGGCCGGCGACGCCGTACGTCATCGCGTCGAGGGCGTTCGCGTGGGGCAGGGTCCCGGGCGGGACCACCCGGGGCAGCTGGGCCGTCCAGCCGCCCGACAGCGCCGGTCCGAGGAGGCCCGGGGCCACCGCGACCAGGACGACGATTGGCAGCGGCACACGGCCGAGTACGGCCAGGATCGCCACCAGGCCGGTCGCGTAGAGGGCCAGCGCGACGGCCAGCAGGCGGCCTGGTCGTACCGCCCGGTCCAGGAGCGCCCCGAGCGGCGGGCCGCCGACCGCCGCCGCGATCGTGATGCCCGCGAGCAACGCCGACGCCTCGGCAGCCGACCCCGTGATCGCGTACCCGGCCAGCAGCAGCGCCGGCCCCGACATCTCGTCGCCGGTGCGGGCCGCCGTCGCCCCGGCCAGATACGCCGCTGTCGGCCTGGTCCCGTGAAGCCTCTTCATTCCAGCGACGTTAGGTAAGTAACTCAAAACTCTGCAATATGCGTTACATTCTCTGCGTGCCCGCTCCCGCCCCACCTCCTGCCGATGCCTCCGGTGCCTCGCATGCCTTCGGTGCGTCCGGTGCGTCCGGTGCGTCCGGTGCCTCCGGTGCCCGGTCCACCCGGCACTCCGTACTCGCCAACGCCCGCCGTGCCGCCGCCCTGGTGAACGCTCTGACCCGCGGTGGTCCCGCGTCCCCGGGCGCGATCGTCGCCGTACTCCGGGAACACGGCGAGCCGGGCCTGCTCGACCTCGCCGCCCATGACGTCGACGGGATGCGCGAGGCGGCGCTCCTCCTGCGTGAGGTCTTCGGTGCCGGGGATGTGGACCGGGCCGCCGGCCTGTTGAACCGGCTGCTCCTCGACCGTGCCGGGCCGCTGCGCCTGACCTCGCACGCGGGGCACACGCCCTGGCATCCGCATGTCGACCGGGACGACGACGGGCCCTGGGGGGAGTGGTTTCTCGGCTCCTCCTGTCTCGCGCTGGCCGTGCTCGTCTGGGAGCACCAGCGTCCGCCGGGGGCTGTCTGCGCGTCGGTGAGCTGCGAGAACGTCTTCGTCACCCAGGGGCGCGGGCCAGAACGGCACTACTGTTCGCGCCGTTGTGCGACCCGCGAGCGGGTGGCCGCCCATCGCCGGGCCCGTTCCGGGGGTGGGAAGGGTGGAGGCGGACCTCTTGACGTAGTTAGTGATTGAGCACTAACTTACTCACATGGTCAGGATGAGCGCAGAAGAGCGACGCGAGAGCGTCATTCGCGCGGCGATCGCCGAGTTCGCGCAGAGGGGCTACTACGGCACCTCCACCGAGGCGATCGCCAGGCGGGTGGGCGTCTCGCAGCCGTACCTCTTCCGGCTCTTCCCGGGCAAGAAGGCGATCTTCGCCGCCGCCTCCCAGCGGTGCATGAGCGATGTGTGCCGGGTCATGGAGGAGGCCGCCGAAGGGCTGGAGGGTGAGCAGGCCCTGCATTCCATGGCGGACGCGTACGCACGGTTGATCAGTGAGCACCCCGAGCGGCTGCAGATGCAGATGCAGATCTACGTGGCTGTCGCCGCCGCCGAGGCCGAGGGCGACCATGAGTTCGGCGAGGCCGTGAGGGCCGGCTGGATGAAGCTCCAGGACGCCGTCGAGGTGCCCGTGGGGGAGGAGACGACGACCTTCCTGGCGTACGGGATGCTCATCAACACCCTTGCGGCCATGGGGTTCCCGCCCGGCCATCGAGCCTGGCGAGGGATGTGGCCCTCGGCGCAGATCAAGGGGCGGGGCGAGGTCTGACGGTCCGCCGGGCGGAGTCCGCGGCTTTCGTCTGGGCATCAAAGTTAGTGATCAATAACTAAATCCACATCGAAATCACCAGTAGCGATCATCCCCAGGGGGAGCGATGTCACAGCGGCAGGGCAAGCAGCGCGAAGAGAGCGAACAGAGCGAGCAGGGCAAGACCGGCACACCACGCGGCGGAGCCGTCTGGGCCCTCGTCATCACCAGCGTCGCCGGATTCATGGCGGCCCTCGACAACCTCGTCGTCACCACCGCGCTGCCCTCCATCCGCAAGGACCTCGGGGGAGCGCTGGACGACCTGGAATGGACCGTGAGTGCCTACACGCTCACCTTCGCGGTCCTGCTGATGTTCGGCGCGGCTCTCGGCGACCGTTTCGGCCGACGCCGGCTCTTCCTCGCCGGGCTCACCGTCTTCACCGGCGCCTCCGCCGCCGCGGCCATGGCACCCGGCATCGACTCGCTGATCGCGGCCCGCGCGGTCCAGGGCGTCGGCGCGGCGATCATGATGCCGCTGACGCTGACCCTGCTCACCGCAGCCGTCCCGGCCGCGAAACGCGGGATGGCGTTCGGTATCTGGGGCGCCGTGAACGGACTCGCGGTGGCCTCCGGTCCGCTCATCGGAGGCAGCCTTACCGAGCACATCTCCTGGCACTGGATCTTCTGGCTGAACGTTCCGCTGGGCCTCGCCCTGCTGCCGCTCGCCCGGCTGCGCCTCGCCGAGTCGCACGGTACCGGCGCCCCGCTCGACATCACCGGCACCCTGCTGGCCAGCGGTGGCCTGTTCGGCATCGTCTACGGGCTCGTGCGCGGCCCGGCCGACGGCTGGACCAGCTCCTACGTCCTGACCGGACTGCTCGCGGGCAGCGCGCTCCTCGTCGCCTTCGTCGTCCACGGCACCCGGGCGAAGAACCCGATGCTGCCCATGCGGCTCTTCCGCTCCCGCGCCTTCGCCGGGATCAACGCGGCCTCCCTGCTGATGTTCCTCGGGATGTTCGGGTCGATCTTCCTGCTCAGCCAGTACATGCAGGGCGTGCTCGGCTACTCGCCCACCGAGGCGGGCCTGCGGATGCTGCCCTGGACCGGTATGCCGATGCTCGTCGCCCCGATCGCAGGCATCCTCTCCGACCGGATAGGCGGCCGGCCGGTCGTCGCCACCGGTCTCTTCCTCCAGGCCGCCGGCCTCGGCTACATGGCCTCCGTGGTCACCGCGGACGCCTCCTACGCCATCCAGCTGCCCGGCCTGATCATCAGTGGCATCGGCATGGCCCTGTTCTTCGCCCCGGCCGCCAACCTGGTGATGTCCGGGGTCCGCCCGAGCGAGCAGGGCATCGCCTCCGGCGCCAACAACGCACTGCGCGAGGTCGGCGGCGCCCTCGGAATCGCCGTCATGGGATCGATCTTCGCGGCCCAGGGCGGCTACGAGAGCGGCCAGACCTTCGTCGACGGCCTCCGGCCCGCCCTGGTGGTCGGTTCGGCGGTTGTCGCCCTCGCGGGCGTCGCGGCCCTGCTGATCCCGGCCGCCCGCCGCCCCGCGCCGGTGACGGACTCCGCCGAGCGGGTCCCGGTCCTGGAGAGTGCCGTCCACTGAACGACGTAGGACAGCGGCACGCGCGCGTACGGCCCCGACGTCCACGGGCGGGGCCGTACGCGCGCGTGCGTCCTGTCGTCCTGTGTCGGCGCCCCGTGTTCGTCCTGGGCTGTCAGTGGGGTCTCGTAGTCTTGGCGCGTGCAGGAAATCCACGACGCTCCCCTCGCCCCGCTGACCACCTTCCGGCTCGGCGGTCCCGCGGACCGGCTGATCACGGCGACCACCGACGCCGAGGTGATCGCCGCCGTCCGCGAGGCCGACGACTCCGGGACCCCGCTGCTGGTCATCGGCGGCGGCTCGAACCTGGTCATCGGCGACAAGGGGTTCGCGGGGACGGCTCTGCGGATCGCCACGACCGGAGTCGACCTCGACGGCACGGGCGTGGAGCTGGCCGCCGGCGAGGTGTGGACCGACGCCGTCGCACGCACGGTCGAGGCCGGCCTCGCCGGGATCGAGTGCCTCGCCGGGATCCCCGGCTCCGCGGGCGCGACGCCCATCCAGAACGTGGGGGCGTACGGACAGGAGGTGTCCTCGACGATCACCGAGGTCGTCGCCTACGACCGGATCACCCGCGAGACGGTCACCCTCTCCGGCGCCGAGTGCGACTTCTCTTACCGCCACAGCCGCTTCAAGGCCGACGCCGAGCGCCATGTCGTCCTGCGCGTCCGATTCGCCCTGGAGGACGCGGACGGGCTGTCGGCGCCCCTGAAGTACGCCGAGACGGCTCGCGCCCTCGGTGTCGAGCCGGGCGACCGGGTGCCGCTGGACGCGGCCCGCGAGACCGTGCTGAAGCTGCGCGCGGGCAAGGGCATGGTCCTTGACCCCGAGGACCACGACACCTGGTCCGCCGGGTCCTTCTTCACCAACCCGATCCTTGACGACGCCGAGTTCGCCGCCTTCCACGCGCGCGTGGCGGAGCGGCTCGGCGCCGACGCCGTACCGCCCGCCTACCCGGCCGGAGAGGGCCGCACCAAGACCTCGGCGGCCTGGCTGATCGACAGGGCCGGCTTCACCAAGGGGTACGGCACCGGCCCCGCCCGCATCTCCACCAAGCACACCCTGGCCCTCACCAACCGAGGCCGGGCCACCACGGAGGACCTGCTCGCCCTCGCCCGCGAGGTCGTCGCCGGTGTCCAGGACGCCTTCGGGGTCACCCTCGTCAACGAACCGGTGACGGTCGGCGTCAGCCTCTGAGAAGGGACCTCTGAGAAGCGACCCTTCAGGGCTACGGCTACGAGACCAGCCAGTCGTCGATCCCCGCCAGCAGCTTCGCCCGCACGTCCTCCGGCGCCGCCGAACCCCGTACCGACTGCCGGGCCAGTTCGGCCAGTTCCGCGTCCGTGAAGGCGTGGTACTCGCGGGCGATCTCGTACTGGGCCGCCAGCCGGGAACCGAAGAGGAGCGGGTCGTCGGCGCCCAGGGCCAGGGGCACACCGGCCTCGAAGAGCTTGCGCAACGGCACGTCCTCGGGCTTCTCGTACACCCCCAGGGCGACGTTCGAGGCCGGGCACACCTCGCACGTGATCTGGCGGTCCGCGAGGCGCTTCAGCAGGCGTGGGTCCTCGGCCGCCCGCACACCGTGGCCGATCCGGGACGCGTGCAGGTCGTCCAGACAGTCGCGGACCGACGACGGGCCCGTCAGCTCACCGCCGTGCGGGGCCGACAGCAGACCGCCCTCGCGCGCGATGGCGAAGGCCCGGTCGAAGTCCCGGGCCATGCCCCGCCGCTCGTCGTTCGAGAGCCCGAAGCCCACGACACCCCGGTCCGCGTACCGCACGGCCAGGCGGGCCAGCGTGCGTGCGTCCAGTGGGTGCTTCATACGGTTCGCGGCCACCAGGACCCGCATCCCGATCCCGGTCTCCCGGCCCGCCGTCTCCACCGCGTCCAGGATGATCTCCAGCGCCGGGATGAGACCGCCCAGACGGGGGGCGTACGACGTCGGGTCGACCTGGATCTCCAGCCAGCCGGAGCCGTCCTTCGCATCCTCCTCGGCGGCCTCGCGGACCAGCCGCTGGATGTCCTCGGGCTCCCGCAGACAGGACCGGGCCGCGTCGTACAGGCGCTGGAAACGGAACCAGCCCCGCTCGTCGGTCGCCCTGAGTTTCGGCGGCTCGCCACTGGTGAGGGCGTCGGTCAGCGCCTCGGGCAGCCGCACACCGTGCTTGTCGGCCAGTTCCAGCAGGGTCGCTGACCGCATCGACCCGGTGAAGTGCAGATGCAGATGGGCTTTCGGCAGTTCAGAGACATCACGTACGTGCTCCATTCTCGGATCCTGCCGTACGTCCGGCTCGTATCGGTAGCGCTTTCCCTGAACGTGGTCTTGCTCGCACTGACGCTCGTACTCCGACACGCAAGAGGCCGCTTCCCTTCGGGAAGCGGCCTCTCGGTGTCACAGGGTCAGTCCTTCGCCTCGGCCAGCAGCTTCTGCACGCGGCTGATGCCCTCGACGAGGTCCTCGTCGCCCAGGGCGTACGACAGGCGCAGGTAGCCCGGTGTGCCGAACGCCTCACCCGGGACGACGGCCACCTCGACCTCGTCCAGGATCAGGGCGGCCAGCTCGACCGAGTCCTGCGGGCGCTTGCCGCGGATCTCCTTGCCCAGCAGGGCCTTCACCGACGGGTAGACGTAGAAGGCGCCCTCGGGCTCCGGGCAGACCACGCCGTCGATCTCGTTGAGCATGCGCACGATCGTGTGGCGGCGGCGGTCGAAGGCCACGCGCATCTCCGCGACGGCGTCCAGGTTTCCGGAGACGGCGGCGAGAGCGGCGATCTGCGCCACGTTCGACACGTTGGACGTGGCGTGCGACTGGAGGTTGGTCGCGGCCTTGACGACGTCCTTCGGGCCGATGATCCAGCCGACCCGCCAGCCCGTCATGGCGTACGTCTTGGCGACACCGTTGACCACGATGCACTTGTCGCGCAGCTCGGGGAGGATCGCGGGCAGCGAGGTGAACTTCGCGTCGCCGTAGACGAGGTGCTCGTAGATCTCGTCCGTCAGCACCCACAGGCCGTGCTCCACGGCCCAGCGGCCGATCGCCTCGGTGTCCTCGGGGCTGTACACCGCGCCGGTCGGGTTGGACGGGGAGACGAACAGAACGACCTTCGTCCGCTCCGTGCGGGCCGCCTCCAGCTGTTCCACGCTGACCCGGTAGCCGGTCGTCTCGTCCGCGACGACCTCGACCGGGACACCGCCGGCGAGACGGATGGACTCCGGGTACGTGGTCCAGTACGGGGCCGGGACGATGACCTCGTCACCCGGGTCGAGGATCGCGGCGAACGCCTCGTAGATGGCCTGCTTGCCGCCGTTGGTCACCAGGACCTGGGAGGCTTCCACCTCGTAGTCCGAGTCGCGGAGCGTCTTGGCGACGATCGCGGCCTTCAGCTCGGGCAGACCGCCGGCCGGCGTGTAGCGGTGGTACTTCGGGTTGGAGCAGGCCTCGATGGCGGCCTGGACGATGTAGTCCGGGGTGGGGAAGTCCGGCTCACCGGCGCCGAAGCCGATCACCGGGCGCCCGGCGGCCTTCAGGGCCTTGGCCTTGGCGTCCACGGCGAGGGTGGCGGACTCGGAGATCGCGCCGACTCGGGCGGAGACCCGGCGCGCGGTGGAAGGGGTTGCAGCGCTCATGGTGCCCATCGTTTCAGACCGGAAACCTCCCCGGCACACGGGTTTCACCTATTGGTCAGACCGGACCACCGGTGGGACGCTTGAAGTGCGCGGGGTCGGGCGGACGGCTGAACATGCGTCCGGATCCGGCGCCTGGGCTGGGCGATCTTCCGCCGACAACGGTCCTGCGGGCGCTTTCTGTTCGACGACCGGCTCCGGAGCACGTACACTCTCACCTCGTTGGCCTTCAGCGGCCCGCGCTTATCCGGTGCACACCGAGCATCCGGACGGGTACGGTACGTTGGAGTAACCACAAAGGGTCGTAGCTCAATTGGTAGAGCACTGGTCTCCAAAACCAGCGGTTGGGGGTTCAAGTCCCTCCGGCCCTGCTACACACGCCTGTCACCAGGCTGTGTGCGCATGTACGTACTGCAATGCACCGCCGTGCGGCTCGGACCGGGCGCGGCACGGCCACGACCCGGGAACAGGTGAGGACGAATGGCGGACGCCGTGGGCTCCATCGATATGCCTGATGCCCAGGATGAGGCGCCCGAGTCGGACAAGAAGACTCGCAAGGGCGGTAAGCGCGCCAAGAAGGGCCCGCTGAAGCGTCTCGCGGTCTTCTACCGCCAGATCGTCGCGGAGCTCCGCAAGGTCGTCTGGCCGACGCGTAACCAGCTGACGACGTACACGACCGTGGTGATCGTCTTTGTGATCGTCATGATCGGCCTGGTGACTGTGATTGACTTTGGCCTCAACAAAGCCGCCAAGTACGTCTTCGGCTGAGCCAAGAGCGAAGGGCGCCGGGTGCGGCGCCCCTTTCGCATGTTCCACCCACATGTATCCAGGAAGAAGCAGCCACCGTGTCTGACCCGAACCTGAACGACGCCATCGTGCCGGACGAGTCCGTGGATGACGAGCTCGACATCGTCGAGGGCGTTGACGAGGTCGAGGACGAGGTCGACGCTGCGGACGCCGCCGTGGGAGAGCCCGCCGAGGAAGACGCCATCCACATCGAGGCCGATGAGGATGAGGACGGCGATGTGGCCGAGGCCGACGCCGACGAGGACGAAGAGCTCGTCGAGGACGAGACCGACGAGTCCGAGGACGACGCCGAAGCCGAGGCTGAGGAAGCCGAAGAAGAGGCCGCCGAGCCCGTCGACCCCGTCGAGGCCCTCCGCGAGGAACTGCGCACGCTCCCCGGCGAGTGGTACGTCATCCACACGTACGCCGGTTACGAGAACCGTGTGAAGACCAACCTCGAACAGCGTGCCGTCTCTCTGAACGTCGAGGACTTCATCTTCGCGGCCGAGGTGCCGCAGGAAGAGGTCGCGCAGATCAAGAACGGCGAGCGCAAGACGGTCCGCCAGAACAAGCTCCCCGGATACGTTCTCGTCCGCATGGACCTGACGAACGAGTCCTGGGGCGTCGTCCGCAACACCCCCGGTGTCACCGGCTTCGTGGGCAACGCCTACGACCCGTACCCGCTGACCCTGGACGAGATCGTCAAGATGCTCGCTCCGGAGGCCGAGGAGAAGGCCGCCCGTGAGCTCGCCGAGGCCGAGGGCAGGCCGGCTCCGGCCCGCAAGCTCGAGGTCCAGGTGCTGGACTTCGAGGTCGGCGACTCGGTCACCGTCACGGACGGCCCGTTCGCGACGCTGCAGGCGACCATCAACGAGATCAACGCCGACTCGAAGAAGGTCAAGGGCCTCGTCGAGATCTTCGGCCGCGAGACCCCGGTCGAGCTGTCGTTCGACCAGATCCAGAAGAACTAGCACGCCCCTTAGTTTCCGTCCAGGTCAGGTCGGCTCTCGTAGCTGGCCTGACCTGCTCGGTTTCACGCCTCGCCACGGTGTCGTTTATCGTGGTGCGGTTGCCCGGCTTCTGTCGGGCACAGCGAAGACCGAAGAAAAACGAAGATAGAGGACCCGGAATGCCTCCCAAGAAGAAGAAGGTCACGGGGCTCATCAAGCTCCAGATCAACGCCGGTGCGGCCAACCCCGCTCCGCCGGTCGGGCCCGCGCTCGGTCAGCACGGCGTCAACATCATGGAGTTCTGCAAGGCCTACAACGCCGCGACCGAGTCGCAGCGTGGCTGGGTGATCCCGGTGGAGATCACGGTCTACGAAGACCGCTCCTTCACCTTCATCACCAAGACGCCGCCGGCCGCGAAGATGATCCTCAAGGCCGCGGGTGTCGAGAAGGGCTCCGGCGAGCCGCACAAGACCAAGGTCGCCAAGATCACCCAGGCGCAGGTCCGCGAGATCGCCACGACCAAGCTCCCCGACCTGAACGCCAACGACCTGGACGCCGCGTCGAAGATCATCGCCGGCACCGCCCGTTCGATGGGCATCACGGTCGAGGGCTGAGCCCCACCCTCGTAAGCCTTGTAGTACGTGGCAGGACCTGCTCGGTCCGTACCACGACTCCTCAGAACACACAGGAGCAGTAGTGAGCAAGCGCAGCAAGTCTCTCCGCGCTGCGGACGCCAAGATCGACCGGGACAAGCTCTACGCCCCGCTCGAGGCCGTCCGTCTCGCCAAGGAGACCTCCACGAGCAAGTTCGACGGCACCGTCGAGGTCGCCTTCCGCCTGGGTGTCGACCCGCGCAAGGCCGACCAGATGGTCCGTGGCACCGTGAACCTCCCGCACGGCACCGGTAAGACCGCCCGGGTCCTGGTCTTCGCGACCGGTGACCGTGCCGAGGCCGCGACCGCCGCTGGCGCCGACATCGTCGGCTCCGACGAACTGATCGACGAGGTGGCGAAGGGCCGTCTGGACTTCGACGCCGTCGTCGCCACCCCGGACCTCATGGGCAAGGTCGGCCGCCTCGGCCGCGTCCTCGGCCCGCGTGGTCTGATGCCGAACCCGAAGACGGGCACCGTGACCCCGGACGTGGTCAAGGCTGTCACCGAGATCAAGGGCGGCAAGATCGAGTTCCGCGTCGACAAGCACTCGAACCTGCACTTCATCATCGGCAAGACGTCGTTCGACGACACCAAGCTGGTGGAGAACTACGGCGCCGCGCTGGAGGAGATCCTCCGTCTGAAGCCGTCCGCCGCCAAGGGTCGTTACATCAAGAAGGCCGCCCTCAGCACCACGATCGGCCCCGGCGTCCCGCTCGACCCCAACCGCACCCGCAACCTCCTCGTCGAGGAGGACCCGGCCGCCGTCTGAGCCAACGCTCACCCCGGTAGTCGCGCGTTCGCGTTCGTACGACGGGCCCCGCAACCTTTCGAGGTGCGGGGCCCGTTGTCGTACCGAGGGGTTAGCGTGAAGATCACGGGGTGTACGAGGGGGTGGGGGACCGGATGAGGGACAGCGACGTACGGGGTATACGGGGCCTGCGGCGAGGAGCCCGGCCGGTCGCGGTGACCGCCGCGCTGGTCGCGGCCGGCATGGCGATGTCGGCGTGCAGTTTCTCCGGGGGATCCGACGGCGAGGGCGCCGAGCCGACCCGGAGCACGGGACACCTCGACGCGCGTACGGCCGCCGCGCTGCACGCCGTCGAGAAGGCCACCGACCGGGCCGGTTCCGCCCGGGTCAGCTCCTCCTCCGTCATGGGCGACCTGCTCTCCATGCGGACGGCCGGCGTCCTCGGCTGGGCCGGGCGGCCGATCGGCAAGCTCAGCATCACCTACACCGGCGGAGAACTGGCCGAGTCCATGCGGGCGCTCAACAGCTCCTCCATGGAGGCCCGGCTGCTGCCCGACGCCTACTACGCCAAGGTCGGTGACAAGTTCGCCGCCCAGATGCACGGCAAGCACTGGATCAGGTACGCCTACGACGACCTGGCGGACCTGCCGGGCGGCTCGGGGACGTATCTGAAGGACCAGCTGCACAACACCGCCCCCGTCCAGCCGGTCAAGCTGCTGCTGGCCTCCGGTGACGTCCGCAGGGCCGGGACGGAGACGGTGCGCGGAGAACGTACGACGCGCTACTCGGGCACGGTCGAGGTGGCCGCCCTCGCCGACTCGGCCCTCAAGGACCAGCTCGTCCAGGCCGGCGTCACCACCGAGACGGTCGACATCTGGGTCAACGACCGGAACCTGCTGGTCAAGAAGGTCGAACGGGGCGAACTGGCGAGCGGGCGGATGTCGTCGACGGCGTTCTACAGCGCGTACGGAGTGAAGGCCGGGGTCGTGGCACCGGGGGGCGGGGACACCGTGGACTTCAAGGAGCTGTTGGGGAATTCGGAGGCCTCGTCGGCCCCACCGGGTTAGGCTCACGTTCGTTTCTGTGAATCGACCGTGTGTTCGCAATGTTCCTTGGGGGGAATCATGGGTGCTTCTTCTGTGCGTGCAGGACGTGTAGGCCTCGCTGTGCTGCTTCTCGGTGCCGGCGCTGTCGCCTGTTCCAAGGGCTCCTCGGAGGAGTCGCCGAAGATGACGCCGGCGGCGGCTGTCGCCAAGGCGGCGAAGAACGTGGAGGACATCACCTCCCTCAGCTACCGGATGACCGGCAAGGTGCCCGAGGAGGGCCGCGTCAAGGCCGAGGCCAAGATGCGCCTCAAGCCCGACGTGGCGATGAGCATGAAGATCTCCGCCCTCGACAAGGGCGCCGACGGCACCGCCGAGATCCGTCTCGTCGACAAGGCGATGTTCATAGGCGGGGGCGCTGCCGCCGCCAAGGAGATGGACGGCAAGCGCTGGATCAAGTTCGACATGGCCGCGATGGGCGCCGCAGGTGAGTCTCTCGGGGCCGCAGGGCAGGCCGACAAGAACCCGGCCCAGGAGTCCACCTTCCTCACCGGCTCCAAGGACGTGAAAGAGGTCGGCGAGGAGACCGTGGACGGGGTGAAGACCACCCACTACCAGGGCACGGTCACCCTCGACCAGTTCCGCGCCTCGCTCAAGTCCCAGAGCAAGGTGACCCGCGAGCAGCGCGAGAAGAGCCTTGAGCAGTACGAGAAGCTGGGCATCGACAAGTTCACGATGGACATGTGGATCGGCGAGGGTGACGTCACCAAGCAGTTCCGGATGCGCGGCGCGGCCGACAAGGGCCCCCTCGACATGACGATCACCTTCGACGACTTCAACAAGCCGGTGACGATCGCCGCCCCGCCCGCCAAGGAGGTCGCCGACCTGGCGGAGATGATGAAGGGCGCCCAGCAGGGTTAGCCATCGCTCCGCCGGTAGAACCAGCCCCGCGCCCCTGAGGGGCGCGGATTTGCTTGGGAGGGACGCCCTCACGTACTCTCCTCGAGAAGCCAAAGACCGCTGGTCGTTGCCTTGTCTTCGTAAGAAGGCTCGGTGACCGAAGGATCCGCTGAATTGCGGACGACCCGCGTAGGTGACTGTGGAAGTGCTCCCGGACGGAATCCGCTCACGGAATTCGGTTGGTCGAGCTCACGCCCCGTGCGCCTGCGCCGGGGCGTTTCGTTTTCCCAGTCTCCTTCTGAGCGGTCCTCATCACCCGGAAGGAGGCCACGCTTATGGCAAGGCCCGACAAGGCTGCCGCGGTAGCCGAGCTCGCGGACCAGTTCCGTAGCTCGAACGCCGCTGTGCTGACCGAGTACCGGGGTCTCACCGTGGCGCAGCTCAAGACGCTGCGTCGTTCGCTCGGTGAAGACGCCCAGTACGCCGTGGTGAAGAACACGCTGACCAAGATCGCGGCCAACGAGGCCGGGATCTCGACGCTCGACGACCTGTTCAACGGTCCGACGGCGGTTGCCTTCATCACCGGTGACCCGGTGACGTCGGCGAAGGGTCTTCGTGACTTCGCCAAGGACAACCCGAACCTCGTCATCAAGGGCGGTGTCCTTGACGGTAAGGCGCTGTCCGCCGACGAGATCAAGAAGCTTGCGGACCTCGAGTCCCGCGAGGTTCTGCTCGCCAAGCTGGCGGGCGCCATGAAGGGCAAGCAGTCGCAGACTGCCTCGCTCCTCCAGGCGCTTCCGTCGAAGTTCGTCCGCACCGCGGAGGCGCTTCGGGTCAAGCTGGCCGAGCAGGGCGGTGCCGAGTAATTCGGCTCGCACTCTGACCGTCGCCTGACGCGGCGGTCGACGCGGGCCGAACGTACGCCCGCCGACACTTACATCGGCACCTGCCGAACGACTGGAAGGATCGCCCATCATGGCGACGAAGCTGTCCCAGGAAGAGCTGCTCGCGCAGTTCGAGACCCTCACCCTCATCGAGCTCTCCGAGTTCGTTAAGGCCTTCGAGGAGAAGTTCGACGTCACCGCCGCCGCCGCGGTCGCCGCTGCCCCGGCCGGCCCCGCCGCCGCCGCTGAGGCCGTCGAGGAGCAGGACGAGTTCGACGTCGTCCTCACCGGCGCCGGCGAGAAGAAGATCCAGGTCATCAAGGTCGTGCGTGAGCTGACCTCGCTGGGTCTCAAGGAGGCCAAGGACCTCGTGGACGGCGCCCCGAAGCCCGTTCTCGAGAAGGTCGCCAAGGAGGCCGCCGAGAAGGCTGCCGAGTCCCTCAAGGCCGCCGGCGCCTCGGTCGAGGTCAAGTAACTCGACTCGCGGTGACACAGGGCTTCTCGTAGCCCTGTAACGCTGACGCAGTGAAGAGCGATCATCCATCTGGGTGGTCGCTCTTCGGCGTTCGAGGGGTCGGGTCGTGGCTGCCTTGCAGGCTCGGTGACGGCGAGTAAGGTGATCTTCGTCGTGCCTCCGGACGCCCCTGATGCTGTGCCGCACGTGACGATGGCAGCACCGGGTTCGGGCTCGGAGGCCTTGACGAACCGCACGGAGCGCGCAATTCTCAGGACGCGTCGTCACAACGATCCGAATCCGAGGCATGGATCGGTGGCGAAGAGGGCAGTATCGATGTGCATCGAGGGCGTGGCTTGCAGCAGGGGTTGAGAGCAACGAGGGTCTTCAAAAACCCGCACTGGACATCAGTGAGCCTAGTGGCTACACTGACCCTTTGCGCTGCCTGTTAGCTGCCTCCTGCCCGTCACCAGGGGCATGCCCTCGCTTGAGCACCGACGATCGGACCTTCTCCGACCTGGCCCTTTCCGGCTGGTCGTGGAATGCCCGTCTCTGTGCCCCTGTGGGGGGCCGGTACGCGCGTAGTGAGTCCGAGCCCTCGGAAGGACCCCCTCTTGGCCGCCTCGCGCACTGCCTCCGCGAATACGAACCATGGCGCCAGCACTGCCCCGCTGCGCATCTCTTTTGCAAAGATCAAGGAGCCCCTCGAGGTTCCGAACCTTCTTGCGCTGCAAACCGAGAGCTTCGACTGGCTGCTCGGTAACGCCGCATGGAAGGCTCGTGTCGAGGCGGCTCTGGACAGCGGACAGGACGTCCCCACCAAGTCCGGTCTGGAGGAGATCTTCGAGGAGATCTCCCCGATCGAGGACTTCTCCGGGTCGATGTCCCTGACGTTCCGCGACCACCGTTTCGAGCCTCCGAAGAACTCGATCGACGAGTGCAAGGACCGCGACTTCACGTACTCCGCGCCCCTCTTCGTCACGGCCGAGTTCACCAACAACGAGACCGGCGAGATCAAGTCCCAGACGGTCTTCATGGGCGACTTCCCGCTCATGACCAACAAGGGCACCTTCGTCATCAACGGCACCGAGCGTGTCGTCGTGTCGCAGCTGGTCCGTTCGCCGGGTGTCTACTTCGACTCCTCCATCGACAAGACGTCCGACAAGGACATCTTCGCCTCCAAGGTGATCCCCTCCCGGGGTGCCTGGCTGGAGATGGAGATCGACAAGCGCGACATGGTCGGTGTCCGCATCGACCGCAAGCGCAAGCAGTCCGTCACCGTCCTCCTCAAGGCTCTCGGCTGGACGACCGAGCAGATCCTCGAGGAGTTCGGCGAGTACGAGTCGATGCGCGCCACCCTGGAGAAGGACCACACCCAGGGCCAGGACGACGCGCTGCTCGACATCTACCGCAAGCTCCGCCCTGGCGAGCCGCCGACCCGTGAGGCCGCGCAGACGCTTCTGGAGAACCTCTACTTCAACCCGAAGCGCTATGACCTCGCCAAGGTCGGCCGTTACAAGGTCAACAAGAAGCTGGGTGGCGAGGCCCCGCTGAACGCCGGTGTGCTGACCGTCGAGGACATCATCTCGACGATCAAGTACCTGGTGAAGCTGCACGCCGGTGAGACCGAGACCGTTGGCAACAACGGGACGTCGATGGTCGTCGAGACCGACGACATCGACCACTTCGGCAACCGTCGTCTGCGCAACGTCGGCGAGCTCATCCAGAACCAGGTCCGTACGGGTCTGGCGCGTATGGAGCGAGTCGTCCGCGAGCGCATGACGACTCAGGACGTCGAGGCGATCACGCCGCAGACCCTGATCAACATCAGGCCGGTCGTCGCCTCCATCAAGGAGTTCTTCGGCACCAGCCAGCTGTCGCAGTTCATGGACCAGAACAACCCGCTGTCGGGTCTCACCCACAAGCGTCGTCTGTCGGCGCTCGGCCCGGGTGGTCTCTCCCGTGAGCGGGCCGGCTTCGAGGTCCGTGACGTGCACCCCTCGCACTACGGCCGCATGTGCCCGATCGAGACCCCTGAAGGCCCGAACATCGGTCTGATCGGCTCGCTCGCCTCCTACGGCCGGGTCAACGCCTTCGGCTTCGTCGAGACGCCGTACCGCAAGGTCGTCGAGGGTGTCGTCACCGACGACGTCGACTACCTCACGGCCGACGAAGAGGACCGGTTCGTGATCGCCCAGGCGAACGCGATCCTCTCCGAGGACATGCGCTTCGAGGAGTCCCGCGTTCTCGTCCGCCGCCGTGGCGGCGAGATCGACTACATCCCCGGCGACGACGTCGACTACATGGACGTCTCCCCGCGCCAGATGGTGTCCGTCGCGACCGCGATGATCCCCTTCCTGGAGCACGACGACGCCAACCGTGCCCTCATGGGCGCGAACATGATGCGCCAGGCCGTGCCGCTGATCACCGCCGAGGCTCCCCTCGTCGGTACGGGCATGGAGTACCGCTGCGCCGTCGACGCCGGCGACGTCATCAAGGCCGAGAAGGCGGGTGTGGTCCAGGAGGTCTCCGCGGACTACGTCACCGTCGCCAACGACGACGGTACGTACACCACGTACCGCATCGCGAAGTTCTCGCGCTCCAACCAGGGCACCTCGGTCAACCAGAAGGTTGTCGTCAACGAGGGCGACCGGGTCGTCGAGCACCAGGTTCTCGCCGACGGGCCGGCCACCCAGGAAGGCGAGATGGCGCTGGGCAAGAACCTGCTCGTCGCCTTCATGCCGTGGGAGGGTCACAACTACGAGGACGCGATCATCCTGTCGCAGCGCCTCGTACAGGACGACGTCCTCTCCTCGATCCACATCGAGGAGCACGAGGTCGACGCCCGTGACACCAAGCTCGGCCCCGAGGAGATCACCCGGGACATCCCGAACGTCTCCGAGGAGGTCCTCGCCGACCTCGACGAGCGCGGCATCATCCGCATCGGTGCCGAGGTCGTCGCCGGCGACATCCTCGTCGGCAAGGTCACGCCCAAGGGCGAGACCGAGCTGACCCCCGAGGAGCGCCTGCTCCGCGCGATCTTCGGTGAGAAGGCGCGCGAAGTGCGCGACACCTCGCTGAAGGTGCCGCACGGCGAGATCGGCAAGGTCATCGGCGTCCGCGTCTTCGACCGTGAGGAGGGCGACGAGCTGCCGCCGGGCGTGAACCAGCTGGTTCGGGTCTACGTGGCGCAGAAGCGCAAGATCACGGACGGTGACAAGCTCGCCGGCCGCCACGGCAACAAGGGTGTTATTTCGAAGATCCTTCCGATCGAGGACATGCCGTTCCTCGAGGACGGAACTCCGGTCGACATCATCCTCAACCCGCTGGGTGTGCCGTCCCGAATGAACCCGGGACAGGTGCTGGAGATCCACCTCGGCTGGCTCGCCAGTCGCGGCTGGGACGTCTCCGGCCTCGCGGACGACTGGGCGCAGCGCCTCCAGGAGATCGGGGCCGACGTCGTCGCCCCCGGCACCAACGTCGCCACCCCCGTCTTCGACGGTGCGCGTGAGGACGAGCTGGCCGGTCTGCTGAACCACACGATCCCGAACCGCGACGGATCGCGCATGGTGCTCCCGACCGGTAAGGCGCCGCTGTTCGACGGCCGTTCCGGAGAGCCGTTCCCGGAGCCCGTCTCCGTCGGCTACATGTACATCCTCAAGCTCCACCACCTGGTCGACGACAAGCTCCACGCCCGTTCGACCGGTCCGTACTCGATGATCACCCAGCAGCCGCTGGGTGGTAAGGCCCAGTTCGGTGGCCAGCGATTCGGCGAGATGGAGGTGTGGGCGCTGGAGGCATACGGCGCCGCATACGCCCTCCAGGAGCTGCTGACCATCAAGTCCGACGACGTGACCGGCCGCGTGAAGGTCTACGAGGCCATCGTCAAGGGCGAGAACATCCCCGAGCCCGGCATCCCCGAGTCCTTCAAGGTGCTCATCAAGGAGATGCAGTCTCTCTGCCTCAACGTGGAGGTGCTGTCCAGTGACGGTATGTCCATCGAAATGCGTGACACCGACGAGGACGTCTTCCGCGCGGCGGAGGAACTCGGCATCGACCTGTCCCGGCGTGAGCCGAGCAGCGTCGAAGAGGTCTGACGGGAGTTCGGAGGCCTTCGTGACGAAGGCCTCCGGCCCCAGGACCCCCGTATCAGACCCCATGACTTACAACCCTGAGAGGGATTGACGCATAGTGCTCGACGTCAACTTCTTCGACGAGCTCCGGATCGGTCTGGCCACCGCTGACGACATCCGTCAGTGGAGCCACGGCGAGGTCAAGAAGCCCGAGACGATCAACTACCGCACGCTCAAGCCCGAAAAGGACGGACTCTTCTGCGAGAAGATCTTCGGTCCGACCCGGGACTGGGAGTGCTACTGCGGCAAGTACAAGCGCGTCCGCTTCAAGGGCATCATCTGTGAGCGCTGTGGCGTCGAGGTCACTCGCGCCAAGGTGCGTCGTGAGCGGATGGGCCACATCGAGCTCGCCGCTCCCGTCACCCACATCTGGTACTTCAAGGGCGTTCCGTCGCGGCTGGGCTACCTGCTCGACCTCGCCCCGAAGGACCTTGAGAAGGTCATCTACTTCGCGGCGTACATGATCACGTACGTCGACGACGAGCGCCGTACGCGTGACCTGCCCTCCCTGGAGGCGCACGTCTCCGTCGAGCGGCAGCAGGTCGAGAACCGCCGCGACTCCGACCTCGAAGCCCGCGCCAAGAAGCTGGAAAGCGACCTGGGCGAGCTGGAGGCCGAGGGTGCCAAGGCCGACGTACGCCGCAAGGTGCGCGAAGGTGCCGAGCGGGAGATGAAGCAGCTGCGGGACCGTTCGCAGCGCGAGATCGACCGTCTCGACGAGGTGTGGACCCGGTTCAAGAACCTCAAGGTCCAGGACCTGGAGGGCGACGAGCTGCTCTACCGCGAGCTGCGCGACCGCTTCGGGACCTACTTCGACGGTTCGATGGGTGCCGCGGCGCTGCAGAAGCGCCTGGAGTCCTTCGACCTGGAGGAGGAGGCCGAGCGCCTCCGCGAGATCATCCGTACCGGCAAGGGCCAGAAGAAGACCCGCGCCCTGAAGCGGCTGAAGGTCGTGTCTGCCTTCCTGCAGACCTCCAACAGCCCCAAGGGCATGGTCCTCGACTGCGTCCCGGTCATCCCGCCGGACCTTCGCCCGATGGTGCAGCTGGACGGTGGCCGCTTCGCGACCTCCGACCTGAACGACCTGTACCGCCGTGTGATCAACCGGAACAACCGTCTGAAGCGGCTTCTCGACCTCGGTGCTCCCGAGATCATCGTGAACAACGAGAAGCGCATGCTCCAGGAGGCCGTCGACGCGCTGTTCGACAACGGTCGTCGTGGCCGTCCGGTCACCGGTCCCGGTAACCGCCCGCTGAAGTCCCTCAGCGACATGCTGAAGGGCAAGCAGGGTCGATTCCGTCAGAACCTGCTCGGCAAGCGTGTGGACTACTCCGCGCGTTCCGTGATCGTCGTCGGTCCGCAGCTGAAGCTGCACCAGTGCGGTCTGCCGAAGGCGATGGCGCTGGAGCTCTTCAAGCCGTTCGTGATGAAGCGCCTGGTCGACCTGAACCACGCGCAGAACATCAAGAGCGCCAAGCGCATGGTCGAGCGCGGCCGCACCGTCGTGTACGACGTCCTCGAAGAGGTCATCGCCGAGCACCCGGTGCTGCTGAACCGTGCGCCCACGCTGCACCGCCTCGGCATCCAGGCCTTCGAGCCGCAGCTCGTCGAGGGCAAGGCCATCCAGATCCACCCGCTCGTCTGCACCGCGTTCAACGCGGACTTCGACGGTGACCAGATGGCCGTCCACCTGCCGCTCTCCGCGGAGGCGCAGGCCGAGGCCCGCATCCTGATGCTGTCCTCGAACAACATCCTCAAGCCCGCCGACGGCCGTCCGGTGACGATGCCGACCCAGGACATGGTCCTCGGTCTGTTCTTCCTCACCACCGACGGTGAACTGCGTGACGTCAAGGGCGAGGGCCGTGCGTTCGGCTCCACGGCCGAGGCGACCATGGCGTTCGACAACGGTGAGCTCGCGCTGCAGTCGGCGATCGACATCCGCTTCCCGGTGGGCACCATCCCGCCGCGCGGCTGGACCCCGCCGGCCCGTGAGGAGAACGAGCCCGAGTGGCAGCAGGGGGACACGTTCCGCCTGCGTACCACCCTGGGCCGCGCGCTCTTCAACGAGCTGCTGCCCGAGGACTACCCGTTCGTCGACTACTCGGTGGGCAAGAAGCAGCTCGGCGAGATCGTCAACGACCTCGCTGAGCGCTACCCCAAGGTCATCGTGGCGGCGACGCTCGACAACCTGAAGGCGGCGGGCTTCTACTGGGGCACGCGCTCCGGTGTCACCGTGGCCATCTCCGACGTCGTCGTGCCCGAGGCCAAGAAGGCCATCGTCAGGGGCTACGAGGAGCTGGACGAGAAGGTCCAGAAGCAGTACGAGCGCGGTCTGATCACCAAGGACGAGCGCACGCAGGAGCTCATCGCGATCTGGACCAAGGCGACCAACGAGGTTGCCGAGGCGATGAACGCGAACTTCCCCAAGACGAACCCCATCTTCATGATGGTTGACTCGGGTGCCCGAGGAAACATGATGCAGATGCGTCAGATCGCCGGTATGCGTGGTCTGGTGTCGAACGCGAAGAACGAGACGATCCCGCGTCCGATCAAGGCGTCCTTCCGTGAGGGCCTGTCGGTGCTGGAGTACTTCATCTCCACCCACGGTGCCCGTAAGGGTCTCGCGGACACCGCCCTGCGTACCGCCGACTCGGGTTACCTCACCCGTCGTCTGGTGGACGTCTCGCAGGACGTCATCATCCGCGAGGAGGACTGCGGCACCGACCGCGGCCTCAAGCTGGCGATCGCCGAGCGTGACGAAGCCGGTGTGCTGCGCAAGACCGAGAACGTCGAGACGTCGGTGTACGCCCGTGCGCTGGCCGAGGACATCACCCTCGACGGACGTGTGCTGGCCCCGGCCAACACCGACCTCGGTGACGTCCTCATCGACGAGCTGGTCAGGCACGGCGTCGAGGAGGTCAAGACCCGCTCGGTCCTGACCTGCGAGTCCGCCGTCGGCACCTGCGCCATGTGCTACGGCCGTTCGCTGGCCACCGGCAAGCTGGTCGACATCGGTGAGGCGGTCGGCATCATCGCCGCCCAGTCCATCGGTGAGCCCGGTACCCAGCTGACGATGCGTACCTTCCACACCGGTGGTGTGGCCGGTGACGACATCACCCAGGGTCTGCCCCGTGTCGTCGAGCTCTTCGAGGCTCGTACGCCCAAGGGTGTCGCCCCGATCTCGGAGGCGGCCGGCCGCGTCCGTATCGAGGAGACCGAGAAGACCAAGAAGATCGTCATCACCCCGGACGACGGCAGCGACGAGACGGCGTTCCCGATCTCGAAGCGCGCCAAGGTCATGGTGCGTGAGGGTGACCACGTCGAGGTGGGCCAGAAGCTCACCTTCGGTGCCACCAACCCGCACGACGTGCTGCGGATCCTCGGTCAGCGCGCGGTCCAGGTCCACCTGGTCGGCGAGGTCCAGAAGGTCTACAACTCGCAGGGTGTGTCGATCCACGACAAGCACATCGAGATCATCATCCGGCAGATGCTCCGCCGTGTGACGATCATCGAGTCCGGCGACGCCGAGCTGCTGCCCGGTGAGCTGGTCGAGCGTGGCAAGTTCGAGACCGAGAACCGTCGTGTGGTCCAGGAAGGCGGCCACCCGGCCTCCGGCCGTCCGCAGCTGATGGGTATCACCAAGGCCTCGCTGGCGACGGAATCCTGGCTGTCGGCCGCCTCCTTCCAGGAGACGACCCGAGTGCTGACGGACGCGGCGATCAACGCCAAGTCCGACAGCCTCATCGGCCTCAAGGAGAACGTCATCATCGGTAAGCTCATCCCGGCCGGTACGGGTCTGTCCCGCTACCGCAACATCCGGGTGGAGCCGACCGAGGAGGCCAAGGCCGCGATGTACTCGGCCGTCGGCTACGACGACATCGACTACTCGCCGTTCGGCACGGGCTCCGGCCAGGCCGTTCCGCTGGAGGACTACGACTACGGGCCCTACAACCAGTAGGCAGTAGTTGGTAAGCGGTAGTCGGTAGTTGCTTGGCAGTACGAAGGGCGGTCACCCCGGTTGCGGGGTGGCCGCCCTTCGGCGTGTCCTGTCTCAGCGTTGCTGCTGGAGGTACGGCTGCAGGTGGTGCAGCCGGGTGTGGTAGTCCGGGTGCGAGGAGAGCAGCTTGCTCAGGGGACTCTCCTCCGGCGCCACACCGTTGTTGAGCGCGGCGAGCGCGGCCGTCTGCCGCTGCTCCTCCTGATGGAGCTTGCCGAGTACGGAGGCCAGCATCGGGGCGAAGCCGAGGGCCGCCGCGTGTTCGTCGGCGCGGAGTTCGGCGCGGCGGCCGACCGCGGCCAGGGCGTACGGCACCGCCAGGACCAGCAGGGGCAGGCCGTACAGCGTGCTGATGGTCGCCATGGCGATGCTGCCGAGGACGAGTACGACGAAGCCGACGCCGAAGCAGGAGAAGGCGCGGGACACCTTGAAGACGAACCCCGAGAACGCGCGCAGGAAGCGCCAGGCGATACGGCCGGGCTGCGCGTACCAGTAGCCGAGGAGCCCTGACCAGGCGTGGCCGCCGACGTGGTGGCCCAGCTCGTGTGCCATGACGGCGGCGAGTTCGCCGTTGGGCAGCTCGTTCATGGCGAAGCGGGTGACACCGACGATGTGGCCGGCGGCGGCGACCGCGTTCAGGCCGTCGCTGTCCTCGACCCAGAGTTCGTAGTTGCGGCCCTCGACACCCGCGCGGGCGGTGACCTCGCGCCAGACCGGTTCGAGTTTGGCTCGTTCTTGCGGCGTGGGGTAGCGCAGATGGAGCAAACGGCGCGCGAGGGCGCTTTCGCTGGGCCGGTGGAAGACGAGTGCGCCGCTCACTATCCAGGCGATGATCACGAGGAACGCGAGGTCGCCGAAGAAGAGGGAGAACATGCTGACGACGAGGAGGCTGCAGAGGAAGTTCGGGAGGTAGAGGAGGAGGTTGCCCACGGCGGTGGCGTCGGTACGGCGCTGGTGGGCGGAGATGTGGACGCGCTGGCGGTCGGTGGAGATGTGGTGGGGGTGCTGGGTGGGAGGAGCGGGCGGCGCGGATGTGGTCGGGGGTTGCTGAGGGGGCGCGTACTGCGGGGGGATGGGCTGGGCGGTGGCCTGGGGGTAGGGCGGGGGCTGGGCGGGAGCGGCGCCCGGGTAGGCGGGGGGCGGGGTCGGGGCCGCACCCGGGTAGGTCGGGGGTTGGGCGGCGTTCGGGTGTTGGGGTTGCTGGGGTGCGCCGGGGTAGGCCGGGGGTTGGGCGGCATCCGCGTGCGAGGGCTGCTGGGGTGCGCCGGGGTAGGCCGGGGGTTGGGCGGCATCCGCGTGCGAGGGCTGCTGGGGTGCGCCGGGGTAGGTCGGGGGCTGGGTGGTGTCGGGATGCTGGGATTGTCGGGGCGCGTCCGGGTAGGCCGGGGGTTCGGCGAAGCCCGGGTAGTTGGACCGCTGGGTCGAGTCCGGGTGGGGGGACTGCTGGGGCGCGCCGGGGTAGGTCGGAGGTTCGGCGAAGCCGGGGTGATCGGGGCGCTGGGCGGTGTTCGTGTGTGGGGATCGCGGGGTCGCGTCCGGGTAGGCCGGGGGTTCGGTGAAGCCCGGGTAGGTCGGAGGCTGGGTTGTGTGGGGGCTCTGGGGCCGTCGCCGGGCCGCGTCAGCGTGCGGGGGCTGTCGGGGTGTGCCGGGGTAGGTCGGGTGCTGGGTGGTGTCGGGGTGCTGGGATTGTCGGGGCGCGTCCGGGTAGGCCGGGGGTTCGGCGAAGTCCGGGTGGTCGGGGCGCTGAGGGGTGTTCGGGTGCTGGGATCGCGGGGTCGCGTCCGGGTAGGCCGGGGGTTCGGTGAAGTCCGGGTGGTCGGGGCGCTGGGTCGTGTTCGGGTTCTGGGGGGGCTTGGCCGGGTCCGGGTAGCGGGGTGGGGGTTGGGTGGCCTGGGGGTACGGGGGTGCGGGTTGGCCGGGGTAGGGCGGCTGGGGTGAGGGGTGGGGTGTTTGCTGCTCGGGGTACGTCGGCGGGAACAGGGGGTATTCGGAGGGCTCGGGGTGGTCCGGTGGTGGTTGGGTCATGGTCTTCCTTCACGTGCGGGGACGGTGACTGAGCGGTCCGGCCCGGTGTGTTCAGCCGATGAGCAGTGAGGCGGGAAGGAGGAGCGTGCCGGTGCAGAAGGAGATCAGGCCGGTACGGATCCACTGGTGCTTGCGTGCGGCGATACGGCTCGTCTCGGTGAGCGCCGAGGTGAGCGCTGCCGTGGGGTCGCGCAGGGTGTCGGCGAGCGCTGCCTCCAACCCGCCGAGCCGTACGGCCTGTTGGATGTCGC
Source organism: Streptomyces sp. B21-083 (assembly GCF_036898825.1). Classification (GTDB taxonomy): domain Bacteria; phylum Actinomycetota; class Actinomycetes; order Streptomycetales; family Streptomycetaceae; genus Streptomyces. Next base: position 4,003,578 of record NZ_JARUND010000002.1, on the reverse strand, counting down.
CGAAGTAGGAGAGCGGCTGGCCCGGCGCCCACGGTTCGGAGCGGTAGCGGGGCAGCACGGCGAGGAGCAGCGAGAACAGGGACAGCACCAGGGACCCTGCCCCGGCACTCCAGACGACGGTGCCGAACGTGCTGAGCGCGGCCGGGTTCCAGTTCCGCCCGGCGAGCAGTCCGCTGAACACACCGGCGGTCATCCCCAGCGCGGCGACCAGGACGGATGCCTTGCTGTCGGCGCGGGCGATCTCGGTACGGAGGTCCGCGAGGAGGCGTTCGCAGAGCTGGGTGGGGTCGGCCGGGCCGCCGGGAGTGGCTGGCGGGGGCGGTGCCGGGGTGGGGCGGGGGTCGAGCGTCGTCATGTGCCGCTGCCCGCCCTGTCCTCCTTGGCCGCGTCGTCGGGGCCCTCGGCCGGCCCGTCCGCCGCCGCCGCGTTCTGCTGGCCGGGGAGGGTCGGGGTGCTGCCGTAGCCCGGAGGTGGCTGCCAGGCGGGGGCGGCCGGAGTTCCGTAGGCGCCCGGCGGCTGTGGAGCGGTGTACGGCTGCTGGTACGGCGGGGGAGTGGGCGGGGTGTAGCCGGGGAAGCCGGTGGGGCCGGGGGTGGCTCCGTAGGGGCCTGCGGAGCCCGGGGCGGGCGCGGGCGGCTGCGGAGCGCCCGGATACGGGCCGGTCGGCGACTGGGGGCCCCAGGCGGGGGCGCTGGGCGTCTGGCCGGGCGCGGCGGTCGGAGGCGTCACCGGCTGGGCGGCCTGAGCCTGGGGCGCGCCGCTCGGGGGCTGGTCGGCGGGGTCGGAGACGGGGCGGCCGGGTTGCGCGTACGAGGAGTCGAGTTGGCCGGGAACGAACCCCGGCTGCGCCGGCATCCCGGGGACTGCCTGGCCGTACCCCGGCTGCGCCGGTGCCCCCGGGGCGCCTTGGCCGTACCCGGCGTACGGGTCGCCCGGGGCCGGGTCGCCGTCCGGGAGCGGGGGAGGTGTCTGGGGGACGCCCGGGAGGCGCTGGTTGAGGATGTCGCTCACTGTGCGCAGGGCCAGTTGTTTGGGGCCCTCCAGCTCGAACTTCTCCGCCGTGTCGCCGTGCAGCAGGTCCTTCACCAGGTCCATCTGGGCCTGGATCATGCGGAGTTGGTCCTCGCGCATACTCGTCATGACAAGGCGGGAGTCCTCGGGGTGCTGGGACAGGTGGAGGGCCCAGGCCTGCACGCCGCCCTGTTGCAGGTGGTACTGGTAGAAGGCGATCTTCTTCGCCTCTATCTGCTGCAACTCCAGTTCCTGGTAGCCCTGTTGGATGGACAGCTGGTGCTGCTGGCTGCTCTGCAGGGCCGCCTGCTCGTAGTCCCAGCGCTGCTGCTGGAGAGCCAGGTGCTGCTGCTGGGCGCCGTACGACATCGAGCGCTCGATCTGGAGGGCGTCCTGCGCGCGGTTGCGGCGGTCCACCTCCACGTCGATCTCGGAGCCGCGCTGGGCCACTCGTACCTGCTCGGTCGCCGAGTGGTCGATCGCCTGGAGGCGGCGCTGGTGGTCGATGTTCTCCTGGTCGCGGCGCAGCCGCAGGGTCCAGGTGGTCTGGAGGCCCGCGGGGGCGCCCAGCGGGCCCAGGACGTTGATCGCCTGGAGGAGCTCCCCCTCCGCCGCCGCGCTGTCCGCGATCGGAAAGCGCCGGCTCACCGGGCGGGCCGCGCGCTGGAGTTCGCCGATGAGCAGGCCCGGTACGTCCCGGTGGCCGCTGCCCACGAACCGGGCCGGGTCGATGACCTGCCAGGACAGGTCGAGCTCGGCCGAGAACTCGAACGCGTCGTTGTCACTGGGGAGCGTGAGCGTGCCGGAGAAGGGATGCACGCCCATGTCGACCTCGTACACCGCGGTGTAGTGCCGCGCCGCGATGTCGCTGCGCGTCGGTCGGCGGGGCGGGAGGTAGGCCTCGTAGCCGCCCTTGGCGGTCGAGAAGACGAGCGCGTGGTCGATGCGGACCGTCGACTTCAGGGAGAGCTCGAAGCGCGACAGCTGGCGCACGGTGAGCACCGGGTCGATCAGCTGGGTGTGCCGGTCTGCGGACTGCTGCCACTCGGGCGGGCGGTGGAAGGCGGACATCGTGCGGTGCTCCTCGGTGAGCGGTGAGCAGGGATGTGTGTCTGGCCTAGCGGACGGGGAGTGTCGTCAGGAGGCGGGCGGACACCGCGGGTGGCTTCGCGCCGTCCTCGCCCGGCATCGTCCGCAGGAGGTGGCCCAGGCGCTGGTACTCCGCCGGGGTGGTGACCAGGGTCGGGAGCAGGGCCGCCAGGGCCCACTCCGTGGCCGTCGAGCGGTCGGCGATGAGGACCCACTCGCGCAGTACGTCCAGGGCGTGCCGGGTCGCGTTCGGGTCGTTCAGGGCCGCCCGCCACAGGAACGGGATGCCGTAGGCGGCGGCCGAGCCCTCGGTGGCGGACTGCGCGTACCAGGCGAGGACCAGCGGATGGCCGTACCGCTCGTCGTCCTGGGTGTGGCGGCAGGCGCTGACGAAGCCGCCGATGGTCAGGTCGTGCACCGGGCGGTCGTCGGGGAGGTGCAGGCGCAGTTCGGCGAGGACCGCGTCGCTGGCCTCGGAGAGGAGCAACAGGGCGACGGCCTCGCCGAGTTCGCGGGCCATCTCCCGATCGAAGTCGTCCGGGTCGGCGAGGTCCCGGTACAGGCTGCGGGCCGCGGTGCGCAGGGCGGCGAGGGCCTGCTCGGGGCGTTCGGCGCCGATCAGCGCGTACGCCCGTACGGCCACCCAGCGCAGCCGCCGGTCCTCGCCCTTGGACCACTCGTCGAGGATGCGCGGAATGTTCGGCGTGTCCAGGAGGTGGGCGAGGGTGAGCGCGTTGACGGCCACCAGGCGGTGCCGGAAGCGGTTGGAGGTCGCCCAGGGCTGGATGACCAGGGCCATGGCCGAGGGCAGGTCCGTACGGGCCAGGACGGCCACCGTGGACGCGGCCCGGGTCCGGACCAGGGGGCGGCCGTCGTCGGCAAGCCGGCGCAGCCAGTCGATCAGCGCCGGGCGCGCGGAGGGGTGACCCGTCCAGACCTCGCGCAGGAGTACGAGGGAGGCGCGGTCGTCGACGAACCGGGCCTTCTGCTGCGTCACCGGGCCCCACTCGGTGTGCTCGTCGTCCTCGTACCGCTCGGCGCGGGCCAGTTGGAGGCGCTTGCCGATGTGGGTGCCGAAGACGGGGACCTCGGGGGCACTCCCCGGCTTCTGGGTCTCCTGGAGGAAGCGGTAGAGCAGATCGCTGAGTTCGGCGGTGAGGGCGTACGGGCCGTCGTCGAACGCGGCCAACGCGACCAGGAACGCCTTGTCACGCAGATGGATCGACGACTCGTCCTCCTCGAACCACTCCTGGACCTGGTTCTCCAGGGAGATCAGGGAGAACTGGGCGACGGCGTTCTCGGTGACCTCACCGGCCGCGTACCGGCCGAGCAGCTGGGCGAACGCGGCGACCTCGCGCAGTTGGTGACTGCGGCTCAGGAACTCGGTGACGTCCGGGAGTTCGAGCAGCTTCGTCACCGTCGCCGCCTTGTCTGCGTCGTCGGTGGCGGTGGCGGTGTCCGCCACGCGGGTGCGGAGGTGGGCGGCCAGGACGTCGGCCGGGTCCGGCGGCTGCCAGGTGACGACCGGTACGTCCTCCAGGACGGCGGTCGGGCCCACCGTGACGACGAGGTAGGCGTCCAGCGCGGTGAGGCGGTCGCAGGCGGCGAGGAGGTGGTGCTCGCGGAGGGGGCCGTCGCGGCGGGTGACGAGGTCGGCGAGAACGTAGCCGCGGGGGTGGGCCGGGGTTCCTCCGGCTGCGGCTCCCACGGCCGCAGATCCGTCGGCTGCCGCGTCCGGCGCCGTGAACTTGTCCGCAAGGGTGCTCGGGTTCGTGTCGCGGTCGAGCGTGTGTACGGGGGCCGCCCCGAGCCGGCGCAGCAGCATCAGGGCGGCCGTGTGTCTGCCGGTGAAGCGGGCGCCCGACAGAACGAGGACGCGGTCGCGGCGCAGCCGGACGAGCAGGGCCTCGACGGTCTCCTCGGCGGCCACGAACGAGGCGGCGAGCCGGTCCAGCGTGGTCTGCGGGACCTCGCCGGACGTGGAGGCGGCGGCGGACGGGGCGGAGAACCCGGGTATCGCCCACTGGTGGATCTCCGTCTTGCTGCCCATGATCACGTCACCGGCGACCTGGCCGCCGCTGACGCCGTGCTGGTTGCCGCCGACCATGCTGCCGCCGAAGCGGGCACGGTCGCCGAGGTTCATGGACCGGGGGCTGTGGTCGATCAGGTCGCGCCGGGCCGACCAGGCGGTCTGGGGCTGTTCGTGCTCCTCCGACCCCTCGGAGCCCTCGGCCTCCTTGGACTCCTTTCCGTCCTTGGAGTCCTTGGAGTCTTTCGCGGCGCCGTCTCTGCCGTCCTTGCCGTCGGCGGAGGCGGACGGGGCGTCGGTGGATAAGGGGCGGGCGGCCTCCGCCGCGTCCGGGGTGCTCATGAGCCGTCACTCCCGTTACGGCCGCCCATGTTGACGTCCCCGGTGACCTGGCCGCCGCTCACGCCGGTCTGGTCGCCTGCCACCACGCTGCCGCCGATGTTCACGGCGCCGTTGAAGTTGAAGACGGGGCCCGGGGCGGGGCGGCTCTCGGGAGAGGTGCCCTGCGCGGGGACTCTCGGTGCGTCCGTCGCCTCCGGTGTCGGCGGGGCTTGTGGCGCCGGGCGGTCCCCCGATCCGCCCGGCGCCTCCCCCGCCCCCGTGCCACGGTGGTCCTGGTCGGCGGTGCCGGCCGTGCTGGCGCTGGTGCTGCCGATGGTGCCGGTCGGGGCTGCCTCGTGGCCACTGGGCAGCGGGCCGTGCAGCCAGGCCCTCATCGGGCCGTTCTTGGTGTCGACCCCGACCGGGTGGAACTCGTCGGCAGGGATGCCGGGATGGTCGTGCCGTACGACGCCGGTGTACAGGGCGTCCGAGACCATCAGCGCGAAGTCGTGGGGGCGTTCGCTCAGGGCGGCCCGCAGCAGCTGGGCGTCCAGCAGCCGGCAGGCGTTGTTCAGGTCGGTGCCGACCCAGCCGTCGTGCTTGTCCACGGCCACGTAACCGGTGGCGAGGACCCCGCGCAGTCGGATCTGGGCGGAGCTGGACGCCATGCGGTTGACGGCGCGCAACTGCGCCGGGACGTCCACGAGGAGGGCGCGCAGCAGGGCGGTGACCGGGGCGTTCGCGTCGATGAGCTCCATCACGGAGTCCCCGCGGTCGGCGCGGAGGCGGCGGGTCTCGTCGATGCCGGCGCGTTCCAGTGTGCGGTCGGTGATGTCGTAGAGCATGCGCCGCAGGTACGCCTGCTCCACGTCGTCCCGGTCGCTGAACCTCTCTATGTCCAGCAGCAGGATCGTGCGGCTCACGGGGTCGGTCATGATCGCCCTTCGACATGTGGGGGTTGCTTGCAGCAGCGTGGCGGGTGTGGGCGGTGTGCAGGGAGGGCGGATGACGCAGTCGGAGTGTGACGGGGTACACAGAAGGTGTTGCGGGGTGCGGGAAGTTGGTGCGGGGAGATGGTGTGGGCGTCTGCTGGGGGCTGCCGCCCCCAGACCCCCGCTTCGGCCCTGAAGGGGCCTCGTCCTCAAACGCCGGACGGGCTGGAGGTGCGGGCCGGCGCACACAAGGCACCCCCGGCACCCCAGCCGCCCCACTCACCGGACTCAGCCCTCCGCCGCCGCGATCCTTCGCAGGATGTCCGGCCGGCGTATCAGCAGCGCCCGCCTCCCCGTTTCCACCGCCTCCTTCTCGCGTAGTTCTCTCAGCAGGCGCTGGACCATCTCCCTCGACGCGCCCACCGAGCCCGCCAGTTCCTGTTTGCTCAGGGGGACGGAGAGTTCGATGCCCTCGGGGGTGCGGCGGCCGTGGGTGCGGGCCAGGTCGAGGAGGAGGATCGCGAAGCGTTCTCGTACGTTCATCGACGCGAACTCCAGACGGCGGCGGTCCGCGGCCCGGGTGCGGTCGGCGGTGAGGCCCAGCAGGGCGAAGGAAACCGCTGGTGAACGGCCCAGGAAGTCCTTGAAGCGTTCGTGCTCTACAGCCACCGCCCGCACCGCCTCCAGCGCGGTCACCGTGGCCGACCGGGGGCGCCCGGTGAGTGCCGACGACTCGCCGACTATGTCGCCGGGGCCGCGCAGCGCGAGGAGTGCCTCGTAGCCGTTGGCGGCCGACGCGGTGACCTTCGTCCAGCCCTGGATCAGGAAGAGGACGTGGGCGGAGGGCTCGCTCTGGTGGATCAGGGCCACCCTGGTGGCGAAATTCAGCTCGCGGCCCAGGGACAGGAGGGCCGTGCGGTCTTCTTGTTCGAGGCGGGCGAGAAAGGGCACCCGGTCGTCCAGGCCCCCGTCGTCCAGTGAGTACGCGGCCGTCCTGATCACGCTCTGCCCCCGAATCGTCGCAGCGGACGGATCAAGGTACTGAACGGGTAGGCCCGCAGGGCTGTAAAGGGCGCGATTCAGCCACCTTGGCTCGCAAGCAGCCAAAAGCAGGCGCAAGCCGCCACAAGCTGTCAAAGGAGGGCTCGTGGGCCGCTCGGAGCCCGGCGTGTCGTACCGGCCTTCATTTGTTTTGACCGAAGTCGTTGAGGTAGGTACGCTCAGACCTTGTGCCTGGGGTGTGCCCTGGCCCTCGTGTGTGCCTGCGAACCGCACGGGGAGCCGTAAGCGACCACCGCAATCTGCGTCCTTCCCGCCTCGCGGCGGGGATCTGCAGTATTCGACACACCCGACCGCGTGGGTCGGCGACGTTCCAGGTTAGCTCCACCATCGGCACACAGAAACCGGAGAAGTAGTGCCTACGATCCAGCAGCTGGTCCGGAAGGGCCGGCAGGACAAGGTCGAGAAGAACAAGACGCCCGCGCTCGAGGGTTCGCCCCAGCGCCGTGGTGTCTGCACGCGTGTGTTCACGACCACCCCGAAGAAGCCGAACTCGGCCCTGCGTAAGGTCGCGCGTGTGCGTCTGACCAGCGGGATCGAAGTCACTGCTTACATTCCCGGTGAGGGACACAACCTGCAGGAGCACTCCATCGTGCTCGTGCGTGGCGGTCGTGTGAAGGACCTGCCCGGTGTTCGCTACAAGATCATCCGCGGTTCGCTCGACACCCAGGGTGTCAAGAACCGCAAGCAGGCCCGCAGCCGCTACGGCGCCAAGAAGGAGAAGTAAGAATGCCTCGTAAGGGCCCCGCCCCGAAGCGCCCGGTCATCATCGACCCGGTCTACAGCTCTCCTCTTGTCACGTCGCTGATCAACAAGATCCTCATGAACGGCAAGCGCTCCACCGCCGAGCGCATCGTGTACGGCGCCATGGAGGGCCTGCGCGAGAAGACCAGCAACGACCCGGTCATCACGCTGAAGCGCGCGCTGGAGAACATCAAGCCGACGCTTGAGGTCAAGTCCCGCCGTGTCGGTGGAGCGACGTACCAGGTTCCGATCGAGGTCAAGCCCGGTCGCGCCAACACGCTCGCGCTGCGCTGGCTGGTCGGTTACTCCCGCGCCCGTCGCGAGAAGACCATGACCGAGCGTCTCCTCAACGAGCTTCTCGACGCCTCGAACGGCCTCGGTGCGGCCGTGAAGAAGCGCGAGGACACCCACAAGATGGCCGAGTCCAACAAGGCCTTCGCGCACTACCGCTGGTAGTCGCAACCCACATCGAGACCGAGAGAAGACCGAAGCCTTATGGCTACCACTTCACTTGACCTGGCCAGGGTCCGCAACATCGGGATCATGGCCCACATCGACGCGGGCAAGACGACCACCACCGAGCGGATCCTCTTCTACACCGGCGTCAGCTACAAGATCGGTGAGGTCCACGACGGCGCCGCGACCATGGACTGGATGGAGCAGGAGCAGGAGCGTGGCATCACGATCACCTCTGCTGCGACCACCTGTCACTGGCCGCTGGAAGACGTCGACCACACGATCAACATCATCGACACCCCCGGGCACGTCGACTTCACCGTTGAGGTAGAGCGCTCGCTGCGCGTCCTCGATGGTGCCGTCACGGTGTTCGACGGTGTCGCGGGTGTCGAGCCGCAGTCCGAGACGGTGTGGCGTCAGGCCGACCGTTACGGCGTGCCGCGTATCTGCTTCGTCAACAAGCTCGACCGGACCGGCGCGGAGTTCCACCGCTGCGTCGACATGATCAAGGACCGGCTCGGTGCCGTTCCGATCATCATGCAGCTGCCGATCGGTTCCGAGATGGACTTCAAGGGCGTTGTGGACCTGGTCCGCATGAAGGCGCTCGTGTGGTCCGCCGAGGCGGCGAAGGGCGAGATGTACGACGTCGTCGACATCCCGGCCACGCACACCGAGGCTGCTGAGCTGTACCGCGGCCAGCTGGTCGAGACGGTCGCGGAGCACGACGACGAGATCATGGAGCTGTTCCTGGAGGGCCAGGAGCCCACCGAGGAGCAGCTGTACGCCGCGGTCCGTCGTGTCACCATCGCGTCCGGCAAGTCCGAGGGCATCACGGTCACCCCGGTGTTCTGTGGCACCGCGTTCAAGAACAAGGGCGTCCAGCCCCTGCTCGACGCGGTTGTGCGCTACCTGCCGACCCCGCTCGACGTCGAGGCCATCGAAGGCCACGACGTCAAGGACCCCGAGGTCGTCGTCAAGCGCAAGCCGTCCGTGGACGAGCCGCTGTCCGCCCTCGCCTTCAAGATCATGAGCGACCCGCACCTGGGTAAGCTCACCTTCGTCCGGGTTTACTCGGGCCGCCTGGAGACCGGCACCGCGGTGCTGAACTCCGTCAAGGGCAAGAAGGAGCGCATCGGCAAGATCTACCGCATGCACGCGAACAAGCGTGAGGAGATCGAGGCGGTGGGCGCCGGCGACATCGTCGCCGTGATGGGTCTGAAGCAGACCACGACCGGTGAGACCCTCTGTGACGACAAGAACCCGGTGATCCTGGAGTCCATGGACTTCCCGGCGCCGGTCATCCAGGTCGCCATCGAGCCCAAGTCCAAGGGTGACCAGGAGAAGCTGGGTGTAGCCATCCAGCGTCTCGCGGAGGAGGACCCCTCCTTCCACGTTCACTCGGACGAGGAGACGGGTCAGACGATCCTCGGCGGTATGGGCGAGCTGCACCTCGAGGTGCTGGTCGACCGTATGAAGCGCGAGTTCCGCGTCGAGGCCAACGTCGGCAAGCCGCAGGTCGCGTACCGTGAGACGATCCGCAAGGCCGTCGAGCGTCATGACTACACCCACAAGAAGCAGACCGGTGGTACCGGTCAGTTCGCCAAGGTGCAGATCGCGATCGAGCCCATCACCGAGACCGACGGTCCGGCGTACGAGTTCGTGAACAAGGTGACCGGTGGTCGTATCCCGCGGGAGTACATCCCGTCGGTGGACGCCGGTGCGCAGGAGGCCATGCAGTTCGGCATCCTGGCCGGCTACGAGATGACTGGCGTCCGCGTCATTCTTCTCGACGGTGGCTACCACGAGGTCGACTCCTCCGAACTCGCGTTCAAGATCGCCGGTTCGCAGGCGTTCAAGGAGGCCGCGCGCAAGGCTTCTCCCGTGCTCCTGGAGCCGATGATGGCCGTCGAGGTCACCACGCCCGAGGAGTCGATGGGCGATGTCATCGGCGACCTCAACTCCCGCCGTGGCCAGATCCAGGCCATGGAGGAGCGCAGCGGCGCCCGCGTCGTGAAGGGCCTCGTGCCCCTCTCGGAGATGTTCGGCTACGTCGGCGACCTCCGCAGCAAGACCTCGGGTCGCGCAAGCTACTCGATGCAGTTCGACTCCTACGCCGAGGTTCCCCGGAACGTCGCCGAGGAGATCATCGCGAAGGCCAAGGGCGAGTAACACACCCCGTTTGCACGCTTTAGGCTTGACACCGACCGCCGGGGGAAACCCGGGAGGGAAAACCCCGGCGGACGGCATCCCAGCAAAGATCACCTGGCGCCGATGAGTAAGGCGTACCAGAACCACTCCGCAGGAGGACCCCAGTGGCGAAGGCAAAGTTCGAGCGGACTAAGCCGCACGTCAACATCGGCACCATCGGTCACATCGACCACGGTAAGACGACCCTCACGGCCGCCATTACCAAGGTGCTGCACGACAAGTACCCGACTCTGAACGAGGCCTCGGCCTTCGACCAGATCGACAAGGCTCCCGAAGAGCGTCAGCGCGGTATCACGATCTCGATCGCCCACGTGGAGTACCAGACGGAGGGCCGTCACTACGCCCACGTCGACTGCCCCGGTCACGCGGACTACATCAAGAACATGATCACCGGTGCCGCCCAGATGGACGGCGCGATCCTGGTCGTGGCCGCCACCGACGGCCCGATGCCGCAGACCAAGGAGCACGTGCTCCTGGCCCGCCAGGTCGGCGTGCCGTACATCGTCGTCGCCCTGAACAAGGCCGACATGGTGGACGACGAGGAGATCCTGGAGCTCGTCGAGCTCGAGGTTCGTGAGCTCCTCTCCGAGTACGAGTTCCCGGGCGACGACCTGCCGGTCGTCAAGGTCTCGGCGCTCAAGGCGCTCGAGGGCGACGCCGAGTGGGGTCAGACGGTTCTCGACCTCATGGCCGCCGTCGACGAGGCGATCCCGACCCCCGAGCGTGACGTCGACAAGCCGTTCCTCATGCCCGTCGAGGACGTCTTCACGATCACCGGTCGCGGTACGGTCGTGACCGGCCGTATCGAGCGTGGTGTCCTGAAGGTCAACGAAACCGTTGACATCATCGGCATCAAGCAGGAGAAGACCACCACCACGGTCACCGGCATCGAGATGTTCCGCAAGCTGCTCGACGAGGGCCAGGCGGGCGAGAACGTCGGTCTGCTCCTCCGTGGCATCAAGCGCGAGGACGTCGAGCGCGGCCAGGTCATCATCAAGCCCGGCTCGGTCACCCCGCACACCTCGTTCGAGGCGCAGGCGTACATCCTGTCCAAGGACGAGGGCGGCCGTCACACGCCGTTCTTCAACAACTACCGCCCCCAGTTCTACTTCCGCACCACGGACGTGACCGGCGTCGTGACCCTCCCCGAGGGCACCGAGATGGTCATGCCGGGCGACAACACTGAGATGACCGTTGAGCTCATCCAGCCCATCGCCATGGAAGAGGGCCTGAAGTTCGCCATCCGTGAGGGTGGCCGGACCGTGGGCGCCGGCCAGGTCATCAAGATCAACAAGTAGTTCTTGTTGGCTTGACAGCCTGACCCGGTAGCTCTCACGAGCTTCCAGGAAGGACCCGTACGACTTCGGTCGTACGGGTCTTTTCGCTTTCCCGGGCCGGTGCCTGGGCTGCTGTTACGAAACTATTCGGCACGTACGACCCGTTCCCCCCGCTGGTCACTCCCTCCACTATTTGTCATGCCACTGACCAAATTCGGGCGGAGGGGTGGGTACGTCATGTCTGGGTCCGTCAGCCGCAGGGCTGTGCTCGGTGTCGGTGCCGGTCTCGCGGCGGTGCCGGTGCTGTCGGGGGTCGCGCGGGCCGGGGAGGGCGCGGTGCGCCGCACGGACTCCGGCGCGTACGTCTCGTTCACCGGCGGCGCTTTCTCGGTCGTCGGGGCGCCGGTCGTCGTGAGCGCCGAGGACCACCCCGGAGTCGTACGGGTCGCCGGTGACCTGCGGGACGACATCGAACGCGTCACGGGCGTACGTCCGGCCGCGACCGTCGCCCGTGAGGTGATCCTCGTCGGCACGATCGGCCGCAGCCCGCTGATCGACGGTCTGATCCGCACCGGCAAGCTGGACGTCACGGGCATCGCGGGCCGCTGGGAGACCTCGCTCCAGACGGTCGTGGAGCACCCGATGCCCGGCGTCGACCGGGCGTTCGTCATCGCGGGCAGCGACCAGCGTGGCACGATCTTCGGGGCGTACGACGTCTCGTACGGCATCGGCGTCTCCCCCTGGTACTGGTGGGACGACGTACCGCCGGTCCGCCGGGACGCGGTGTACGTGCTGCCGGGCAGGCACACCCAGGGCACCCCGGCCGTGAAGTACCGAGGGATCTTCGTCAACGACGAGAACCCGGCGCTCGGCACCTGGGCCCCTCGTTTCTTCGGCCCCGGAAAGGCGCCGGGCCACCCCGGAGGCTTCAACGCGGCCTTCTTCGAGCGGGTCTTCGAGGTGCTGCTGCGCCTGAAGGCGAACTATCTCTGGCCGGCCGTCTGGGGCCGGGCGTTCGCCGAGGACGACCCGGAGAACCACGCCCGCGCGAAGGCGTACGGCATCGTCATGGGCACGTCCCACGAGGCGCCCATGATGCGGGGCATCGAGGAGTGGAACCGGCACGCGGTACCGGCGGTGCGCGACAGCGCGGGGAACATCGTGACCCCGGGCCACGACCCCTACGGGGGCACGGGGGAGTGGTCGTACCGGCGGAACGCGGCGGCCGTCCGGGCGTACTGGCGCGACGGCATCCGGCGGATGGTCGACGAGGACTTCGAGGGCGTCGTCACCCTGGGCATGCGCGGCAACGGTGACACCAGTCTGCCGGACGGTGACGGCATCGAGCTGATGCGGGAGATCATCGAGACACAGCGCGGGATCATCGCGGAGGTGACCGGGAAGCCCGTAGGGGAGACCCCGCAGGTGTGGACCCTGTACAAGGAGGTCCAGCGGTACTGGGACCGGGGGCTGAGGGTCCCCGGCGATGTCACCGTCGTCCTGACGGACGACAACTGGGGCAACATCCGCAAGCACCCGGACCCGGCGGAGCCGGCGAGGAGCGGCGGCTACGGCCTGTACTACCACTTCGACTACGTGGGCGTCGGCCGCAACTACAAGTGGGTGGACACCACAAACCTCCAGAACCTCTGGGACCAGCTCCACCAGGCCCACGCGTACGGGAACCACGGCCTGTGGGTGACGAACGTCGGCGACCTCAAGGGCAACGAACTCCCGACCGAGTTCTTCCTCGACTACGCCTGGAATCCGGTCCGTTGGGACTCGGCGAACCTGGAGGAGTGGGAACGGCGGTACGCCCGCCAGAACTTCGGCGCCGAACACGCGGCGGCGATCGCGTCCGTCCTCGCCGAGTACGGACAGCTGCAGGCCCGCCGTAAGCCGGAGCTGCTGAACCGCCGCATCACCCTGGACCCGGCGAAGGACCCGACAAAGGACGAGTCGGCGATCGTGTACGACGACCAGGAGACCCCCTTCGCCTTCGGGCACCGGGAGTTGGAGCGGGCGACGGAGGACTGGCGGTGGCTGGGGAAGGAGGCGGAGCGGGTGCGCGGGCGGCTGCCGGCCGGGGTGCAGGACGCCTGGTACGAGCTGGTCGGGTACGCGGTGGAGGCGACCGCCAACCTGTACGCCCTGCGCGAGGCCGAGTTCGAGAACCTCCTGTACGCCGCCCAGGGCCGCGCGGCGACCAACGACCGCGCGACGGAGGCCGAAGCCGGCCTGGAACGGGACTTCGCACTCGCCGACCGCTTCAACCACGCTGTGGCGGGCGGCAAGTGGGAGGGCTTCCAGTCCCAGCCGCACATCGACTACGGCGACATCGAACGGTACGGGCCCAACGCGCCCTGGCAGCAGCCCGAGAAGGACAACGTGGCGATCCCGGATGTGCTGTTCCCGGCGGTGCGGCGCCTGGAGCTGCCGCTGGCCGGGGAGCTGGGGGTGTCCCTCGACGGGTCCGAGGACTCGGGGGAGTGGTGGCCGAAGGGATCCTCTGGTTCGGCCGCGCTACCGGTGTTCAGCCCGTTTCAGACGCGGCCCGACCAGTACGTCGAGGTGTTCAACCGGGGGCGTACGCCGTTCGAGTACCGGGTGGAGTCGTCGGAGCCGTGGCTGGTGGTGGACCGGCCGAGGGGGCGGGTCGGGCAGCAGGTGCGGTTGAGGGTGCGGGTGGACTGGGCTCGGGTGCCGGACGGGCGTAGCAACGCCTCATTGACGGTGTCCGGTGCGGGGGCGTCGGTGACCGTCGCGTGCGTTGCCGAGAAGCCTTCGCGGAGGGTGCGGCGGGGACTGCGGGGGTTTGTGGAGGCGGGCGGTTACGTCGCGATCGACGCGGACAACTATGCGCGGGCGGTGGGTGGTTGGCGGCGGCTGGACCGTGTCGGCCGCACCGGCGCGGGGATGACCTCGTGGCCGGTGACAGCTCCGCGCCGCACGCCGGGTGGGGCCTCGGCACGGCTGGAGTACGAGGTCAGCCTGCTCTCGGCGGGGGAGGTGACGGTGTGGGCGTATCTGTCGCCGCGCAACCCGACCCTCCCGACGGGCGGGCTGCGCTACGCGGTCTCGTTCGACGAGGCGGAGCCGCAGCAGGTCGACATCCACGCGGTCACGGGTGCGGACGACGGCCGGATGAACAAGCAGTGGGCCCGGCACACGTCCGACAACGTGAACCTGACGGCGACCAGACACACGGTGGCCGCTGCGGGCGTCCACCGGCTGAAGTTCTGGGTCGTCGACCCGACGGTGGTGGTGCAGCGGCTGGTGATCGACACGGGCGGGCTGACACCGACGTATCTGGGACCGCTGCAGAGCCGCCGCGTCCGCTGAGCACGAGCAGGCCATGACACCAACACCGAGTGAGGGGACCGTACATGAACGTCTTCCGCATGCCCGTTTCCGTGGCGGTACTGGGCGCGACGCTGATGATCACCGGCGCGGTCGCGCAGCCGGCGTCGGCTCACCCCGGCCCCGGACCCGGCCCCGTCCCGCTGAGGACGCTGGCGGCCGGAACCGGCGTACGCGTCGGCACGGCCGTGGACATGGCGGCGCTGGCCGACGACACGACGTACCGCACGACGACCGCACGGGAGTTCAACTCCGTGACCGCCGAGAACGCCATGAAGTGGGAGTCGGTGGAGCCGACCCGAGGGACGTACGACTGGCGGCAGGCGGACGACCTGGTCCGTTTCGCACGGGCGCACGGGCAGGCGGTACGCGGCCACACGCTGGTGTGGCACAACCAGTTGCCGGGCTGGCTGACGGCAGGCGTGGCGGACGGCTCGATCGGGGCGCAGGAGTTGAGGGGGATACTGCGGGACCACATCACCAAGGAGGTGAAGCGGTACAAGGGCAGGATCTACCAGTGGGACGTGGTGAACGAGGTCTTCGAGGACGACGGTTCGTTGCGCGACTCGATCTGGCTGCGTGAGCTGGGCCCGTCCTACATCGAGGACGCCTTCCGCTGGGCCCACGCGGCCGACCCGAGGGCGAAGCTGTTCCTGAACGACTACAACGTCGAGGGCGTCAACGCGAAGTCGACGGCCTACTACGACCTGGCGAAACGGCTGCGGGCGAAGAAGATCCCCGTCCAGGGCTTCGGCATCCAGGGTCACCTGGCCATCCAGTACGGCTTCCCGGGCCAGGTCGCCGAGAACCTCGCCCGCTTCGAGAAGCTGGGCATGCAGACGGCGTTCACCGAGGTCGACGTACGCATGATCCTGCCGGTGGACGACACGAAACTGGCGACGCAGGCCGCGTACTTCCGGGGGCTCCTGGACGCGTGTGTCCAGGCGCGGCGGTGCACCTCGTTCACGGCGTGGGGGTTCAGCGACAAGTACTCGTGGGTGCCGGGAGTCTTCGACGGGCAGGGCGCGGCGACCCTGATGGACGAGGGGTTCGCGCGGAAGCCGGCGTTCACGGCACTGGGGGAGGGGCTGGCGGCGGGGGCCTGACGGTTCTGGGGGGTGAGGACTCTTACGAGTGATCGTGCGGTATGGGCGGGTGCCGTTGGACGGTTCGCGTGAGCTGCTGCTTAGCTGGTGGGAGGACAGTGCCCGGCCTGTGTGAGTAGCGACGCGTGTGAGAGAGGTGCCCGGTGGAGACTCCCCGTCTGGAGGAGGTACGCCTGCACTCCTTCAAGAGCTTCACCGACCAGGTGCTGCCCCTGCAGAACCTCACGGTGCTCATCGGGCGCAATGGGAGCGGCAAGTCCAATGCCCTGGACGCGCTGACGGTGCTGTCCCGGCTGGCGTCGGGGGAGTCGGTGAGGGACGCGCTGGACGGGCCTCGGGGCGGTGGTGAGGAGCCGATCCGAGGTGGGGCGGAGGGGTGCGCTCCGCTGGGGCAGAGCTGGTTTCGGCTCGGATGCCGGGTGCGGTCGGGGGAGGAGGTCTTCGACTTCGATGTGGAGATCGAGGTCTCGCCGGACGTTCGTATCGTGGAGGAAGTGCTGACGTCCGTGACTGGCGTGCGCTACGGGCAGCGTCGGCTCGGTCGTCGTTCGATTCTGGTCAGAGGCGACGGGTCCACCAAGTCTGGTGATCTTGTCCTGCGCCACTTCACTGGCCGGACGAGCCCGGGACCGAGCATTCCGGCCTCCGCCGACAGGTTGCTGACCAGCCAGGTTCCGATCTTGGTGCCCGCGACCACGGAGGCGGCGAGGGTAGTGCACCGGGGTGCGCAGGTCGTCCTCAAGGCGCTGCGGGAGGTGTTCCTGCTGGACCCGGTTCCGCACCTCATGAGGCAGTACGTCAACGCCCGCGACACCGAGCTGAGGCGCAATGCCGACAACCTGAGCGCGGCGGTCGCCGGTCTCGAAATCACCGACCCTGTCGCCTTCGGCCGACTCACGGAACTGGTCGCCGGCATGCCCGAGTATCCGGTCCGCCGGATCAGCAGCGTCGGTACGGACCTGGGCGACGTGCAGTTGGTGCTGCGTGAGGCGGGATACCACGGGTCCGAGCACGATGTCCCGGCCCGGCTGCTGAGCGACGGAATGCTGCGTTTTTTGGCCTGCGGCACGGCGTTGCTCAGTGCCCCCATCGCCGACGGTGGTGACGAACATGCCGCAGCGCAGCGGCATTTGGTGGTCGAGGAGATCGAGAACGGTCTGTATCCCACCCAGGCAGCGCGGGTACTACGCCTGATGAAAGAGGAGTCGGAGCGCCGCCGCATCGACGTACTGTTCACGACTCACAGTCCGGCGCTCCTCAACTCCCTTACCGCGCAGGATCATTCGGGTGTCATCGTGTGCAGCAGGGACCCGGAGTCGGGAGAGAGCCGCCTGACCCGGCTGACGGAGCTGCCCGGGTACGTGGACCTGCTCGCGGCCGGTGATCTGGGGGACGCGGTGACCAAGGGCCGTCTGCCTGATGCCGTGCGACCCCGGGACACGGAAGTGACCGGCGTCGAGGACTTCCTGAGGAGCCTGTGAGCACGTGAGTGTGAGCAAGCCGTCGCGTAGGCCCGGCCTCCAGCTTCCTGTTGTCGATTTCCTGGACACCTCGGTCTTCGTGGAGATCCTCGACGTGCCCTTCATGAACGATCGCCGCGCGGAGGTAGTGGCGGAGATGGACGCCCGTCTCAAGGCGGGCGTGCGCTTCGTGCTCCCTACGGCGACCGTGGTGGAGACCGGCAACCACGTCTTCCAGATCAAACAGGGCGAAGCGCGTCGCCGCTGTGCGGACTCGTTCATGAGGCTGCTGCGCAAGACCGCGCTGGGGCAAGCTCCGTGGGTCCTGCACGAGCGCACGTGGGACGGGCCGTTCCTGGGCGCCCTGTGCGACGGCGGCAGCACGGGCATGAACCTCACCGAGCATGCCGCGCGTCAGCAACTGGGCACCGGTGACCTGAGCATCGTGGCGGAACGGGACCTGTACGCGGCCAGGGTGCAGGCGGAGGTCCGTATCTGGACGCTGGAGGCGACGATGGGGACGTGGGCGGAACTGCCCTGAGCTGCTTCTGGTCCCCGGGGGATGTGAACAGGCGCCAAGCCGCTGTCAATTGCCGGACAAGAATTCGCAAACTCATCGGTGCGAAGCAGGTTCAGCGTGGCGAGGCGATGACCCCACCGATAGCTTCAGTTTCTTGATCGTACTGATGTTTACGGGGGCAACTGTGGAGCGTAGTTGTGAGTGACCTGCGTCTCGACGACACCATATTCGCGGACCTCAAGAAGACCTTCTCCTCCATAAGCGACCGCATGGAGGCCACCCGGCGCAACCTGCGCAGCGCGGACGCCTCATGCGTCGGCGAGAGCGGACTGGTCGAGGACGTGCAGGACTTCGCCGACGACTGGGGCTACGGCATCAAGCAGCTCGGCAAGCACACCCAGGGTGCCGTGAAGATGATCGACAAGATCGCCGAGACCTTCGACGGGCTCGACCTGGAGCTGGCCGAGTCCCTCAAGGCCGCCAAGGCCTCGAAGAAGGGCAAGTGACGTGGCCGGCCAGCGGATCGTCCCGCCGAGCATAGGTTGGGACCCCACCCCGGGGGATGTCGAGGACACCCGGGAACTCGCCAAGCGGCTCGGCAAGCTGGCTAGCGAACTGGGTACGGCACTCGGGGAGTTGGAGCGAATCGAGTGCGGCGCCTGGAAGGGCAAGACCGCGGTCGCCTTCACCGAGTACATAGGCGAGGACGTCACCCCGCTCATCCGCAAGAGCCATGACTCCTTCGACAAGGCCTCGCGCGCCCTGCACAAGTGGGCTGGCGAGCTCCAGGAATTCCAGGACGAGACGGACCGCCTGGACAAGTCCGCCAAGGAGAAACTCGACGCCAAGTCGGACGCCGAAGCCAAGGCCGCCGGCAAGGGCAGCGACGACCTCGCCAAGACCTCCAGCGCGGTCAACGGAGTCATCCAGAAGGTCCACGAACTCGAAGACCGCTACCGGCGAGCCGCCGGCCACATCAGCAAGGAGCTGGACAAGGCCGCCGACATCGCCCCCGATGAGCCCGGCTTCTGGGACAAACTCGGCACGGGGATCGCCGACGCGTGGGGTGCCACCGGCGACTGGCTCAAGGACCACGCGGATCTGATCAAGGAGATCGGCGACGTACTGAGCCTGGTCAGCAGCGCCCTGGGTGTCCTTGCCATCATCACCGCCCCCTTCGAGCCGATCGGCGCGATCTTCGCCGCAGCGGCGATGATCACGAGCGGGGCCGCGCTGTTGTCCCACGTGGTGGCCAAAGCGGCAGGTGCGGACGTCAGTTGGGCCGACATCGGGTTCGACGCGCTGGGGACCCTGCCTGGTGTGAAGGGGCTCACCGGGACTGCTGAGCTGGTCAAAGGTGCCGATTCCACGGTGCGTGCTGCCGAGCTGGGCCGGGGTCTTGTCGGGACGAAGAACGCCAGCAAGCTGTTCGTTCTCTTCGGTCCGTCGAAGCTTGTCCCTGTCGTAAAGCTCGGCGACGAGGGTGGCCGTATTGCTCTCGCCGTCGAGAGCGGACTGCAGAACGTCCGCAAGGGCCAGTGGCTCGGCACTCAGGGCATCAACCTCGTGGGATCCAAGCTGCCGTTCATCAAGAGTGCCGAAGACATCATCGCGCCGATGGGGAAGGCGGGCCGCGCCCTGGACGCGACCATCAAGGGGGCGCTCACCGGCAACAAGGCGCACACCATCGCGACCAACGACTATGGGAACTGAGCACCACGGTATGGACAACGCGGAAGAACTCCGGGCGCTAGGCGTGGAAGGTGTGGCGCTGCCGCCCATGAGTATCCGCCTGCCCGACGGAATGCACGCGATCGAGGTCTCCGCGGACGGGGTCGAACGGACCAAAGCCGTAAGGGAGTTGGTCCGGGAGATCTACCCGCAGGGCGACGAACCCCTGTGGGAGGCGATGAGTGCTCTGTACGGTGCCACGGCACAGGAGATGGCATCGGGCGGCGTCTCGTTCTTCGGTATCGGGCTGTACGACATCGGGGACGGCGGCGGTGTGGCGCACTGCTCGCTCACCGTGGCGGTGTTCGAGTCCGGGGCAGCGGACCCGGACGTCGTCGCTCAGGGCATCTTCGCGACGCTGGGCCCGGACCCCCTGCGGGACGTGACGTGGCTGGACCTGCCCTGTGGACCGGCGGTGTCGGTGATCTCCTTCCGCAAGCTCGTCGTGGACGGCCAGTACACGAAGAGCGGAAGCGACGAGGAACTGACGATGGGGCAGATCCAGGTGCACGTCCCCTTCTCGACGGGCCCCTACACCGCTGTGATCACCTTGGACACGGCCTCTGTGGAACAGTGGGACGAGTTCACGCACGCCATTGCCGGAATCGTCGGATCGCTGGAATTTTTGGAATCCCCCAGCACAGGAGAGATGACGTACTGATGGCCTGGAATCCCGCCGCCGACGAGGATCAGCTCTTCCGTATCACCGTCAGATTCGCCACTGGTGTGGCTCCCGCGGTCGCCGGCAGCAGATGGTTCCGGGACACCGAGCGCAACGACATCCAGGGT
The DNA here is from genome assembly GCF_036898825.1 of Streptomyces sp. B21-083. GTDB lineage: Bacteria > Actinomycetota > Actinomycetes > Streptomycetales > Streptomycetaceae > Streptomyces. The sequence goes on along the minus strand of NZ_JARUND010000002.1, from coordinate 3,983,486 downwards.
GAGCTGACCGGATGGCCTGTCGGCCCCGTCTTCACTCCGCGCACGGCGAGCGACCAAACCGCGCGCCGGGTGGGCCGCGGCTTCCTCTTCGCCATCCCGGTGATCGCGAACATCATCGCCAACATCGGCGGAGCCGGAGGCTCACCCTTCAGCAGCGGTGCCGGATCGGGCAAGCCGGAAGAACCGGAGAACGAGGTCGACGACTTCCCCGTCATGTGGGCCGCCCCCGGCACCCTCGCCCGTACGGTGCCGTGGGAGCTCGATCCCGGGCGCAGCCCCGAGGGGTACGTCACCGATCTCGTGCTGACCAGTCGACGACTGCTCTTCCTCGACGAAGTCGGCGTGCTGGCGGAGTTTCCCCGGGAATCCATCGCCGGGGCCCGGCAAATGGAGTTCAGCCGGATCGGTGCGGATATGCGGATCACGTTCGTCGATGACTCCTGGATTCGCCTCTTCACGGGTAACCCGACAAACGCTGAGAGGCTCGCCGGGATTCTCAGTGGAGCCGTCCAGGCAGTTCCCGAAAGCGCCCTCACGGAGGCACAGCGCGAGCGAGTGTCCCGTTTCATGGCCAACCTGCGCGGCGCGGTACAGCCGCCCGTGTTCACCAGGTACCCCAGCGGGATCGTCCGCGCAGAAGTCTGCCTTCGTTCCAAGGGTGGAAAGGATCTCGTCGACGTGACGGGGATCCTGATGGACGACGAGGGCGAACCTGCTCCCCCGAAACCAGGCGACCTGTAGGCCCTCACCCCACCCCGCACTCCGCCCAGACCGTCTTCCGAGGACGCGGTCCCAACCCCACTCCCCACCGGTCCGCCAGCGCCTCGACGATCACCAGCCCCCGCCCCGACTCGCTGTCCGGCGCCGCCTCCCGTACCCCCGGCAGCAGGTCGTCCCGCGTGTCCGTCACCTCGATGCGGAGGGTGGCACCGATGACGTACAGCATGAGCCGGAAATCGCGACCAGGTACGCGCCCGTGGGTCACCACGTTCGCCGCGAGTTCGGCGACGAGGTGTTCTGCGGGGTCCAACGGGAGCCCCCAGTCGCGCAGTTGCTGAGCTGCGAGCACACGGGCCTGCCGGGCGCCACGAGGCGTGGGCGGCAGAAGGGCGCTGAAGTTGCGGATGTGGCCGGTGTGTTGGGTCCGGTGATCGGCGATTTCCTGATTCATGTCACTCAGAGTGGCCGACCGTGCTTGCCTTGACGTGCGGTGACGCCGGTGCGTATCCGCGCTGTCCGATTCTTGTCTCGCTCTGTCTCGGCTGTCTCGGATGACCTGCGGGTACGGGTGCGCGTTGGAGGTGGGTGGGCATGAACAGCGAAAACGAAGGTGTGGACGAGTCCGGATGGGACCTCGAACCCGGTGACGAGAGTGCGCCGTTGATCGAGGCGGTCGGGCGACTCGTCAGGTTCTGCCGGGAGCAGGCCGGGATGCGGGTGGCCGACTTCGCGCAGGCGATGGGGTACGGCGAGGACATGATCCGCAAGATCGAGCGCGGGGCGCGGATTCCGAGGGTGGAGTTCTTGGACCGGGCCGACGATGTCCTGAACGCGCATGGGCATCTGCGGGCGTTCATGGAGGACGTGGAGAGGGCTCAGTACCCGAAGAAGGTGCGTGAGCTGAAGCAGATGGAGGATCGGGCCGTTGAGATGCTGCTGTACAGCAACCACAACGTCCACGGGTTGCTGCAGACGGAGGAGTTCGCGCAGGCGCTGCTCGGAACATGGCGGCCCAAGCTCTCGGTGGAGGACCTGGACCGGGCAGTCGCGGGGCGCATGGCGAGGCAGGCCATCTTCCAGCGGGAGCCTGCTGCGGAGCTCAGTTTCGTCCAGGAACAGGTAACTCTTGAACGCCCGGTCGGCGGGACAATGGTGCTGCGCCGACAGCTCCAACACCTGCTGGAAGTAGCCCAGTTGCCGAACGTCGAGTTCCAGGTGATGCCGACGGCGCGCGCGGACCACCCGGGAACAAGCGGGCGCATCCAAGTGCTGAAATTCGGGGACGGTACGGGAGCCGGGCGCACCGACGACGAGTTCGGCGGACGACCGGTCTCCAGCCCGAGGCAGCTCCAGATCCTCGAACTGCGGTATGGCATCATCCGGACTCAGGCGCTCTCCCCGGGGGAGTCGCTGGCCTTCATCGAGCAAGCGCTGGGAGCACTATGAGCGCCACGGAACTCCACTGGTTCAAGAGCAGCTACAGCGACAGCAGCAACCCCAGCGACTGCGTCGAGATAGCCACCGCCCCCGCTGCCGTCCACGTCCGTGACTCCAAAGCCCCCGAGGGCCCCCGCCTCACCCTCGCCCCCACCACCTGGGCCGAGTTCATCCCGTACGCGTCCGGCAGTTGATCACACCGGTGTAGCCTTTCCGATTCCTTTACACATCGGAGAGGTCTGAATGAACCGAAGACGCACCGCCGCCGTGATCGCGACAGCCGGAGCCCTCGCGCTCTCGGTGCTCAACGCCCCGGCCGCGCAGGCGAAGGACACGGGCATCGTCCTGTCGGACCTCGTCATCAACAACGGCAAGCCGGTCGTGGTCGGCACGTCGCGGGTGGTGGAACCGCTCATCAGCTTCAACATCGCCCTGCCTCCGGGATACGACACAGACCACCCGTTCCGCTATGACGCGGAGCCCTTCATCTACCGGGGAGGTATGACGGAGGCGGTCAAGACTGGAGAGGACTACATAGGGCCTGGCGGTTACACCTGCTACGAGCTCAGCCTCAAGAGGGCCCATTGTGAGGGCAACCTGTACATCGACCCCCATCCGTCCCAGGATCACGTGGACTCCAACAGCGACGCCACCAAGTGGAAGATCGCCGTGCTGCTCCGTCTATGGAAAGCCGACGAGATCACCATCGCGGCTCAGGAGTACGAGACGAGGCCCGGATCCGTCTCCCTCCGCCGCGCCGCCAAGCTCTCCGTCGCCGACGCCACCCCCGAGCCGGTCGCCAAGGGCAAGAAGGTCACCGTCTCGGGCAAGCTGACCCGGGCGAACTGGACCACCAAGAAGAACGACGCCTACGCCGGCAGCACGGTCGCTCTCCAGTTCCGTGCCCAGGGTGCGACCACCTTCAAGACGCTCAAGAAGGTCACCACCAACAGCGCGGGCGCCCTCCGTACCACGGTCACCGCCTCCACCGACGGGTTCTTCCGGTGGGTGTACCTCGGCAACACGACCACCGGCACCGCTACCAGCGGCCAGGACTACATCGACGTGCGCTGATCGTCGTACGACGTCAGTGAGTGAGCCGTGGTCCCAGCAGGGGGAGCAATCGCTCCCGCAGTAGTCGGCGGGCCGGGTCCCAGGATGTCCACAGGAGTTTGTGGTGGGTGCCGTCCGTCATGGCCACCTCCAGGCCGGAGGTGGCCAACCCGCCGTGCAGGCGGGCCGCGCTCATCTGCGCGAACAGGATCAGCTTGTTCGTGGGATGGGTGGCCAGGACGGTCTCCGGGTCGTGGGCGATGAGCCGGTAGGGGTCCCGCGGGGTCAGGCCGGAGCCGCCGGAGTTCACCAGCGTCGTCAGCAGACCGCTGCGGACTCGCAGCAGGCCATCGGGGAGCAGCCACAGCTCCCCGTGGATCCAGTCCAGCCAGCCGGTCGTACAGGTGCTGGTCAGCAGGCGGGCCTGCACCAGGCGTACGCGGGAGGCGCGGGCCACCGATTCCGTCAGCAGCGCGCTCCACGCGTCGAGGGACGAGACCCGGTGGCGTTCTCCGGCAGGCTCGGCCGCCGAGAGGAAAAAGACTCGCGCCCGGCCGGCTCCGTGCAGTTCCACGGTGAGCTGGACCTGCCAGGACGGGGACTGGATCTGTACGGCAAGGGCGTCTGCCTCCCTTGCCCACAGGACGTCCGAGACTCGCAGGCCCTCCGCCCGCCACGCTCGTATGTGCCACTCCAGGCGCGCCGCCGCCCCGTTCAGGTCCATGTCGTACGTCACACCGGGATCATGGCCGATGCCGCGAGGTGCGGGGACACGCGTGGTCAGGTTTGACCTTCGTCACCCTGCGGGTATTGTCTCCGGCCCGATTGGCGGAGCGGCTGCCCCGTATGGCAGACTGTCCGAGTTGCTCGGTCGAGTTGTCGATGCTGCGCGCCTCCCGCCGGGAGGACCGAAAGCGAGTCCCACAGTACTCGTCGCCCAATCTGTCGTAAGGCAGCGCTGGGGCGGACGTACGGGAATCTTTCGGGAAGTGTCAGTGCGGCGCCGGCCAGGCACCCGGTGGGTTCGCGTCAGGAGAATTTGACGCAGTCGCCCCCGGCCCGCGGTTCCGGAAGGGCCGTGCTTCCCGTGCAGGGACGTCTCATATGGGACATCCATGTCGGTGAGAGCGCGACACACCCGACCGCGTGGGTCGGACAAGCGGGCGAATGGTGAGTACGGAACACCGGGTTCCAGAGCGTACGAAGAGACAGGACTACTGAGTAGCCATGGCGGGACAGAAGATCCGCATCCGGCTCAAGGCCTACGACCACGAGGTCATCGACTCCTCGGCGAAGAAGATCGTCGAGACGGTGACACGCACTGGTGCGTCGGTCGCGGGCCCGGTGCCGCTGCCCACTGAGAAGAACGTGTACTGCGTCATCAAGTCGCCGCACAAGTACAAGGACTCGCGCGAGCACTTCGAGATGCGCACGCACAAGCGCCTGATCGACATTCTCGACCCGACGCCCAAGACCGTTGACTCTCTGATGCGACTCGACCTCCCGGCCGGTGTCGACATCGAGATCAAGCTCTAGGGGACGGTGATCTGAGAATGGCTAAGCAGATCAAGGGCATCCTGGGCGAGAAGCTCGGCATGACGCAGGTGTGGGACGAGAACAACCGTGTTGTTCCCGTCACCGTCGTCAAGGCCGGTCCGAACGTCGTGACCCAGGTCCGTACGAATGACTCCGACGGCTACGAGTCGGTCCAGATCGCCTTCGGCGAGATCGACCCTCGCAAGGTGAACAAGCCCCTCAAGGGTCACTTCGCCAAGGCTGACGTCACCCCCCGCCGCCACCTCGTCGAGATCCGTACCGCTGGTGCCAGCGAGTACACCCTCGGCCAGGAGATCACTGCCGAGACCTTCGAGGCCGGCATCAAGGTGGACGTGACCGGCAACAGCAAGGGCAAGGGCTTCGCCGGTGTCATGAAGCGTCACAACTTCAAGGGACTCGGCGCCGGCCACGGTGTCCAGCGCAAGCACCGCTCCCCCGGTTCCATCGGTGGCTGTGCCACCCCTGGCCGTGTCTTCAAGGGCATGCGCATGGCGGGCCGCATGGGTAACGAGCGGGTCACCACCCAGAACCTGACCGTCCATGCCGTTGACGCGGAGAAGGGACTGCTGCTCATCAAGGGCGCTATCCCTGGTCCGAACGGCGGCCTCGTCCTGGTCCGCACCGCGGCCAAGGGGGCCTGAGGTACCGATGAGCACTGTTGACATCCTTTCGCCCGCTGGCGAGAAGGCCGGAAGCGTCGAGCTCCCCGCGGAGATCTTCGACGTAGAGAAGATCAGCATCCCGCTGCTTCACCAGGTCGTCGTCGCACAGCTGGCCGCTGCCCGTCAGGGCACGCACAAGACCAAGACCCGCGCCGAGGTCCGTGGTGGCGGTAGGAAGCCCTACCGTCAGAAGGGCACCGGCCGCGCCCGTCAGGGTTCGACCCGTGCGCCGCAGTTCGCAGGCGGTGGCGTCGTCCATGGCCCGCAGCCGCGTGACTACTCGCAGCGGACCCCGAAGAAGATGAAGGCCGCGGCCCTGCGCCACGCCCTCACCGACCGGGCCCGTAACGCTCGCATCCACGTCATCACCGGCGTGATCGAGGGCGACACCCCCTCCACCAAGGCCGCGAAGAGCTTCCTCGGCAAGGTCAGCGAGCGCAAGAACGTGCTCCTGGTCATCGAGCGCTCCGACGAGGCCGGGCTGCTTTCCGCCCGCAACCTGCCCCAGGTGCACATCCTGGACCCGGGCCAGCTGAACACGTACGACGTTCTCGTCTCGGACGACGTGGTCTTCACCCAGGCCGCTTTCGAGTCCTTCGTGTCCGGCCCCAAGGCCACTGACACCGAAGGGAGCGAGGTCTGATGGCGATCCGTCACCCCGCCATTGCCTCCAAGGCGGCCAAGGTCGCCAAGGCCGCGCGCGTCGCCAAGGCGAAGCGCCACGAGGCCGAGGGCAAGAACACCGTCGTCACGCCGATCAGCAAGTCGTTCACGGACCACCGTGACGTCCTGCTGAAGCCGGTCGTGTCGGAGAAGAGCTACGCGCTCATCGACGAGAACAAGTACACGTTCATCGTCGCTCCCGGCAGCAACAAGACCCAGATCAAGCAGGCCGTCCAGGCGGTCTTCTCGGTCAAGGTCACCGGGGTCAACACGATCAACCGCATCGGCAAGCGCAAGCGCACCAAGAGCGGTTTCGGTAAGCGCGCTGACACCAAGCGCGCGATCGTGACCCTCGCCGAGGGCGACCGTATCGACATCTTCGGCGGTCCGGCCGCATAAGCGGGTCGGATCGTCCGATATCGGACGAGGACTGAGAAATGGGAATCCGCAAGTACAAGCCGACTACGCCGGGCCGCCGTGGCTCCAGCGTCGCCGACTTCGTCGAGGTCACGCGGTCCACGCCGGAGAAGTCGCTGGTTCGCCCCCTGCACAGCAAGGGCGGCCGTAACAATTCCGGTCGTGTGACCGTTCGCCACCAAGGTGGCGGACACAAGCGCGCCTACCGCGTGATCGACTTCCGTCGTCACGACAAGGACGGCGTGCCGGCGAAGGTCGCGCACATCGAGTACGACCCCAACCGCACCGCGCGCATCGCGCTGCTGCACTACGCGGACGGCGAGAAGCGCTACATCCTCGCCCCCCGTAACCTGTCGCAGGGTGACCGCGTCGAGAACGGTCCTGGGGCCGACATCAAGCCGGGCAACAACCTGGCGCTCCGCAACATCCCGGTCGGTACCACGATCCACGCGATCGAGATCCGTCCCGGTGGCGGCGCCAAGTTCGCCCGCTCCGCCGGTGCCTCGGTGCAGCTGCTGGCGAAGGAGGGCACGATGGCCCACCTTCGTATGCCCTCCGGTGAGATCCGCCTGGTCGACCAGCGCTGCCGCGCCACGGTCGGCGAGGTCGGCAACGCCGAGCAGAGCAACATCAACTGGGGCAAGGCCGGCCGTAAGCGCTGGCTTGGCGTCCGTCCGACCGTTCGCGGTGTGGCGATGAACCCGGTTGACCACCCGCACGGTGGTGGTGAAGGCAAGACCTCCGGTGGACGTCACCCGGTCTCGCCGTGGGGTCAGAAGGAGGGTCGTACTCGTTCGCCGAAGAAGGCTTCGAACAAGTACATCGTCCGCCGCCGCAAGACGAACAAGAAGCGCTAGGAGCGGGTTTAGATGCCGCGTAGTCTCAAGAAGGGGCCCTTCGTCGACGACCACCTCATCAAGAAGGTGGACGTACAGAACGAAGCCGGTTCCAAGAACGTCATCAAGACCTGGTCCCGTCGCTCGATGATCATCCCGGCCATGCTCGGCCACACGATCGCGGTGCACAACGGCAAGACCCACATTCCGGTGTTTGTCACCGAGTCGATGGTCGGCCACAAGCTCGGCGAGTTCTCGCCGACGCGCACCTTCCGGGGTCACGTCAAGGACGACCGGAAGTCGAAGCGCCGCTAACGCGGGGTGGAATCGACCATGACAGACACTGGAAGGACAACCATGGAAGCCAGGGCCCAGGCGCGGTACATCCGCGTCACGCCCATGAAGGCCCGCCGCGTGGTGGACCTTATCCGTGGCATGGATGCCACGGAGGCTCAGGCGGTCCTGCGTTTCGCCCCGCAGGCCGCGAGCGTGCCGGTCGGCAAGGTGCTTGACAGCGCCATCGCCAACGCCGCACACAACTACGACCACACCGACGCCGACAGCCTCGTCATCACTGAGGCGTACGTCGACGAGGGTCCGACCCTGAAGCGGTTCCGTCCGCGTGCCCAGGGCCGCGCCTACCGGATCCGCAAGCGGACCAGCCACATCACCGTGGTCGTCAGCAGCAAGGAAGGTTCCCGGTAATGGGCCAGAAGGTAAACCCGCACGGGTTCCGACTCGGCATCACCACCGACTTCAAGTCGCGTTGGTACGCCGACAAGCTGTACAAGGACTACGTCGGTGAAGACGTCGCCATCCGTCGGATGATGACGTCCGGCATGGAGCGCGCCGGCATCTCGAAGGTCGAGATCGAGCGCACCCGTGACCGCGTCCGCGTCGACATCCACACCGCGCGTCCGGGCATCGTCATCGGCCGCCGCGGCGCCGAGGCCGACCGTATTCGCGGCGACCTGGAGAAGCTGACCAAGAAGCAGGTCCAGCTCAACATCCTCGAGGTCAAGAACCCCGAGCTCGACGCCCAGCTGGTCGCTCAGGCTGTTGCTGAGCAGCTGTCCTCCCGCGTCTCCTTCCGGCGTGCCATGCGTAAGAGCATGCAGTCGTCGATGAAGGCCGGCGCCAAGGGCATCAAGATCCAGTGCGGTGGCCGTCTCGGCGGCGCCGAGATGTCCCGCTCGGAGTTCTACCGCGAGGGCCGTGTGCCCCTGCACACGCTCCGCGCGAACGTCGACTACGGCTTCTTCGAGGCCAAGACGACCTTCGGCCGTATCGGTGTGAAGGTCTGGATCTACAAGGGCGACGTCAAGAACATCGCCGAGGTCCGCGCCGAGAACGCTGCTGCCCGTGCGGGTAACCGCCCGGCCCGCGGCGCTGCCGGTGGCGGCAGCGACCGTCCGGCCCGTGGTGGTGGCCGTGGTGGCGAGCGTGGCGGCCGCGGCCGCAAGCCGCAGCAGGCTCCCGCTGCCGAGGCCCCCAAGGCCGAGGCTCCGGCGGCTGCCGCTCCGGCTGCTGAAAGCACCGGAACGGAGGCCTGACCGAAATGCTGATCCCCCGTAGGGTCAAGCACCGCAAGCAGCACCACCCGAAGCGTCGTGGCATGTCCAAGGGCGGTACCACGGTCTCGTTCGGCGAGTACGGCATTCAGGCCGTCACGCCGGCTTACGTGACCAACCGTCAGATCGAGGCTGCCCGTATCGCGATGACCCGCCACATCAAGCGTGGCGGCAAGGTCTGGATCAACATCTACCCGGACCGCCCCCTCACGAAGAAGCCTGCCGAGACCCGCATGGGTTCCGGTAAGGGTTCTCCCGAGTGGTGGATCGCGAACGTGCACCCGGGCCGGGTCATGTTCGAACTGTCATACCCCAACGAGAAGATCGCTCGTGAGGCCCTCACTCGCGCAGCCCACAAGCTGCCGATGAAGTGCCGGATCGTCAAGCGCGAGGCAGGTGAAGCGTGATGTCGGCCGGTACCAAGGCGTCCGAGCTGCGCGAACTGGGTGACGAGGAGCTTCTCAACAAGCTCCGCGAAGCCAAGGAAGAGCTGTTCAACCTCCGCTTCCAGGCGGCGACCGGTCAGCTCGAGAACCACGGTCGGCTCAAGGCCGTCCGTAAGGACATCGCGCGGATCTACACCCTGATGCGTGAGCGCGAGCTGGGCATCGAAACGGTGGAGAGCGCCTGATGAGCGAGAGCAACGTGACTGAAGAGACCAACACGAGCCGCGGTTTCCGCAAGACCCGTGAGGGTCTGGTCGTCAGCGACAAGATGGACAAGACCGTCGTCGTCGCTGTCGAGGACCGCGTGAAGCACGCGCTGTACGGCAAGGTCATCCGCCGTACGAACAAGCTCAAGGCTCACGACGAGCAGAACGCTGCCGGCGTCGGCGACCGGGTCATCATCATGGAGACCCGTCCGCTGTCCTCGACGAAGCGCTGGCGCATCGTCGAGATCCTCGAGAAGGCCAAGTAAGTCCTCCTGCGGGCATCCTCGCAGGGAAGTTCCGCCAGGCTCGGTGAGCTCCGTAGAACAACACCTGCGGAGCTCGCCGGGAACCGGCAGACAATCAGGAGATAGACGTGATCCAGCAGGAGTCGCGACTGCGTGTCGCCGACAACACTGGTGCGAAGGAAATCCTTTGCATCCGTGTCCTCGGTGGCTCCGGTCGCCGCTACGCGGGCATCGGCGACGTCATCGTCGCCACCGTCAAGGACGCGATCCCCGGTGGCAACGTGAAGAAGGGTGACGTCATCAAGGCGGTCATCGTTCGCACCGTCAAGGAGCGTCGCCGTCCCGACGGCTCGTACATCCGCTTCGACGAGAACGCCGCCGTTGTTCTCAAGAACGACGGCGACCCTCGTGGCACCCGTATCTTCGGCCCGGTGGGCCGGGAGCTGCGCGAGAAGAAGTTCATGAAGATCATCTCGCTCGCGCCGGAGGTGCTGTAAGCATGAAGATCAAGAAGGGCGACCTGGTTCAGGTCATCACCGGTAAGGACAAGGGCAAGCAGGGCAAGGTCATCGCGGCCTTCCCCCGCGAGGACCGCGTCCTGGTCGAGGGTGTCAACCGGGTCAAGAAGCACACGAAGGCCGGCCCGACGGCAAAGGGTTCGCAGGCCGGCGGCATCATCACGACCGAGGCGCCCGTCCACGTCTCCAACGTCCAGCTGGTCGTTGAGAAGGACGGCAACAAGGTTGTCACGCGTGTCGGTTACCGCTTCGACGACGAGGGCAACAAGATCCGCGTTGCCAAGCGGACGGGTGAGGACATCTGATGACTACCACCACGACTCCGCGTCTCAAGACGAAGTACCGCGAGGACATCGCGGGCAAGCTGCGTGAGGAGTTCTCCTACGAGAACGTCATGCAGATCCCCGGCCTCGTCAAGATCGTGGTCAACATGGGTGTGGGCGACGCCGCCCGCGACTCCAAGCTGATCGAGGGCGCCATCCGCGACCTCACCACGATCACCGGTCAGAAGCCGGCCGTCACCAAGGCCCGCAAGTCCATCGCGCAGTTCAAGCTGCGCGAGGGTCAGCCGATCGGTGCCCACGTCACGCTTCGTGGCGACCGCATGTGGGAGTTCCTGGACCGCACCCTGTCGCTCGCGCTTCCGCGCATCCGCGACTTCCGTGGTCTGTCTCCCAAGCAGTTCGACGGCCGTGGCAACTACACCTTCGGTCTCACCGAGCAGGTCATGTTCCACGAGATCGACCAGGACAAGATCGACCGCACCCGGGGTATGGACATCACCGTGGTGACCACGGCGACCAACGACGCTGAGGGCCGCGCGCTCCTCCGTCACCTCGGCTTCCCCTTCAAGGAGGCGTAAGCGAGATGGCGAAGAAGGCTCTGATTGCCAAGGCTGCTCGTAAGCCCAAGTTCGGTGTACGTGGCTACACGCGCTGCCAGCGCTGCGGCCGTCCGCACTCCGTGTACCGCAAGTTCGGCCTCTGCCGCGTGTGCCTTCGTGAGATGGCTCACCGTGGCGAGCTGCCGGGCGTGACCAAGAGCTCCTGGTAATCCCCGCTTTCTAGGGATACCCGAAGCTCTCGGTAAGCAATGGGCGTGTCAGGCGCCCACCCTTTCATGGCTTAGGCTTGGAGGGTTGGGCGCCTGATTGCCGCCCGTACGACTTACTACGCCGTAGGTCCCCCGCACCGCACCCGTCCCGCCACTGAGTGAGTGGGGAGAGGGATGGCGCATCCAGGAAACCCCGGCGAGAGAGGCCGAAGGCCAATTCATGACCATGACTGATCCGATCGCGGACATGCTGACTCGTCTGCGTAACGCGAACTCGGCATACCACGACGACGTCGCGATGCCGCACAGCAAGATCAAGTCTCACATCGCGGAGATCCTCCAGCAGGAGGGCTTCATCACGGGCTGGAAGGTCGAGGACGCCGAAGTCGGCAAGAAGCTCGTCCTCGAGCTGAAGTTCGGCCCGAACCGTGAGCGCTCCATCGCGGGCATCAAGCGGATCTCCAAGCCCGGTCTCCGGGTTTACGCGAAGTCCACCAACCTGCCGAAGGTGCTCGGCGGCCTGGGCGTGGCGATCATCTCCACGTCGCACGGTCTCCTCACTGGACAGCAGGCCGGCAAGAAGGGCGTAGGCGGAGAAGTCCTCGCCTACGTCTGGTAGAAGGGAACGGAGGAAACAGCTATGTCGCGTATTGGCAAGCTCCCCATCACGGTTCCCGCCGGCGTGGACGTCACCATCGACGGCCGTACGGTCCAGGTGAAGGGCCCCAAGGGCGCCCTCTCTCACACCGTCGCTGCGCCGATCGACATCGCCAAGGGTGAGGACGGCGTTCTCAACGTCACCCGCCCCAACGACGAGCGTCAGAACAAGGCCCTGCACGGCTTGTCCCGCACGCTGGTGGCGAACATGATCACCGGCGTGACCCAGGGTTACGTGAAGAAGCTCGAGATCAGCGGTGTCGGTTACCGCGTGGCGGCCAAGGGTTCGACCCTTGAGTTCGCGCTCGGCTACAGCCACTCGATCACTGTCGAGGCGCCCGAGGGCATCTCGTTCAAGGTCGAGAACCCGACCCACTTCTCGGTCGAGGGCATCGACAAGCAGAAGGTCGGCGAGGTTGCGGCCAACATCCGCAAGCTGCGCAAGCCCGACCCGTACAAGGCCAAGGGTGTCAAGTACGAGGGCGAAGTCATCCGCCGCAAGGTCGGAAAGGCGGGTAAGTAAGCCATGGCATACGGTACGAAGATCGCTAAGGGCGACGCTTACAAGCGTGCTGCCATCAAGCGGCGTCACATCCGGATCCGTAAGAAGGTCAACGGAACGGCTGAGCGTCCCCGCCTGGTTGTAACCCGCTCGAACCGCCACATCGTGGCCCAGGTCATCGACGACATCCAGGGTCACACCCTGGCGTCGGCGTCGACCCTGGACGCTTCGATCCGCGGTAACGAGGGCGAAGACAAGTCGGCGCAGGCCGGCAAGGTCGGCGCACTCGTCGCCGAGCGCGCCAAGGCCGCCGGTGTCGAGGCCGTCGTGTTCGACCGTGGTGGCAGCCGGTACGCCGGGCGTATCGCCGCCCTGGCCGACGCCGCCCGCGAAGCCGGGCTCAAGTTCTGAGCCGCCCGTCGCGCTCGCGGCCTTGTGTCGCGGCGCAGCGTAGCTAGCGGAAAAAGAGAGAGGTAATCCAATGGCTGGACCCCAGCGCCGTGGAAGCGGTGCCGGTGGCGGCGAGCGGCGGGACCGGAAGGGCCGTGACGGTGGCAACGCTGCCGCCGAGAAGACCGCGTACGTTGAGCGCGTTGTCGCGATCAACCGCGTCGCCAAGGTTGTGAAGGGTGGTCGTCGCTTCAGCTTCACTGCGCTCGTCGTAGTGGGCGATGGCGATGGCACCGTCGGTGTCGGTTACGGCAAGGCCAAGGAGGTGCCGGCCGCGATCGCCAAGGGTGTTGAAGAGGCCAAGAAGCACTTCTTCAAGGTCCCCCGTATCCAGGGCACCATCCCGCACCCGATCACGGGCGAGAAGGCCGCGGGCGTCGTCCTGCTCAAGCCTGCTTCCCCCGGTACCGGCGTTATCGCCGGTGGCCCGGTGCGTGCTGTCCTGGAGTGCGCCGGCGTTCACGACATCCTGTCGAAGTCGCTCGGCTCGTCCAACGCGATCAACATCGTGCACGCGACCGTGGCGGCCCTCAAGGGCCTGCAGCGTCCCGAGGAGATCGCGGCTCGCCGTGGTCTGCCCCTCGAGGACGTCGCCCCCGCGGCTCTGCTCCGTGCGCGTGCGGGAGCGGGTGCGTAATGGCTCGCCTCAAGGTCACGCAGACGAAGTCGTACATCGGCAGCAAGCAGAACCACCGTGACACCCTGCGCTCCCTTGGTCTCAAGGGCATCAACACGCAGGTCGTCAAGGAGGACCGCCCCGAGTTCCGCGGAATGGTTCACACCGTCCGCCACCTCGTGACGGTTGAGGAGGTCGACTGATCATGGCGGAGAACAACCCGCTCAAGATCCACAACCTCCGTCCTGCCCCGGGCGCCAAGACCGCCAAGACCCGTGTGGGTCGTGGTGAGGCGTCGAAGGGTAAGACGGCTGGACGTGGTACCAAGGGCACGAAGGCTCGTTACCAGGTTCCGGCGCGTTTCGAGGGTGGCCAGATGCCCCTCCACATGCGTCTCCCGAAGCTCAAGGGCTTCAGGAACCCGTTCAAGACCGAGTACCAGGTCGTGAACCTCGACAAGCTGGCGTCGCTGTACCCGGAGGGTGGCGAAGTCACCGTCGAGGGGCTCGTCGCCAACGGTGCGGTTCGCAAGAACAGCCTCGTCAAGGTCCTCGGCCAGGGCGAGATCTCCGTGGCGCTGCAGGTGACGGTCGACGCCGTCTCCGGCTCCGCCAAGGAGAAGATCACCGCCGCCGGCGGTACCGTCACCGAGCTGCTCTGAATACCACAGGCGTCTCGATGACTTGAGCGATCCCTACCGGGGATACCCCACAAATGGGGTATCCCCGGTTGGTCGTTCCTAGGAAGCTTGGTCGCCGGTAAGGTGGCCAGCACTGTCAAGTTGAGTCCGTTGTGTTCACAAGGAACTCCGGACGCCTCTTGGCTGTTAGTTATCTGTCAACGTATTCGTCGAACCTCAAAACCGTCACCTCTACGCAGTAGCGCGGGGGTCGCAGGAGGCACCGTGCTCACCGCGTTCGCCCGGGCGTTCAAGACGCCCGACCTGCGCAAGAAGCTGCTCTTCACGCTCGGCATCATCGTGGTCTATCGGGTGGGTACGCACATCCCGATCCCAGGTGTCGACTATCAGAACGTCCAGACGTGTATCGACGTCGCCGCGAAGGGTGGAAACCAGGGCCTGTTCGGCCTGGTCAACATGTTCAGCGGCGGGGCACTGCTGCAGATCACGATCTTCGCGCTGGGCATCATGCCGTACATCACGGCGAGCATCATCCTGCAGCTGCTGACGGTGGTGATCCCGCGTCTGGAAGCCCTCAAGAAGGAGGGCCAGGCGGGCACGTCGAAGATCACGCAGTACACCCGTTACCTGACAGTGGCTCTCGCCATCCTCCAGGGCACCGGCCTGGTCGCCACCGCGCGCAGCGGTGCGCTCTTCAGCGGCTGCCAGGTCGCCAGCGAGATCGTCCCGGACCAGTCGATCTTCGTGACCGTCACCATGGTCATCACCATGACCGCCGGCACCGCCATGGTCATGTGGCTCGGTGAGCTCATCACCGACCGCGGTATCGGCAACGGCATGTCCATCCTGATGTTCATCTCGATCGCCGCCACCTTCCCGGCCGCGCTGTGGACCATCAAGACCCAGGGCACCCTGGCGGGCGGCTGGATCGAGTTCGGCACGGTCATCGCCGTCGGCCTCGTCATGGTCGCGCTGGTGGTCTTCGTCGAGCAGGCTCAGCGCCGTATCCCGGTCCAGTACGCGAAGCGCATGATCGGGCGCCGGTCCTACGGCGGTACGTCGACGTACATCCCGCTCAAGGTCAACCAGGCCGGCATCATCCCTGTGATCTTTGCCTCGTCACTGCTCTACATCCCCGCGCTGGTCGCGCAGTTCTCCGGCGGCAACTCCGGCTGGGAGACGTGGATCAAGCAGAACCTGACCAAGGGTGACCACCCGATTTACATCGCCACGTACTTCACGCTGATCGTTTTCTTCGCGTTCTTCTACGTCGCCATCTCCTTCAACCCCGAAGAAGTAGCCGACAACATGAAGAAGTATGGTGGCTTCATCCCGGGCATCCGGGCTGGTCGGCCGACTGCTGAGTATTTGAGCTACGTACTCAACCGGATCACCTGGCCAGGTTCGCTGTACCTGGGTCTGATCGCTCTCGTACCGACGATGGCGTTGGTTGGTTTCGGGGCAAACCAGAACTTCCCGTTCGGCGGGACCAGCATCCTCATCATCGTGGGTGTCGGTCTTGAGACCGTGAAGCAGATTGAGAGCCAGCTCCAGCAGCGCAATTACGAAGGGTTCCTCCGCTGATGCGAATCGTCCTCGTCGGGCCGCCTGGTGCCGGGAAGGGAACGCAGGCCGCGTTCCTCGCCAAGAACCTGTCGATCCCGCACATCTCCACGGGCGACCTCTTCCGGGCCAACATCAGCAAGCAGACGGATCTCGGGAAACTCGCGAAGTCCTACATGGACGCGGGCAACCTGGTGCCGGACGAGGTCACGATCGCCATGGCCAAGGACCGCATGGAGCAGTCCGACGCGGTGAACGGCTTCCTGCTTGACGGCTTCCCGCGGAACGTCTCGCAGGCCGAGGCGCTGGACGAGATGCTGAAGGCCGAGTCCATGAAGCTGGACGCGGTCCTCGACCTGGAGGTCCCCGAGGACGAGGTGGTCAAGCGCATCGCCGGCCGCCGCATCTGCCGTAACGACTCGGCGCACGTCTTCCACGTGACGTACCAGCCGCCGAAGGCCGAGGGCGTCTGTGACGTCTGCGGCGGCGAGCTGTACCAGCGGGACGACGACTCCGAGGAGACGGTCCGCAAGCGGCTGGAGGTCTACCACACCCAGACCGAGCCGATCATCGACTACTACAAGGTCCAGGGCCTCGTGGTGACGATCTCGGCGCTGGGCAAGGTGGAGGACGTCACGGGCAAGGCGATGGCCGCGCTCAAGGGTGACGGCGAGGGCGAGTAGTCCTGCTGGTTTTACGTCGGACAGCCGCGGTTTCCTGTCAGGGGACCGCGGCTGCTGCATTGGGGTGGGGCCCCGTATCGTTGGCGTTGGCTTGTTGGCTTGCTGATTCCTTGGCTTTGTGTGTCCGTTCGCTTCCCCGACTGGTCGGTTCAGGAAAGGCCGTAGTTCCCATGGTGCAGATCAAGACCCCCGAGCAGATCGCCAAGATGCGCGAGGCGGGGCTTGTCGTCGCCGCCATCCACGCGGCCACTCGTGAGGCGGCCGTGCCGGGCGCCAGTACGAAGGATCTGGACCTGGTCGCGCGGAAGGTGCTCGCGGATCACGGCGCGAAGCCGAACTTCCTCGGGTACGGCGGGTTCCCGGCCACGATCTGCACCTCCGTCAACGAGGTCGTCGTCCACGGCATCCCGTCCGACGAGGTCGTGCTGAAGGACGGGGACATCATCTCCATCGACTGCGGCGCGATCATCGACGGCTGGCACGGGGACGCGGCGTACACGGCGTTCGTGGGGTCGGGGCACGCTCCGGAGCTGATCGAGCTGTCGCGGGTGACGGAGGAGTCGATGTGGGCGGGGATCGCCGCTATGAAGCTGGGGAACCGGCTGGTCGACATCTCGCGTGCGATCGAGACGTACATCCGGCGTCAGCCGAAGGCGGGTGGCGGCCGGTACGGGATCGTCGAGGACTACGGCGGCCACGGCATCGGTACGGAGATGCACATGGACCCGCATCTGCTGAACTACGTCGAGCGCAAGCGGGGGAAGGGGCCGAAGCTGGTTCCCGGGTTCTGTCTCGCGATCGAGCCGATGGTGTCGCTGGGTACGCCGAGGACCGAGGTGCTCGCGGACGACTGGACGGTCATCACGACGGACGGGACGTGGTCGTCGCACTGGGAGCATTCGGTGGCGTTGACGGAGGCGGGGCCGTTGGTGCTTACGTCTCCCGACGGGGGGGCGGCGAAGTTGGCTGAGCTCGGGGTGACTGCGGCGCCGGATCCGCTGGCGTAGGGGGTTTCTCGCCCCCGCCGCCCCTACCCGTCCCATCCCCAGGGGCCTCCGCCCCTTCGACCCGGCCAGGGGGCGCAGCCCCCTGAACCCCCTGACGGGGACTGCGTCCCCCTGTACCCCGCCTCGGGGAGCTGCGGCCCTCGGGCCTGCCGGCTCCGGTGCGGGCGGTGCCCGGGTTCCCTCTGGCGGGGACTGCGTCCCCTGCACCCCGCTTCGGGGCTGCTGGCTTGGGTGGGGGTAGTGCCTTGGTTCCCTTTGGCGGGAGCTGGGCTGCTTGGGTATGCCTGTCTCGGTGGGTGCCGGTCCATGGTTCGGCGTGCCGTGCTTCGGGGGTCCGCCTCTACCCGTGCGGGTGCTGACCGGGGGCCGCGTGCCGTCGCGGCCCCGGATTCCCTGGGGCCCGTTTTCGGGGCTGCCCGCCCTGCGGGCCGGTCTGGGAGGCCCCCGGGGTGCGGGTGTTGGAGTGTCGTGCCGGTTAAGGATCACGCCCGCGGGGCATTCTTCCTCGATTCGTCTTTCCGGGTGTGCTGACGTAGACTGACTCGTCGGCTCTCGTGCATCCGCATGTCCGCATGCGCCCCATCAAGGGAACGCATGGGAGTCGATCAAGGTAGTCGATTCGAAGGGCGAAGCGTGGCCAAGAAGCAAGGTGCCATCGAGATCGAGGGCACTGTCGTCGAGTCTCTTCCGAACGCCATGTTCAAGGTTGAGCTCCAGAACGGCCACCAGGTCCTGGCACACATCAGCGGCAAGATGCGTATGCACTACATCCGCATCCTCCCTGACGACAGGGTCGTGGTGGAGCTGTCTCCGTACGACCTGACGCGTGGCCGCATCGTCTACCGATACAAGTAGATCTTGCCCACGTCCCGTGCAAGCGGGGCCGCCGGCAACTGACCCGGAGAACCTCACCCCATGAAGGTCAAGCCGAGCGTCAAGAAGATCTGCGACAAGTGCAGGGTGATCCGCCGTCATGGTCGGGTCATGGTCATCTGCGAGAACCCGCGGCACAAGCAGCGCCAGGGCTGACGCACGACCCACCCTCTGCACCCGCAGAGATTCGCGCGACGCGAGCAGTACATGTTCATACGCAGAGCCCAGATCCGAAGGTTCAGTCAAGCGGATCTGATACCCCCGGTCGGAGGCCGGGGACCCAGTTCGTACCTCATACGGCGGCTGGGAAACGGCTTTGTGGAAGACCTCCGAACGACAACTGGAGCCATTGAATGGCACGCGTTTCCGGTGTTGACATCCCGCGCGAAAAGCGTGTGGAGGTCGCCCTCACCTACGTGTTCGGCATTGGCCGGACCCTTTCCCAGCTGACGCTGGCGGAGACGGGCATCGACCCGAACACCCGTGTTCGGGACCTCTCCGAGGAGCAGCTCGTCGCGATCCGCGAGTACGTGGACGCCAACATCAAGACCGAGGGTGACCTCCGTCGCGAGATCCAGGGCGACATTCGCCGGAAGATCGAGATCGGCTGCTACCAGGGTATTCGCCACCGCCGTGGCCTGCCCGTCCACGGTCAGCGCACCAGCACGAACGCTCGTACCCGCAAGGGCCCGCGTCGCGCCATCGCCGGCAAGAAGAAGCCGGGCAAGAAGTAGTCCTCAGCGGACAACGCTTCATCAGCGGTCTTCGCTGTAGGACCGACCACCTCCCTGTAGGAGATTTAGATGCCCCCCAAGGGTCGTCAGGGCGCTGCCAAGAAGGTGCGCCGCAAGGAAAAGAAGAACGTCGCTCATGGGCACGCCCACATCAAGAGCACGTTCAACAACACCATCGTCTCGATCACGGACCCCGCGGGCAACGTGATCTCCTGGGCCTCCGCCGGCCACGTCGGCTTCAAGGGCTCGCGCAAGTCCACCCCCTTCGCCGCGCAGATGGCCGCCGAGTCGGCCGCCCGCCGCGCGCAGGAGCACGGCATGCGCAAGGTTGACGTCTTCGTCAAGGGCCCGGGTTCGGGTCGCGAGACGGCCATCCGTTCGCTTCAGGCGACCGGTCTTGAGGTCGGCTCCATCCAGGACGTCACCCCCACCCCGCACAACGGCTGCCGTCCGCCCAAGCGCCGTCGCGTCTGATCTTCGGATCTTCAGACCTCCTGGTCTGACGCACGGTTGCTTGGCGGTTTGAGGTCTCGGGCGGTATGGCTCCTTGGAGCCGTATCGCCCGTACCCTTGTAGTACTAGTCGGGCATCAAATAGCGGGTGTCCATGACTGAAGGATTTCCACATGCTGATCGCTCAGCGCCCGTCCCTGACCGAAGAGGTCGTCGACGAGTTCCGCTCCCGGTTCGTCATCGAGCCGCTGGAGCCGGGCTTCGGCTACACCCTCGGTAACTCTCTCCGTCGGACTCTGCTGTCCTCGATTCCGGGTGCGGCTGTCACCAGCATCCGTGTCGACGGCGTTCTGCACGAGTTCACCACCGTGCCGGGTGTCAAGGAGGACGTCACCGACCTGATCCTCAACATCAAGCAGCTCGTCGTCTCCTCGGAGCAGGACGAGCCGGTCGTGATGTACCTGCGCAAGCAGGGTCCGGGTCTCGTCACCGCCGCCGACATCGCGCCGCCGGCCGGTGTCGAGGTGCACAACCCCGACCTGGTCCTCGCCACGCTCAACGGCAAGGGCAAGCTGGAGGTGGAGCTGACCGTCGAGCGCGGTCGCGGCTACGTCTCCGCTGTGCAGAACAAGCAGGTGGGTCAGGAGATCGGGCGCATCCCGATCGACTCGATCTACTCGCCGGTCCTCAAGGTCACGTACAAGGTCGAGGCCACGCGTGTCGAGCAGCGCACCGACTTCGACAAGCTGATCGTCGACGTCGAGACCAAGCAGGCCATGCGTCCCCGTGACGCCATGGCGTCGGCCGGTAAGACGCTGGTCGAGCTGTTCGGGCTCGCCCGTGAGCTCAACATCGACGCCGAGGGCATCGACATGGGTCCGTCCCCGACGGACGCCGCCCTCGCCGCCGATCTCGCGCTGCCGATCGAGGAGCTGGAGCTCACGGTTCGGTCGTACAACTGCCTGAAGCGTGAGGGCATCCACTCCGTGGGTGAGCTCGTGGCCCGCTCCGAGGCCGATCTGCTGGACATCCGCAACTTCGGTGCGAAGTCCATCGACGAGGTCAAGGCGAAGCTGGCGGGGATGGGTCTCGCGCTCAAGGACTCGCCTCCCGGGTTCGACCCGACCGCCGCGGTGGACGCCTTTGGCGCCGATGATGATGACGATGTGGACGCAGGGTTCGTGGAGACCGAGCAGTACTGACGGTTCGGGCTTCGCATACAGTTTTTGGGTGCGGGTGCGCTGTGGCTTGTCGCGCAGTTCCCCGCGCCCCTTCCGGGATCGCGCCTTCGGGGCTGCTCCCGGATCTCCGACGGGTGACCGCCCGCTCGGACACTGACTCTGGTACCTGATACGGCCGGGGCAGACAACAAGGAGAAAGATCATGCCGAAGCCCGCCAAGGGTGCCCGTCTGGGCGGCAGTGCCGCGCACGAGAAGCTGCTTCTTGCGAACCTCGCGAAGTCGCTCTTCGAGCACGGCAAGATCACGACCACCGAGGCGAAGGCGCGCCGGCTGCGTCCGTACGCCGAGCGTCTGGTCACCAAGGCGAAGAAGGGTGACCTTCACAACCGCCGTCAGGTGCTCCAGGTCATCACGGACAAGAGCATCGTGCACACGCTCTTCACCGAGATCGGCCCGCGCTACGAGAACCGCCCGGGTGGTTACACCCGTATCACCAAGATCGGTAACCGTCGTGGCGACAACGCGCCCATGGCTGTCATCGAGCTGGTGGAGGCCCTGACCGTGGCCCAGCAGGCCACCGGTGAGGCCGAGGCGGCGACCAAGCGTGCCGTCAAGGAAGACACCCTCAAGAAGGACGAGGCCGTCGAGGCCAAGTCCGACGAGGTCGTCGAGGACGCGGCTCCGGCCGAGGAGTCGAAGGACGCGTAAGCGTTCCTGAAAGCGGGTCCGTTCCTTTCCGGAGCGGGCCCGCTTTTGTGTTGCTGAGAGGATCTCTGTGTGAGCGACGACGTAGAGCCCGGGTTCGTACGGGTGCGGCTGGACCTTTCCTACGACGGCACCGCGTTCTCCGGGTGGGCCAGGCAGCCCGGCGGACGCAGGACCGTACAGGGGGAGATCGAGGAAGCCCTGCGGACGGTGACCCGGTCCGGGGAGGTCACGTACGACCTGACGGTGGCCGGGCGTACCGACACCGGGGTGCATGCGCGGGGGCAGGTCGCCCATGTCGATCTGCCGGTGGGGTTGTGGGACGAGCACCGGGAGAAGCTGCTCAAGCGGCTTGCCGGGCGGCTTCCCAAGGATGTGCGGGTGTGGCGGGCCGCTGAGGCGCCGAGTGGGTTCAACGCGCGGTTCGCCGCTCTGTGGCGGCGTTACGTCTACCGGGTCGGCGACCGGCCGGGCGGGGTGGACCCGCTGCTGCGGAACCATGTCCTGTGGCACGACTGGGAGTTGGATGTCGACGTCATGGACGCCGCTGCCAAGTCCCTGGTCGGGGAGCATGACTTCGCCGCCTACGCGAAGAAGCGCGAGGGGGCCTCGACGGTCCGCGAGATCCTCGACTTCGGGGTACGCCGACGGCTGGACGGCATCGTCGAGATCGAGGTCCGCGCCGACGCCTTCTGCCACAACCAGGTGCGGTCCATGGTCGGCGCGCTGCTGTTCGTGGGTGACGGGCACCGGACGGTGGAGTGGCCGCGGCGGGTGCTGGACGCGCGGGTGCGTGACAGTGCCGTGCATGTCGTACGGCCGTACGGGCTGACCCTTGAGGAGGTCGCCTACCCGGCGGACGACCAGCTCGCCGACCGGCAGCTGCAGGCTCGGCGGGTGCGGGGCCAGGTGCACTGACGTGACCTCCTGGGTTACGTAGCCCATGTGCGACGGCCTTCGCGCGATGGCCGACGATCAGTGATCGTCGGCCATCGAGGGGCGGGAGGAGACCTCTGGGGCGTACTACTGGCTCGCCGCCGAAGCCTGGGCCTCGCCGCGGCGCCTGATCTGGCGGAAGGCGAACTCGCCCAGGTCGTCGCCCGTGGTGAAGACGGCCGTGCTCTTAGTCGTCACGTCCTTGCCGTCGGTGAAGCCGGCAATCGTGAAGTAGGCGTAGCGGCCGTACGAGTTGGTGGTCGAGCGGCAGATCGCCGAGCGGCAGAACGTCGGGACACCGCCGCCGGAGAGGGACTCGACGATGCTCTTCTTGTCCGCCGTGGCCTTGACCTTCGTGGCCTGCGCCTCGGTGTCGAAGACGGCCACGCCGACCGTCACCGCGACGCCGTCCTTGCTGTAGGTGACGCGCAGGAAGCGCGTGCACCTGTTGTCCTTGAGGATCTTCGGAAGGGTGTTCTTCGCCGCCGACGCGCAGTTCGCCGTGTCCGCGGTAGGGCCCTTCTTGTAGAGGCGCTCGCCCATCGTCAGCTGTGTGCCGGGGAAGAGGGTGTCCGGCGTCAGCTCCGCCGTGTCCTTCTGCACACTGGATATGAAGTCCTTCGGATCCAGTGGCGGCGGCGCGCTCGTCGGCGCGAACGACGGCACCGTCGAGGCGGTGTCGCTGGGGATGTCCGCGGTGGCGGGCAGCCCTGAGGTCGGCTTGTTGGAGGCCTGGTTGTTGCCGTCGGCGTTGACCACGGCCATGGCGACGGCCGCGCCCACGCCGACGGTGGCCACCGCGGCCGTGACGATCAGCAGGAGTCTGCGGCGTCTGTTACGGGTCTCGGACGCGTCGGCGAGTGCCGCCCAGTCGGGGGCCTGGCCGCCGCTCTGACCGCCCCACGGCTGCTGCGGGGCCCGGCCGCTCTGGTCGTCCCACGGTTGTTGCGGGGTATTCGGTTTCCAGGGATCCCACTGAGGTCCCCCCTGCCCAAAGCTCATGCGCGCATCTTAGACGCCGTGCAACCCGTGTGCCGATGCGTCTCAGACCCTTCTCATGGGCCACGGGAGCAGCGGAGTCGGGGTCCCGGGTGGGGTTCCGGGTGGTTTCTCACACCCCGGCCCGGACTGTCCCCCGCGTCCCCGCGCCCGCCGATCCCGACCTCGTTTTGACCCGCCCGGGGCAGCGCGGGTAGCCTTGGCGTTCGTTATGCGTATCGGCTTGGTCGTTCTCACACGAGAGGCCCTTACGTAGGTTCCCTGGAGCAGTTTCCAGTGGGCGGCATACGGGCGCTGGTCCCGGCACTGTCGTCCCCAGCTGCACGATCGCTTCAGTGATGCCATGTGTCAGGACCCATCCACTGAAGAAGCGAAGGCTACGAAGTGCGTACGTTCAGCCCTAAGCCCGGCGACATCACTCGCCAGTGGTACGTCATCGACGCCCAGGATGTCGTCCTGGGTCGTCTGGCGACCACCGCCGCGAACATTCTGCGCGGCAAGCACAAGCCGATCTATGCGCCGCACGTCGACGCTGGTGACTTCGTCATCATCATCAACGCGGACAAGGTGCACCTCTCCGGCAACAAGAAGACCCAGAAGATGGCTTACCGCCACTCCGGTTACCCGGGTGGTCTGCGCTCCGTCCGCTACGACGAGCTGCTGGCCAAGAACCCCGAGAAGGCCGTCGAGAAGGCCATCAAGGGCATGATCCCCAAGAACACCCTGGGCCGTCAGTGCCTGTCGAAGCTGAAGGTCTACTCGGGCGACCAGCACCCCCACGCTGCCCAGCAGCCGGTGCCGTTCGAGATCACCCAGGTCGCGCAGTAGTTCCGGCCACCCCCTAAGACGTAGAGAATTCTGAGGAGAATCGTGGCCGAGACCACTGTCGAGCAGCCGCTCGACGAGAACGCTGACGCCGAGTTCGAGAACGCGGACGTCGAGAGCTACACCACCGAGTCCGAGGCGCCCCTTGCCGAGGGCGAGTACTCGGAGGCCCTTGACGGCCGCTTCGGCGACCCGCAGCCGGCCGCCGGCCTGGGCCGTCGCAAGAACGCCATCGCCCGCGTCCGGATCGTCCCGGGCACCGGCAAGTGGAAGATCAACGGTCGCACCCTTGAGGACTACTTCCCCAACAAGGTGCACCAGCAGGAAGTCAACGAGCCCTTCAAGGTGCTCGAGCTCGACAACCGCTACGACGTCGTCGCCCGCATCACGGGTGGCGGTGTCTCCGGTCAGGCCGGCGCCCTGCGCCTCGGCGTGGCCCGCGCGCTGAACGAGGCCGACGTGGACAACAACCGCGGCGCCCTCAAGAAGGCCGGCTTCCTCCGTCGTGACGACCGTGCGGTCGAGCGCAAGAAGGCCGGTCTCAAGAAGGCCCGCAAGGCCCCGCAGTACAGCAAGCGTTAATCGCTCCGCTGTTCTCGGACGTTTCACACGTCTCGTACGTATCGCCCCGGCGGCACTTTCCGTGCCGTCGGGGCGGTTCGTTTACCGGGGGCCTTGCCTAGCACAGGCTCACGGCACAGGTTTGAGGAACGACCCCTACAGCCTGGAAACAGGCACAGGGGATATACGTAGCCAGGTCCGGCATGGACACTCGGCACGAGCCGCACATTCCCAGCACCTTCGGAGGACACCAGTGGGACGACTCTTCGGCACGGACGGCGTGCGCGGTGTCGCCAACGCGGACCTGACAGCCGAGCTGGCTCTCGGCCTGTCCGTAGCGGCGGCCCACGTACTCGCCGAGGCGGGTTCCTTCGAGGGCCACCGGCCGGTCGCCGTGGTCGGGCGGGACCCACGTGCGTCAGGAGAGTTCCTGGAGGCCGCCGTGATCGCGGGCCTCGCCAGCGCGGGCGTCGACGTTCTGCTGGTCGGCGTGCTGCCCACCCCGGCGGTGGCGTTCCTCACCGCCGAACTGGGAGCCGACCTCGGTGTGATGCTCTCCGCCAGCCACAACGCCATGCCGGACAACGGCGTCAAGTTCCTGGCCCGCGGTGGCCACAAGCTCGACGACGAGCTGGAGGAGCGGATCGAGGCCGTGTACGAGGAGCACCGCACCGGCGCTCCCTGGGACCGTCCGACGGGCGGGGGCGTGGGCCGCGTCCGGTCGTACGACGAGGGCTTCGAGCGGTACGTCACCCATCTCGTCGGGGTCCTTCCGAACCGACTGGACGGTCTGAAGGTGGTGCTGGACGAGGCGCACGGCGCCGCCAGCCTGGTCTCGCCCGAGGCGTTCACGCGGGCCGGCGCCGAGATCGTCACCATCGGCGCGGAGCCGGACGGCCTCAACATCAACGACGGCTGCGGTTCCACCCACCTCGGCAAGCTCCAGGCCGCCGTTCTCGAACACGGGGCCGACCTCGGCATCGCCCACGACGGTGACGCGGACCGCTGCCTGGCCGTCGACCACACCGGTGCGGAGGTGGACGGCGACCAGATCATGGCCGTACTCGCGCTGGCGATGCGGGAGCGGGGTGTGCTGCGTGAGGACACCGTTGTCGCCACGGTGATGTCGAACCTGGGCTTCAAGCTGGCGATGGAGCGGGAGGGGCTGTCGCTGATCCAGGCGGCGGTCGGCGACCGGTATGTGCTGGAGGAGATGAAGGAGCACGGGTACGCGCTGGGCGGTGAGCAGTCCGGGCACGTGATCATCTCGGACCACGCGACGACGGGCGACGGGACGCTGACGGGGCTGCTGCTGGCGGCTCGGGTCGCGCAGACCGGTCGTACGCTGCGGGATCTGGCGTCGGTGATGGTGCGGTTGCCGCAGGTGCTGGTGAATGTGCCTGATGTCGATCGGACTCGGGTGGGGTCTTCCGCGGAGTTGGCTTCCGCGGTGGCGGAGGCCGAGCGTGAACTCGGTGCTACGGGGCGGGTGTTGTTGCGGCCTTCCGGGACCGAGCCGTTGGTTCGGGTGATGGTCGAGGCGGCGGATATCGATCAGGCTCGGTCTGTGGCCGGGCGGTTGGCGGATGTCGTGAAGTCGGCGCTCGGGTAGTTGGCGGGGCCGGGTTCGGGGTGGGGGATCTGGTTCGTTGCGGGCTGCCGGTTCGTTGTGGCTTGTCGCGCAGTTCCCCGCGCCCCTATAGGCGCCCAGGTTCAAGAAGTTCGGGCTGGTTTTCTCTGGGTGCTCCACAGCCATTTCTGGGCCAGGAGGGTGAGGGTGGCCGCCAGGATGATGCCCAGGAGGTTCAGGAGGAGCTGTTTCGTGGAGCCCCAGGTCTGGCCCATGTCGCCGTAACTCAGTGCCACGGCGGCGTTGGCCGCGGCCGGGATGGTGGTCACGGAGATGGCCACCCCCACCAAGGCGCCGGACTTCGCCGAGGTCAGAGAGAGCGTGCCGGCGATGCCCGCGAGGGCCGCCACGACGAACGAGAACCAGTCGGGGGCATAGACGAAGCCGGTGTTGGGGCGCTTCGCTTCCAGTTTCGCCTCGGTGAACAGGCCGACGGCGTCCATGAAGACGCTGAAACCGACCGTCACCGCCATCGCCGCCGCGAAGCCCACCAGCAGGGCGATCAGTGAGCGGGCCGCCAGTCTCGGGCGGCGTTGTACGAGGGCTGTGCTCAGGCCGGCCAGGGGGCCGAACTCCGGGCCCACCGCCATCGCGCCCACGATCAGGATCGCGTTGTCGAGGACCACACCGCAGGCCGCGATCATCGTGGCGAGCGTGATGAACGAGACGTACGTGATCGAGAGGGTCGACTCCTCGTGTGTCGCCTCCGCGAGGTGCTCCCACAGGACCGCGTCCGCGCCCTCGCCGGGCGCGTCCTTCTCCGCCTTGTCGGCGCGCTGGGAGAGCGACAGGTCGATGTTCTCCACGGCGATCGAGCCGGTCGAGTCGAGGCCCAGTTTCCGTAGTCCGGCGATGAGTTCGTCGCCCGCCTCCCGGGCCACGTCACACATCACGACGTCCCCGGCGGGGTTGCGGGCGGCGCCGGGGAGGACGACGAGGTGGGTGGTGCCGACCGTCTTCTCGATCAGGCGGACCACGTCGTCGGTGCTGCCGGCCGGGGTGATGAGGCGTAGGTGGAGCATGGGGGCAGGGTAACCGGGGCGTGTGTCGCGAGGGTTGTCGCGGGGCTCGCTAGAGCTTGCGCAGGCTGAGGCGTTGCACCTTGTGGTCCGGGCCCTTGCGGATGATGAGGGTGGCGCGACCCCGGGTGGGGGCCACGTTCTCCAGGAGGTTCACCTTGTTGATGGTGCGCCAGGTGGTACGCGCGTAGTCGAGGGCCTCCTCCTCGGACACCTGGGTGTACTTGCGGAAGTACGAGGACGGCTTCTGGAACGCCGTCTCGCGCAGGCGGCGGAAGCGGTTGAGGTACCAGCGCTCGATGTCCTCGGGGCGGGCGTCGACGTACACGCTGAAGTCGAAGTAGTCGGCGAGGCCGACGCGGGTGCGGCCGTCGCTGCCGGGGAGGGCGGGCTGGAGGACGTTCAGGCCTTCGACGATCAGGATGTCGGGGCGGCGGACCGTGAGCTTCTCGCCGGGGACGATGTCGTAGATGAGGTGGGAGTAGACGGGGGCCGTGACCTCGTCCTTGCCCGCCTTGATGTCCGCGACGAAGCGGGTGAGGGCCCGGCGGTCGTACGACTCGGGGAAGCCCTTGCGGGACATCAGGCCACGGGAGGTCAGCTCTTCGGTCGGGAGCAGGAAGCCGTCGGTGGTCACCAGTTCCACGCGCGGGTGTTCGGGCCAGCGGGAGAGCAGCGCCTGGAGGAGACGGGCGACGGTCGACTTGCCTACGGCTACCGAGCCGGCCACCCCTATGACGAACGGGGTGCCGGTCTGGGTGCCCTGTTCGCCGAGGAAGGTGTTCAGGGCGCCTCTCAGGCCGTCCGTGGCGCCGATATAGAGGTTGAGGAGGCGGGACAGCGGGAGGTAGATGTCCCGCACCTCGTCGAGGTCGATGACATCGCCCAGACCGCGCAGCTTCTCGACCTCCTCGGCGGTGAGGGGGAGCGGCGTCTTGTCGCGCAGCGCACTCCACTCGGTACGGGTGAGATCGACGTAGGGAGTCGCCTCCGGCCGCTGCCGGTGGGCGCTCCGGGGCATCGGGGAGACCGGAGAGATCACAGTCCATTGTTACGGGAGTGTGGACGGGGTGGGGGGTGGGGTGCGTCACGCCGGGGCGGGCGGGGCGGGGTGGGGCAGGGCGCGTCATGTCACGAGTGGGTTTCGAATGCAGGTTCGATGATCTTTCTGTGGATCCCGTCAGTAAAGTGCGCGTAAAGCACATCTCCCGAAACGCCCAAAGAGAAAGAGCTTTCTCCCTTGAGGACCACCGTAGTTCGCCGTACCGCCCTCGCTGCCTCCGCCGCGGCTCTCGCTCTTCTCGTCACCGCCTGCGGCGACTCGTCCGGCGACGACGTCAAGAACGGCGACAGCGCGACCGCCCAGGCCGACAAGTCCGCCGCCAAGGCGCTCACCGCCGCCGAGTTGGCGAAGGTCGCCCTGGTGCAGGCGGACGTCAAGAGCGGGACGCTCACCGAGAAGGTGCCGGTGAAGGACGACATCGCGCAGGAGAAGGTGACGACGAAGGACGCGGCGTGCGCCCCGCTGGCGTACCTCCAGTCGGCCACGTACGTCGGCAAGCCGGCGGCCGTGGTGAAGCGGACCTGGAAGGGTGACGCCGCGAAGCCCGCCGCCGGGGCGAGCGACGAGAACCAGTTCCTCGCCAAGCTGGATGTCGCGCAGGCCGTCATCACGCTGGCCTCCTACGAGGACGGCGGCGCCGAGCAGGCCATGAAGGACCTGAACACCTCTGCCGAGAAGTGCGCCGCCGGGTTCTCCTACACCGTGACCGGCACCAAGAGCGATGCCCTCAAGGTGACCAAGACCCCGGCGCCCGAGGGAGCGGACGAGGCGCTCGCCCTGACCGTGACCGTGGACGCCGGTCTGAAGGCGCCGATGAAGGCCGTCGTCGTCCGCAAGGGCACCACCGTCGCCTACGTCCCCGCCGTCAACTTCGCCTCGGCCTCCACCGGCAAGGACTACGCCTTCCCCACGGAGATCATCGACGCGCAGCTGGCCAAGCTCGACTGAGGATCTCGCTGTCGGACCCGTTCCCGCCCGGGGCTTCGTGCCCCCGGCGGGAATTGCCCATTTCGGGCACGAAGTGCCGGGTTCGGGCCGCCTCGGCGCCTAGGCTGCCGCGCATGTGCGGAATCGTGGGTTATGTGGGGTCTCAGTCGGCTCTCGATGTCGTGATGGCCGGGCTGAAGCGGCTGGAGTACCGGGGATACGACTCGGCCGGGGTGGCTGTGCTGGCCGATGGCGGGCTGGCCGGGGCCAAGAAGGCCGGGAAGCTCGTCAACCTGGAGAAGGAACTCGCCGAGCGGCCGTTGCCGGCCGGGGGTACGGCGGTCGGGCACACCCGGTGGGCCACCCACGGCGGGCCGACCGACGTCAACGCGCATCCGCATCTCGACAACGCCGGGCGCGTCGCCGTCGTCCACAACGGGATCATCGAGAACTTCGCCTGTCTGCGCGCGGAGCTGGCCGAGCGGGGGCACGAACTCGCCTCCGAGACCGACACCGAGGTCGTCGCCCATCTGCTCGCCGAGGAGTACTCGTCCTGCGGCGATCTGGCCGAGGCCATGCGGCTCGTCTGCCGGCGGCTGGAGGGCGCGTTCACGCTGGTCGCGGTGCACGCCGACGAGCCGGACGTGGTGGTCGGGGCGCGGCGGAACTCGCCGCTGGTGGTGGGCGTCGGAGAGGGCGAGGCCTTTCTCGCCTCGGACGTCGCCGCGTTCATCGCCCACACGCGGTCGGCGATCGAGCTGGGTCAGGACCAGGTCGTGGAGCTGCGCCGGGACGGGGTCACGGTGACGGGCTTCGACGGCGGTCCGGGGGACGCGCGGTCCTATCACGTCGACTGGGATGTGTCGGCGGCGGAAAAGGGGGGCTATGACTACTTCATGCTCAAGGAGATCGCCGAGCAGCCCAAGGCTGTCGCCGACACCCTGCTGGGCCGTATCGACGCGGCCGGTTCACTGACGCTCGACGAGGTGCGGATTCCCGCCGGTGCGCTGCGGGAGGTCGAGAAGGTCGTCGTCGTCGCCTGCGGTACGGCCTTCCACGCCGGGCTGATCGCCAAGTACGCCATCGAGCACTGGACGCGTGTCCCGTGCGAGGTGGAGCTGGCGAGCGAGTTCCGGTACCGGGATCCGATTCTCGACGCGCGGACCCTCGTCATCGCCATCTCCCAGTCCGGCGAGACCATGGACACCCTGATGGCGCTGCGGCACGCACGTGAGCAGGGTGCCAGGGTGCTGGCCATCTGCAACACCAACGGCTCGACGATCCCGCGCGAGTCGGACGCGGTGCTGTACACGCACGCGGGGCCCGAGGTCGCCGTCGCGTCCACCAAGGCGTTCCTCACGCAGCTGGTGGCCTGTTATCTGGTCGCCCTGTATCTGGGGCAGGTACGCGGCACGAAGTGGGGCGACGAGATCCGGGCCGTCGTGCGGGACCTGGCGGACATCTCCGGTGCGGTCGAGCGGGTGCTGGAGACCATGGAGCCCGTGCGTGAGCTGGCGCGTTCGCTCGCCGACAAGAACACGGTGCTGTTCCTCGGGCGGCACGTCGGGTATCCGGTGGCGCTGGAGGGTGCGCTCAAGCTGAAGGAACTCGCCTACATGCACGCCGAGGGCTTCGCCGCGGGCGAGTTGAAGCACGGGCCCATCGCGTTGATCGAGGAGGACGTGCCGGTCGTCGTGGTCGTTCCCTCGGCGCGTGGCCGGTCCGTCCTCCACGACAAGATCGTCTCCAACATCCAGGAGATCCGGGCCCGGGGTGCGCGGACCATCGTCATCGCGGAGGAGGGGGACGAGACCGTGGTGCCGTACGCGGACCATCTGATCCGCGTTCCGGCCACACCGACCCTGCTCCAGCCGCTCGTCGCCACGGTGCCGTTGCAGGTCTTCGCCTGTGAGCTGGCCACGGCCCGGGGCAACGAGGTGGACCAGCCCCGGAACCTGGCGAAGTCGGTGACGGTGGAGTAGAGGCAGAGGCAGAGGCAGAGGTAGACGCAGAGGCAGGAGGAGGGTTCAGGGTGCCGTCCGTGCCACCGTGCTCGCGCGTTCCGTCAGGCGGGGTGGCAGGAGGGTCGCCTCCGGGGCGTGGCCCGTGCCGTTCAGCTTCTTCATCAGCAGCTCCACGGCCCGCGCCCCGACCTCTGCCGACGGGATGGCGACCGAGGTGACCGGCACGGGCAGGCTCTCGGCCAGGTCGTCCGGGCAGATCGCGGTGACGGAGAGGTCGCCGGGGACCCGTAGGCCGAGGTGTTCGAAGGCGTCGATCAGGGGTTCCAGGATCGCCTCGTTGTGGACGACTACCCCCGTCAACGCCGGTTGCTCGCGCAGGAGTTGTTCCGCGACCACCCTCGCCGCCGCCGGGGTCGCCTCGCAGGGGTGGACCGAGGACGACAGTCCGCCCCGGTCCGCCGCCGCCGTGAACCCCTGGACCACGCGCTGGGCGAACGCGGTCCGGCGTACGTACACCTCGGGCGGTGAGCCGACCAGGGCGATGACCCGGTGGCCGAGCGCCGCCAGGCGCTCCACGCACAGCTCGCCCGCCGCCTTGAAGTCCAGGTCGATACAGGTCAGGCCGGCCGGCTCGGAGGGGAAGCCGATCAGGACCGACGGCAGGTCCAGTGTGCGCAGCAACGGCAGCCGGGGGTCGTGCAGTTGGACGTCCATCACGATCAGCGCGTCCACGAGGGCCGTGTCCGCCACCCGGCGCAGACCGTCCTCGCCCTCCTCCTGGGTGAGGAGCAGGACGTCGTGGTCGTGGCTGCGCGCCGCCGTGACCACCGACACCGCGAACCGCATCGCGACCGGGACATGGATGCCGGTCCGCAACGGGATCACCAGTGCCAGTACGTTCGAGCGGCTGCTCGCCAGCGCCCTCGCGCCCGCGTGGGGGCGGTAGCCGAGTTCGTGGATGGAGCGTTCGATGCGCTGCCGGGTCTCCTCGGAGATCGGGCGCTTGCCGCTGAGGGCGTACGACACCGTGCTCGGGGAGACCCCGGCGTGCCGTGCCACATCGGTGATCTTCACCATCATTCGCCTCCCGATTCGTCCGGCCCCGACCTGCCCGGCCCCGGTGCCGTCGACCCCGGTGCGGACGAGCCCGGTTCGCGCGGTCCCAGTTCCACCGTCAGGAAGCCGGTGCCCGCCTGAGCCCGTACCTCACGTCTGCCCGCCGACAGTCCCCACGGCACCGACGGATCGCCGCACGAGGCCCTTAGGGTGTCGCCCTCGCGGACCACCGTGAACGTCATGTCCCCTACCGGGACGGTCACTTGGGCGCCGCGCTCCAGGCCGTACGCGTGCAGCGTGACCCCGTCGGCGTACGCGTAGTCCGGACGGTCGTCCACCGCGCCGACCGGGATCACCGACCCGGGACGCACCAGCAGCGGCACGCTGTCGAAGCCGTGGCGTTCCCGTACCCAGCGGGGGCCGGTCACCGTGCGGCCGGTCAGGAAGTGGGTCCACTCGCCCTCGGGGACGTAGTACGAGACATCGCCCTCGTCGCTGAACACCGGAGCGACCAGCAGGTCGGGGCCGAGCATGAACTGCCGTTCCAGGTGCGCGCATCCGGGGTCGTCCGGGAACTCCAGGACCATAGCCCGCATCATCGGGACGCCCTCGGTGTGGGCGGTGCGGGCAGCCTCGTACAGATACGGCATGAGGCGGAGCTTCAGCCGGGTGAACAGCCGCAGTACGTCCACGGCCTCCTCGTCGAACAGCCACGGCACCCGGTAGGACGAACTGCCGTGCAGGCGACTGTGGGAGGAGAGGAGCCCGAACGCTGTCCAGCGTTTGAACAGGGCCGGGCTCGGGGTGCCCTCGAAGCCGCCGATGTCGTGGCTCCAGTAGCCGAAGCCGGAGAGCCCGAGGGAGAGTCCGCCGCGCAGTGACTCCGCCATCGACTCGTAGGTCGCCTCGCAGTCGCCGCCCCAGTGGACCGGGAACTGCTGGCTGCCGGCCGTCGCCGACCGCGCGAACACGACGGCCTCGCCCTCGCCGCGGTGCTTGCGCAGCACGTCGAAGACGGTCCTGTTGTAGAGGTACGTGTAGTAGTTGTGCATCCGCTCCGGGTCCGAACCGTCGGCGTACTCCACGTCCAGCGGGACGCGTTCGCCGAAGTCGGTCTTGAAGCAGTCGACGCCCTGCGCGAGCAGCGCCTCGAGTTTCGACGCGTACCAGTCGCGGGCGGCCGGGCTGGTGAAGTCGACCAGCGCCATGCCCGGCTGCCACAGGTCCCACTGCCACACGCTGCCGTCCGGTCGGCGCAGGAGGTGGCCGAGTGCCTTGCCCTCCGCGAAGAGCGGCGACCGCTGGGCGATGTACGGGTTGATCCAGACGCTGATGTGCAGGCCCTTGGCCTTCAGCCGCTGGAGCATGGCTTCGGGGTCGGGGAACACCCGCGGGTCCCACTGGAAGTCGCACCAGTTGAACTCGCGCATCCAGAAGCAGTCGAAGTGGAAGACGGAGAGCGGCAGTTCGCGTTCCCGCATGCCCTCGATGAACGACGTCACTGTCTCCTCGTCGTAGGAGGTGGTGAAGGAGGTGGACAGCCACAGGCCGAACGACCACGGCGGCGGGAGCGCCGGGCGGCCGGTCAGAGCCGTGTACTTGCGGAGGATGTCCTTGGGGGTCGGGCCGTGGATGACGTAGTACGTCAACTCCTGTGTCTCGGCGCTGAACTGCACCCGGGACACCGCCTCCGAGCCGACCTCGAAGGACACCCGGCCGGGGTGGTCGACGAAGACTCCGTAGCCCGCGTCCGTGAGGTAGAACGGGACGTTCTTGTAGGCCTGTTCGGTCGCCGTGCCGCCGTCGGCGTTCCATATGTCGACGACCTGGCCGTTCTTGACCAGCGGGCCGAAGCGCTCGCCGAGGCCGTACACGCTCGTCCCCACTCCCAGTCCCAGTTGCTCGCGCAGATAGTGGGCGCCGGTCTTCGCGTCCCGCATGATGCCCATGCCCTTGGGGCCGCTGCTGGTGAGGACTCGGCCGTGGGCGAGGAAGTCGACGGTCCAGGGGCCGGTGCGGCTGACCCGGAGGGAGAGGGTGCCGGATGTCAGGGTGGCGTGCTCCTCGTCGTACTCCGTGTGAGCCGTCAAGTCCTCTCTCCGCAGCTCGAACTGGGGGCTCTGCGGCTGCTCGCCCTCGAAGTGCGTGAACGTGACGCCGATGACGTCGGGCATAGGGGCGTGGGCGCTGATCGTCACGACCGGTCCCTTCAGCAGGTCGCCGCGGCGGCGGATGGGATGGGTCGGCGCGTGGATGTCCAACGTGCCGTCGGTGTCCGTCACATCGAGAGCCACGACGGGATGGGCGGCGGTGACGCCCTCGCGCAGCAGCCAGTAGCCGTCGGTGAACTTCACGCGCATACCCCTTACTTGGCTTATGACCTGGCCTGTTACTTGACGGCACCCACGGCTATACCGCGAGTGAGCGTTCGCTGGAAGACAAGGAAGAAGACGAGGGCCGGCAACACGCCCAGCAGGGCAGCCGCGTTGGTCATCGTGGCGTCCATCAGGCGCTGGCCCTGGAGGACACCGAGGGCCACCGACACCGTCTGGTTGTCGTTGGAGATCAGCATCACCAGGGGGAGCAGGAACTCGTTCCAGGTCCAGATGAAGAAGAAGACGAGGAGCACCCCGAGGGTGGGGCGGCTGACCGGGACGACGATCCGCCACAGCACCTGCCACTTGTTCGCGCCGTCGATCCGCGCGGCCTCGATGATCTCCCGGGGGAACTGGCCCAGTACCGAGGAGAGGAGATACGTACCGAAGGCCGCCTGGATCACCGTGAAGACGATGATGACGCTCAACCGGGTGTCGTACAGGCCGACTTCCTTGCTCAGGTAGTACACCGGGTAGACCAGCGCCTCCTGCGGCAGCATGTTCGCGAGGACGAAGAAGGCCAGCACCCAGGTGCGGCCCCTGACCCGGCCGATACCGATCGCGTACGCGTTCAGCACGGACAGGGCGACCGCGAGGACGGCCACCGAGCCGCTGATCAGCGCCGAGTTGAGAAGCTTCTGCCCGAAGTCGACCCGCTCCCAGAAGTCCTTGACGCCGTCCAGGTAGAGGCCTTCGGGGAGGCTGAGAGGGCCGTTCGCGGAGTACTCGGCGGGCGACTTCACCGCGTTGACGGCGACGAACACGAACGGCACGACCATGAACAGGGCGGCGAGGACGAGGGCGATGAGCACCGGATAGCGGCGCAGGGCGGTCCTCATGTCCGTACCCCTGTCGGTGAGTCCTCGGCGTCCTCGGCCCGGGTCTGGAGCTTCAGGCCGATGAGCGAGACGGCGAGGATGATCACCGTCAGGACGGTGGAGACGGCGGCGCCGTAGCCGACCTGGGTCTTCTCGAAGAACGTGGTGAAGGAGAAGTAGGACGGCACGTTGGTCGCGCCACCCGGGCCGCCCTTCGTCAGGACGTACACCGCGCCGAACACCTTCAGCGCGGCGATCGTGCACCAGGTGAGGACGACGTAGATCTCGGGGCGGATCTGGGCCAGCGTGATGTGCCGGAAGCGGCGCCACCAGCCGGCGCCGTCCAGTTCGGCGGCCTCGTAGAGCTGCGGGTCGACGCGTTGCAGGCCCGCCATGAAGACGACCAGCGGGAAGCCGAGCTGCACCCAGACCATCACGCCCATCACGCTGTAGAGCGCGATGTCCGGGTCGCCGAGCCAGTCCTGCTGCCAGGAACCCAGCCCGACGGCCTTCAGTAGCTCGTTCAGCGAGCCGTTGTCGGGCGCGAGGATCCAGCTCCAGACGATGCCGGCGACCGCGATCGGCAGCACCTGGGGGAGGTAGAAGCAGGCGCGGAGCACGGCCGCCCAGCGACTCCCGAAGTGCTTGCCGACGTAGTCGAACAGGGCGGCAGCCAGGACGAGTCCGACCGCGGTGGGTACGGCCGCCATCGCCACCACCATGAACAGGCTGTGCCGGAACGAAGCCCAGAACTCCGAATCGTCCATCAGCTCGCGGTAGTTGGCGAGCCCCGACCACTCCGGGGAGCCCACGCCCCGCCAGTCGGTGAAGCTCACCCCGGTGTTCATCAGGAACGGCACGACGATCACGGCGAGGAAGGCGAGCGCGCCGGGGAGGAGGAAGAGGGCGTACGAGTCCCGGTGGTGGCGTGAAGCCCCTTTCCGGTGAGGGGAGTTGGCGGACCGGCCGCGCCTCCGCCCGCCGGCCGGTTCGACGGTGACCGTCATGTCTTCGGTACGCCCTTGTCGTACGCCTCCTGCAACGAGTCGAGGACCGCGTCCGGTTGGGCGCTGCCCGTGATCAGCTTCTGGGCCTCGGAGACGAGGACGTCGTAGAAGCCGGGCACCGGCCAGTCGGGGTAGAAGGCGAGTCCGTCCCGGTCGGAGAGGGTGTTGAAGTCGGCGATGAGCGACTTGGCCTGCGGGTCGGTGATGGCGGCCGGGTCGGCGGCCACCGGGACTCCGCCCTTGTTGCCGAGCAGGTTCTGGATCTTCTTCGACATGGTGATGTCGATGAAGTCGTAGGCGAGTTCCTTGTTCTTCGCGCCCTTGGGGACGACCCACAGGTTGCCGCCGGACCCGAGGGTGAGGCCGCTGCCGGGCCACAGGAACGTGCCCCAGTCGAACTTCGCCTCGCTCTTGAAGCGGCCGTACCACCAGCTGCCGGAGAACAGGATCGGGCTCTTGCCCTGGATGAAGGAGACGCCGGCGTCCTCCGCCTTCAGCCCGCTGGAGTTCTTGCCGAAGTACCCCTTCTTCACCCAGTCGGCGAAGGTCTCGGCGCCGTAGGTCCAGGCGGGGTCATGGAAGTCCGTCTTCCCCTTGTACAGCTCGTACTTGTCGACCCAGGCGCGGTCCGCCTTCGACAGGGCGAGTTGGTACAGGTACTGCTGGGCAGGGTATTCGGCGCCCGCGCTCGCCAGCGGGGTGATGCCCTCGGCCACGAACTTGTCCATGGCGGCGGTGAGTTCGTCGAACGAGGTCGGCACGGCGATGTCGTGCTGCTTGAAGAGTTCCTTGTTGTAGAACACCATCGTGTACTCGGCGTAGTTGGGCACGCCGTACCAACTGCCGGAACCCATCACGCCGTTGGTGTCGTACTGGCTGGTGGTGCGGACACCGGCGCTGAGCTTCTTGTCCCAGCCGCGCTTGGTCACCTCGGCGCTCAGGTCGGTGAGCAGACCCTGCGTGGAGAGCAGGCCGGCCGTCGCGTTGCCCTTGTTGTACTCCATCAGGTCGGGCGCGTCGGAGGAGTTGAGGACCATCGGGGCGGTCTTCTGGATCTGTTCGAAGCCCTTCTCCTCGACCTTCACCGTGACGCCCGGATGCGTCGCCTTGAACTCCTCGACGGCCGCCTTCCATGCCACGCCCATCGCGCTGTCAGGGCCCTCGTAGTGCCAGAGGCGTAGGGTCTTCCCGTCGCCCGATCCGCTGTCGGAGTTGCCGCAGGAGGCCGTCAGCAGCGCCCCTACCAGGGTCGCTGCCGCTATCGCCATGCACCTGCCATGCCATCTTGCCGTGAACATCCTCTGCCTCCAGGGGAGTCGGATGGATCTCGGTCACCCGTAACGCAGGGGTCGTCGAACTGATTCGACGCGGGTCGTCGAAGCGCTTCGACGGGCGAAGGTATGTGTGGCGTGTGAACGAGTCAATGGGGCGCGCGTGAATTGGTGTGTGGTGGGGCGGGGTGGGGTGGGGGCTGGGCGGGCTGTGAGGGCGTTGGGGGCTCAGCTCGGGCGAGTGCTGAGGCCCCGACTCGTGTGAGTACCGGGGCTCCGGTTCGTGCGGGTGAGCAGGGACAGCAAGAGGGCGCTCGTGGCCGCCGTGAGCGGGACGCCGTATGCCGCTGTGGGCGAGACGTGTTCCGCCGCCCAGCCGCCGGCTGCCGAACCGCAGGCTATGCCGCCGAGGAGGCCTGTCACCGCGAGGGTCATGCCCTCGTTCAGGCGGCCCTCGGGGGTGCGGCTCTGGACCAGGGTCATGTTCGTGATCATGGTGGGCGCGGTAGCTGTCCCGGCCACGAGCAGCGCGCCCGCGAGGACGAGGAGCGAGCCGGTCAGGGCTGCGGCGAGCAGGGGCAGTGTCATCAGTGCCGTCATCGCGGCCAGGCACCAGGGGTGGCGTCGCTCGGCGGGCCCGGTCGGCCGCAGCGCCCCGTACAGCAGACCGGCCGCGCACGATCCGGCCGCCTGGAGGGCGAGGACCGCACCGGCAGCGGCCCGGTGTCCCCGCTCGTCGGCGAAGGCGATCGTGACGACCTCCATCGACCCGAACACGGCGCCCGTGGCCAGGCATACGGCGAGCAGCGGGCGCATCCCGGGGGCGCGCAGCGGGGACGTGGCCCGCTTGTGAAGCCCTTCGGCGCGGGGCCGGACGGGCGGCTCGGTCGATCGCTGGGCGGCGAAGAGGAGCACCCCGGTCATCATCAGGACCGCCCCGACCAGCGTGCCTGCCTCCGGGAACAACGCCCCGCACAGAAAGGCCGCGAGGACCGGGCCGAGCATGAAGCAGAGTTCGTCGGCGGCCTGTTCGAAGGAGTTGGCGGTGTGCAGGGCTTCCTCGTCGCCGTCCAGGAGATGGGCCCAGCGGGCGCGTGACATGCCGCCGGTGTTGGGGGTCGTGGCGGTGGCGGCGTAGGCGGCGAAGAGGGTCCAGTCGGGGGCGCCGTAGTGCGCGCAGAGCAGCAGCGCGAGGGAGCCGAGGGCGGCAAGTGCCGTGGCTGGTACGGCGATTCGGGCCTGGCCGTACCGGTCGACGAGCCGTGCGGTCCAGGGTGCGACCACGCCCGTCGCGGCGAGCCCGGTCGCGGTGACGGCTCCGGCCAGGGCGTACGAGCCGCGCGACCCGGCGATCATGATGACCGCGCTCACGCTGAACATGCCCATGGGGAGCCGGGCGATCAGGTTCCCGGCGGTGAAGGCACGGGCGCCGGGGACGGCGAAGAGGCGGCGGTAGGGGCCGGGCGGACGGTGGCCGTCCGTCGTACGGGTACGGCCGCGCGGGCCGAAGTCGGCGATCACCAGGGTGTCCTGGGTGACGGCGGGGAGGGGCCGGGGGAGTGGTCGGGAGCGGGGCCGGGAGTGCGGGCGGCACCATAGCGATGGCGATGGCGATGGCGATGGCGACGGCGACGGCGATGGAGGTGGCTGCGGCATGCGTCCACCGTCGCCCTGTGGCGATCTCGGGGTCCAACACCTGATCCCCGGCGATTGACGCACTCTCGTTGTAGGTTCGCCGGATGTCTGCACCGAAGCACCTCGACCCCCGCCTCCTGCGCGGCTTCGTCGCCGTGGCCGAAGAGCTGCACTTCACCCGGGCCGCCGCCCGCCTCTACGTGGCGCAGCAGGCGCTCAGCCGCGACATCCGGCGCCTGGAACGGGAGTTGGGCGGCGAAATCTTCGTACGGTCGACCCGGCGAGTGACCCTGTCGGCCGAGGGTGAGCGGCTGCTGCCGTACGCCCGGCGGGTGTTGGCGGCCCACGACGAACTGCTCGCCGCTTTCGGGGAGATACGGCCGCTGCTGGTGGACTTGAACTCGCCGGGGCTCTCGACCGGCCGGCGGGTGCTGCACCGGGCGCGTGAACTCGCCCCGGAGTGCGAGCTGATGGCCCGGTTCGAGAGCGGACTCGCCTTCGCGGCGGGCGAGTTGCTCGCTGGTCGGCTCGACGCGTCGTTCGGACGGTTCGCGGGCCTGGACCCGGGGGTGCGGGCGGGACTGGACCAACAGCTCGTGCGCTACGAGCCGATGGCGGTCGTCCTGCCCTGCGACCACCGGCTGGCCGCGCTGCCCGAGGTGCCGTTGGCAGCGCTGGCGGGGGAGAGCGTGTACGCCGGTGCGGGCAATCCCCGGACCCCGGAGTGGACCGATCTCGCATGTCAGCTGTTCGAGGGGCGCGGCATCGGGATCGCGCCGCCCGCGCCACTCGCTGTAGGCGACGAGGAGTTCCAGCGGGTCATGGCCAAGACGCGGGCCCCGGTCCTCGCCGTGGTGGATTTCCCGGCGCTGCCCGGGACGGTGGTGCGACCGCTGGTCGATCCCGTGCCGCTGTCCCCCGTGTCGCTGGTGTGGCGAAGGGGCCTGACGCACCCGGGAGTTAACGCTCTGCGACTGGCCGCGGCCCAGCTCACGGGGGAGGAGGGGTGGTTGCGGAGGCCTGTCGGTGGGTGGATTCCGGCCAGGGAC
Source organism: Streptomyces sp. B21-083 (assembly GCF_036898825.1). Classification (GTDB taxonomy): domain Bacteria; phylum Actinomycetota; class Actinomycetes; order Streptomycetales; family Streptomycetaceae; genus Streptomyces. The sequence goes on along the minus strand of NZ_JARUND010000002.1, from coordinate 3,942,903 downwards.
ATCGACATCATTTCGGTTCACAAGTGACACATGGCAAACACGGGTCCTCCATGTGCGCTACATTCGAGGCCCGGATGCAGTGTGATAAATGGGGCGCTCGGGTCGGATGGGGGTCCGATTCGAACATCGGTAGTACGAAAATCCGGAAATCGTACACGCGCCCGAAAGGCTCCCGTGGGGGGATGTACGTGCGTGTGAAGAAGTGGCGTGAAGACGCCCAACCGAATCGGTCCGACGCCGAAGGCGTGACCGTGTCAGGAACCCAGCAGCTACCCGGAGTTACCCCAGGCGGCACCGGTCCTGTGCCCCGGCAGAGAAACGCCGGAGCACCGGTGCACGGCGGGCGATCCGGAGGCAGAGGCGCGCACGCCCAGTCGCGCTCAAGCGGAACGGGAGCGCCTGGATCAACCGCGCCGACCGCGCCGACCGGATCGACTGGATCGACCGGGCCGAGCGGGTGGACCGGATCAGCCGGATCGACCGGATCACCCGGAACGTTCCCCAGTAGTCCGTGGGAGAACGCGGCGGAGTTCGGTCACAGCCATGACCCGTACGAGGTGACGGTCCAGCTCGACGGGGTGGGCCGCCAGGTGGATGAACTCCTCGTAGGCCAGGTCAAGGAGGGCGCGGACGCCGGCGGCGGTGACGGCCCCGTCTTCGTCGACGAGACCGGACGCCGCAGCCGCCGATACCGCCGGATCGGCATCGTCGTCGGCACCGCGTGCGCCGTGTACGCCGTAGTCATCGTCGCCACCCTCCTCTCCGGCAACTCGGACGCGCCCTGGCTGCCGGTACCGGGCCAGCAGGACGAGCAGCCGGCGGGCAAGGTCGACACCTCGCCGCTGCCCGCCGAGTCGGTGCTGCCTTCGGACTCGGCCGGGGTCACATCGGCCCCGGGGGCGTCGGTGAGCGCGGGGGTCACTCCGTCGAAGGGGGCTGCCGTCGCCGTCCCGGCGGACGCCTCGGCCAGCGCCTCGAAGAACCCGGGTCCGTCCGTCTCGGCCAGACCATCGGCCAGCGTCGGCAAGCCCGCCCCGGGAACCAGCACGCCCGGTCCGGACCCCGAGCCGTCCGTGTCGGTGTCCAGCACACCGGCGCCGAGCCCGTCGGAGAGCGTCGCTCCCTCGCCCGACCCGTCTCCGACCCCGACCGGTGACGGTGGCACGGTCGCCGGCGGTCCGAGCGACCCGACCCCGATCGCCGAGGGCTCGGCCGAACCGAGTGCCACCGGCGCCCCGGTCTCCCCGCCGACGTCGCCCGGCCTGACGGCGTGACGGCCTACCGGCGTGACGGCCTACCGGCGTGACGGCCTACCGGCGTGACGGCCTACCGGCGTGACGGCCTACCGGCCTACCGGCGTGACGGCCTACCGGCGTGACGGCCTGACGTCGTAACGGCGTAGAGCCACCCGAGACACCTCGCGGCGCCGGCTTTCTGCCGGCCCGCTCATCCCGGTCCCGCTCGTCCCGCTCGTCGCGCTCGTCCTGCTGATCGCGCTCGACGTGCTCCTGACCCGCTCGGCCCGCTCCCGAACCGCTAGTCCCGCTCAGCAGAACATCCGGCGACTCCACTCCGTCGACCCTGTTCTGATCTCCTCGTCCCCGGAGAACAACCTCTGATGGCATCCCGCACCCGCCGCCACGGCGCCCCGAACGGCGCCGGGGGCGCCGCCCGGCGCCGACGGCTGCCCATGCGCCTGCTGCTTCCCTCGCTCATCCTGCTCGCCATGATGGCGATGCTGATGCTGCGCGGGTACGTGCACAGCGAAATACTCGCCGACCACCGCATCCAGCCCGAGGCCTCCGCGGACCGGGTGCCGGAGAAGATCCTGGAGGGCGGCCCGGTCATCGACACCAGAAGCGGCCAGACCACCAGCCTCCGGCTGCCCGACCACCGGCTCGTCCTCACGTTCGACGACGGCCCGGACCCCAAGTGGACCCCCAAGGTCCTGGACGTCCTCAAGAAGCACCACGCCCACGCCGTCTTCTTCGTCACCGGCACCATGGCCTCGCGCTACCCGGAGCTCGTACGACGCATGGTGGACGAGGGCCATGAGGTCGGGCTGCACACCTTCAACCACCCCGACCTCTCCTTCCAGTCGAAGGCCAGGATCGACTGGGAGCTGTCCCAGAACCAGCTGGCGCTCGCCGGTGCGGCGGGCATCCGTACGTCTCTGTTCCGGCCGCCGTACTCCTCCTCCGCCGACGCCATGGACAACAAGTCGTGGCCGGTCACGCAGTACATCGGCAAGCGCGGCTACATCACCGTCGTCAACGACACGGACAGCGAGGACTGGCGCAAGCCGGGCGTCGACGCGATCATCCGCGAGGCCACCCCCAAGGGCGGCAAGGGCGCGATCGTCCTCATGCACGACTCCGGCGGCGACCGCCACCAGACCGTCGAGGCCCTCGACCGCTTCCTGCCCGAGATGAAGGAGCGGGGGTACACGTTCCAGAACCTCACCGAGGCCCTCGACGCGCCCAGCGCGCACACCCCGGTCGCCGGCGTCGAACTGGCGAAGGGCAGGGCGTGGACGTTCCTGGTCCAGGCCTCCGACGACATCACCGACGTGCTGGTCGTCTGCCTCGCGGTCATCGGCGTCCTGGTGTTCAGCCGCTTCGGCCTGATGCTGCTGCTCTCCGTCCTGCACGCCCGCCGCACCCGGCGCCCCGACTTCAGCTGGGGTTCGCCGATCACCGAACCGGTGTCGGTGCTCGTCCCGGCGTACAACGAGGCCAAGTGCATCGAAGCCACCGTGCGTTCACTGATGCGGAGCGAGCATCCGATCGAGGTGATCGTCATCGACGACGGGTCGAGCGACGGCACGGCCCGCATCGTCGAGGACATGGGCCTGCCGAACGTACGCGTCGTGCGCCAGCTCAACGCGGGCAAGCCCGCCGCCCTCAACAGGGGTGTGGCGAACGCCCGTTACGACCTGATCGTGATGATGGACGGCGACACCGTCTTCGAGCCCGGCACGGTCCGCGAACTCGTCCAGCCCTTCGGTGACGCGCGCGTGGGCGCCGTCGCCGGCAACGCCAAGGTCGGCAACAAGGACTCCATGATCGGCGCCTGGCAGCACATCGAGTACGTGATGGGCTTCAACCTGGACCGCCGTATGTACGACGTCCTGGGCTGTATGCCGACGATCCCCGGCGCGGTCGGCGCGTTCCGTCGCTCCGCCCTGAAGCGGGTCGGCGGGATGAGCGACGACACGCTCGCCGAGGACACCGACATCACGATGGCCCTGCACCGCGACGGCTGGAAGGTCGTGTACGCGGAGAACGCCCGCGCCTGGACCGAGGCCCCGGAATCCGTCCAGCAGCTGTGGTCCCAGCGCTACCGCTGGTCGTACGGCACCATGCAGGCGATCTGGAAGCACCGCCGCTCGGTGATCGAACGGGGTCCGTCGGGCCGCTTCGGCCGCGTCGGCCTGCCCTTCGTGTCGCTGTTCATGGTGGTGGCGCCGCTCCTCGCTCCCCTGATCGACGTGTTCCTGCTCTACGGGCTGGTGTTCGGCCCGACCGAGAGGACCGTCCTCGCCTGGCTCGGCGTCCTGGCCATCCAACTGGTCTGCGCGGCCTACGCGTTCCGTCTCGACCGCGAGAAGATGACCCACCTGATCTCGCTGCCCCTGCAACAGGTCCTCTACCGCCAGCTCATGTACGTCGTGCTGCTGCAGTCCTGGATCACCGCGCTCACCGGCGGCCGGCTGCGCTGGCAGAAACTCCGGCGCACCGGAGTCGTCGGCTCTGCGCCGGACGCCGTACCGGCCGCCCGGACGAGCGCCGGCGGCGACAGGAGGCCCGTGGCATGACCCAGCGACCTACGGCCGGCACGACACCGGCCGACCCGACGACCACACCCCCGTACGGCGTTCCGCGGCAGCCGGCCGCCGACGAGCCGCCCGCCCCGCCCAAGGCGGCGAAACCGGGCCGGGACCGCTACCTCGACCTGCTCCGCAGCATCGCGCTGGTCCGGGTCGTGGTGTACCACCTGTTCGGCTGGGCATGGCTGACCGTGCTGTTCCCGTCCATGGGCGTGATGTTCGCGCTCGCCGGCTCCCTGATGGCCCGTTCCCTGAAGCGCCCGGCGCTCGGGGTGATCCGGGGCCGGATCCGGCGCCTGCTGCCCCCGCTGTGGGCGTTCAGCGCGCTGGCGCTGACGCTGATGTTCCTGGGCGGCTGGGACCTGGGCAAGGATCCCGACCACAGCGGCACCTGGGGCCTGGTCGAACTCCTCAACTACGTCATCCCGATCGGCGCCCCGCCCTACCCCTGGAGCATCGGCTCCAAGTCCGGGCTCCTGGAGAACACCTGGGCGGTCCAGGCCGCGGGCCCGCTCTGGTATCTGCGGGCCTACCTGTGGTTCGTGTTCGCCTCGCCGCTGCTGCTGTGGGCGTTCCGCCGGGTCCCGTGGGTGACGCTGCTCGCCCCACTGGTCCTGACAGCGGTCGTCGGCACCGGCCTGGTGGCGATCCCCGGTGAGACGGGCAACGCGGTGACCGACTTCGCGGTGTACGGCGGCTGCTGGGTACTGGGCTTCGCCCACCACGAGGGCCTGCTGAAGAAGATCCCGCGCTATGTCGCCGTGTCCTGCTCGGCCCTTCTCATGGCCTTCGGCATCTGGTGGGCCTCGGGTCACCAGGGCCCCGACGGCTGGGACCTGAACGACATTCCGCTGGCCCAGGCGACCTGGTCGTTCGGGTTCGTGGTGATCCTGCTCCAGTACTCCCCGTCGTGGCAGGAACTGCCGGGCCGCCTGGCCAGGTGGGACAGGCTGATCACCCTCTCCAACAACCGAGCGGTCACGATCTATCTCTGGCACAACTTCCTGATCATGGCCACGGTTCCCCTGATCGACCGCCTCTACGACCTCCCCTTCATGTCCGACGGCATGGCGTCCGCGCTGGACACGACGTACAACCTCTGGATGTTCGTCCTGGTCTGGCCCCTGATCGGCCTCACGATCCTGGCACTGGGCTGGATCGAGGACGTCGCCGCGAAACGAAGCCCACAGCTGTGGCCGGACGGGGCGAAGCGCGGGGGCGGACGACGCCGGGGGTGAGAGACGGTGAGCGGCGCGGCCCGGCACCTGGTGGGTGCCGGGCCGCCTTCTGTCGCGTCAGCCGTCCTCGTCCTCGTCGTCCTCGACCGGGCCGAGCTTCGGGAGTACGTCCGTGTCCAGGCCGTACTCGTCGAAGATGTCCCCCAGCGCCTGTGCCATGGAGTCCAGCCCTGGCTCCCGGACGATGACCAGGTCGGGCACTCGGAGGTAGCGCCCTCCCAGGCTCTCGCCCGTGATCGCCCAGCGGTCCATGACCGCGTCGATCGCGGACCGGGTCAGCAAGGTCGCGCTCCACCGCATTCCGTCGGGGGCGGTGATCACGGCGTCCACGTTGTCGACGGAGGACGGGGTGTCCCCGTCGCCGAGGAAGAAGCGGATCTCCAGGTCCGAGGTCCCGACGTTCCGGACGGTCCGGTGCTCCGGGAAGGGAAGGTTACTTTCCATAAAGCTTCTTCAACCTGTTGAACACCTGGTCCTCCCACCTCTTGTCCGACTTGGCGACCACCTCGACCGTGTCGCCCAACACGCGGAAGAACAACCGTCCGCCGTTCTTGGCACGGGCGTAAGTGATGCCCGTCGCCTTGTCGTACTTGTTGAACATGCCGGGTTCCAGGTTGCCCTTGGCCAGTTCCTTGAACATGTTGTCCAGGTCAGCCTGGACGTCCGCGTTGTTGGTCGCCTTCCGGGCCAGCCTGGTCAGGACCGAGTCCTTGCCGATGGACGAGGTCATGCACATCTTCGCGGCGGCGGCTGACGAGACGGCAGGTGCAGCGGCCAGCGAGGTGCGCGCGGCCGGGGCCTGAGCGGCGGCGCCCAGCACGTCCTCCGCGAGGCTCAGCAGACACTTCGCCGGTGCGCTGCCCTTGCGCAGCGTCTCCAGGAGCTTCCGGAGCCGGTCCAGGGTGTGCTTGGCCTGGGCCACGTCGTCGAGGAACTTGCCGATGCCCTTGGTCACCTTGACGATCGCCTTGGTGACTGCGGGGAGCTTGCCGACCGCCAGGGCCAGGCTGCCCACGTCGACCAGCGACCACAGGCAGCTCTCGACGTCACCCGTACCGAAGCAGCGCTTGAGGTTGTTGACGCCGACGACTTCGAGCAGGATCTCGGCGCCGTTCTCCCTGACCCAGTCGATGACATCCAGGGACGCGAGCGCCTTGGCCGCCCTGTAGTCGTCCACGCAGCTCTGGCCGCACTCCTTGAGCAGCAGTGCCTCGTCGCTCGCGGACAGCCCGGGACCGCTGTCGGGGTCGCCGACGGCGTTGGCGGCGCGCTGTTCCTGAACCGCCTTGCGTTCTTCCTCGGCGGCACTGTCCGCCGCCGCGTCGGCGTCCTTGGCCGCGCCGTCGGCGTTCTTCGCGGCGGTCTCGGCCTCGGTGGCGTCCTTCTCCGCCTGGGTCGCGGTGCTCCGGGCGGAAGCGGCGTCCGCGTTGGCGGCGTCGGCCGCCGTGCGGGCACCGGCCGCGTCGCGCTCCGCCTCGGTGGCCTCGTTGTTCGCGGCGGCGGCCTCGCTCTTGGCGGTGTAGGCCGCGGTCTGTGCGTAGGCGGCGTCGGAACTCGCCTGCGCGTCGTACACCTGAGCGTTGCTGTCGGCCTTCTTGGCCGCCTCCGCAGCCTTGGCGGCTTCGGCGGCCGAGGCGCGGGCGGCTGCCACCGAGGTTGCGGCCTTCGCGGCGTCGGCGGCGGCGTTGGCCGCTGCTGTGGCGGCTGCCTTGGAGTCGGCGGCGGCCTTGTCGGCCAGGGCCTTCGCGGTCGCCGCGGCCTTCGCCGCGTCCTCCGCCTTGGCCTTGGCCGCCGCGGCCTGCTGCTCGGCGAGGGTCAGCGAGGTCTGGCCGGTGAGGACGGCGTAGGCGGCGGCGGAGTCGGTCTCCTTATAAGGGGTGCCGATGTTGATGGCGTCGTTGGCGGGCTTGATCACCTCGACCGCCGAGTCACGGGCCGCGCTCGCGGCCTCGCTCGCCGCGTAGGCCTGGCCGGCGGTGACTGCCGCCCACTTGGCCGTCTTCAGCGACTCCTCGCGGGCGGCTGCGGCCTGCTGCCGGGCCGTGATCGCGGCTGCTGCCGCCTTCTTGGCCTCGACCTCGGCGTTCTCGGCGTTCTTCTGTGCCGCTGCCGCCGCGCTGATCGCCGTAGCGGCGGCAGCGTGCGCGGTGACGGCGGCGGCATGGGTGGTGAGCGCGGCGGCGCTGGCGCCGTCGGCCGCGGCCTGGGACCGGGAGGCGGCCGCGTCGGCCCGGGTGGCGGCGGCGCGCGCATTGATCGCCGCGGTGGTTGCCACGGCGGCGTTCTGCTGGGCGCTGGTGGCCGCTGCCGTCGCCGTGTTCGCGGCGGACCTTGCCTCGGTTGCCGCGGTCCGGGCCTCGGCCGCCGCGTCCGTACCGGTGGCTGCCGCTGCCGCGGCTTCGAGCGCGGCGGCTCGGGACAGCGCGGCCTGCTTGGTCTCCTCGGCGGCCCGGGCCCTGTCCCGTGCCTCGAACGCCTCCTGCTGCGCATCGATGGCGGCGTCGTTGCGTGCGGAAGCGGTTCCCCCGGCCGTCTCGGCGGCCCCGCGCGCGGTGGCCGCTGTCGCCGCGTCCGCCTTGGCACGCGTCTCCGCGTCCTGGGCCTTGGCGCGTTCGCGGGTGGCGGTGGCGTGTTCGGCCGTCGCGGTGTCGCGAGCCGCCTCCGCCTCGGCGCGTCGGGCGGCGGCCGTGGCGGCACCCGTCTTCGCGGTCTTCTCGGCGGCCTCGGCGGTGGTCTGCGCGGCCTTCGCCTTGGTGGCGTTGGCCGCGGCCTCCTTGGCCTGTACGTCCGCCGCCGTCGCGGCGGCCTTCGCCTGGGCGGCGGCCTCCTCGGCGGCGGCCCGGCGGAACTCGGTGTTCAGCGCGTGCGCCTGGGTCTGCGCCAGCGCGAACTGCGCCTTCGCGTCGGCGACGGTGGCCTTGGCCGCGTTCACCGCCGTCTGGGTTGCCTTCGCGGCTGCCTGAGCCGCCGCGTACGAGGCCTTCACGACCTGCGCGGACTGCTGGGCGTACAGCAGTCCACGCCCGCGCGGCGTCTTGGCCGTGTCCGCGATGGCGTAGGCACTGGTCTGGGCGGTGCCCGCCTTGTCGGCGGCGGCCTTGGCGGCGGTCACCGCCTGGTTGGCCAGGGTGAGCTGGGCCGAGACCCGGGTGCGGGCGTTGGCCAGGTCTGTGGTGGCCTGCGTGAAGACGGCGGCCTTGGGGCGGAGGATGTCGTCCTTGGGCTGTCCGGCCCAGTACTTCTGCCAGACCAGGATCTGCTCGGCGAGCCAGGCCTGGGCGATCCCCTCGATCATCGCGTCGGTCGCCTTGTGCACCTGCGCGGCGGCGGTCACCTCGGCGGCCATGATGTCGGCGCGGGGCTTGGCCTGGGACGCGTACTCCGTCTCCCACTCGGCGTAGGCGGTGGCCGTCACCGAGGCGAGCACCCGGCGCGGATCGATGGGGTTCCAACTGTCGCAGTTGCCCCAGGCGATCTTGAGCTGTTCCACCTCCATGCGGTACTCGGCGCTGTCCTCCGCCGGTGCCTGCCGGGGGAAGCCGCCCTGTCGCAGATAGCGGGCGATGTCGGTGGCGGTGGTGCTGTTGTACGGAGCGGTGAGGTAGCTGTTGGACAGCATCAGATCCGCGATCCGGTCGTCGCCCTGCGGATCCTTGCCGGTGATCACGGCGTTGAGTTTCTTGGCGCTGTCGATGGCGGCGGCGCCGGGAACGCTGCGGCCGTCTTCCCCGAAGCGGTCGTACAGCCGTTTCTGCGGGCCGATCGTGAAGGCTCGGATGGTCGCGTCGAACTCGGGTGCCTGGAGCGTGACGCCGCCGTCACCGCCGTAGTACGACATGGCGTACGCGCGGTTGGCTGCCTCCCAGCGGGTGGTGCTCGCGTTGGAGGCGGTGACGTAGTCGGAGATCCCGGCAATGTCGTCGGTCACCGCGTCGTCCAGGACGCTGGGGTAGATGTTGGCCCGGCGGTACAGGGCCGCGGCCAGCTCGGCGTCGGTGCCGTTGAGGGCCTTCGACGCGGCGGCCTTCAGCACCGGCCCGCCGATGTGCAGTCCGAAGCCGGCCTCGCAGCGATCGGCGCGGACGTCCTGGCCGAAGGAGATCCGGTTGCCGCCGGTGTCCGACAGCGGCTCGGGGGTGGCACTGGCCGGTACGGCGTACACAAGGCCGGTCAGCACAGCTACCGCTGTCGCCAGTGCGACGCCGACCGGCCCCTTGCGCGGGCCATGGGATAAGGATCTGCTCCGGGGACCGCCCCGTATGAGTAACGCTCTGCGCACGTTGCTTCCCGTCTTCTCGGTCGAAGGCCGAAGGATCGGCCCGGAAGGGGAAGCGGCGACGCATCGCGAGGCAACACAAAACGGCGGTACGTCAGAGAACGCGAAGACACGGACAACGGCGCCCGGATGCAGGCAGGGAGCACGAGCCGCACTGGTCACGCACGGCACTCCTTGCCCCGCTTCCCCCGTGGGCACGGAGATAGTTACACATCGAACTGGCTTACGAAAGAGACTTGTTGGCGGTGTACCCGGCTCCGCCGGACAGCGCGATCGGCGACAGCGGCGTCATCGAAAGATCGCCGACGTGCCGACGGGCTCAGCTTTCTCGGCGCCCCATGACCGCCGCGCCGGACTACGGGCGCCCCGGATTCCGTTCAGACGGAGGAGGTGGCGCTGGCGGGTGTGTCAGTGGCGGGGGAGGCCGGGGCGGAGTGCGGTTGTGTGCGAGATGAAGCCCGCCCAAGCGGAGAGAGCGACGGTGAAATGGGGCCGTCGGTGTGCTTCGAGTCGCGTATGCGGATCGCTGCCGGGGTAACTGCTATCTCGACGCAGGAGGAGGCTTCCTCGCTGTACGTGGACTTCTGCCAGTTGAGTTCGGTCATGGTCCGGCCCTCAGATGTCTTGAGCGATGCGGTGGATGAGGTCGAGTGAGGTCTCGGGTTCCAAGGTGACCTCCTGCATGTGGTCGAGGACGAGTCGGTACTTGGCCAACTGTGCGACGGAGTCGATGAGTTCACTGCCGTGTGCGGCGTCGAGCTGTGCCGTATCGAGGGCGCGGACCGGCCCGTACGCATAGTCCAGACCATGGCCGACAGTGGGGAACGCGGTGCCGTCGAAGGGGATCACGCGGACGGTGATGTACGGGTGTTCGCTCATCTCGGCGAGGTGTTCCAGTTGGGCGCGGGCTACTTCCGGGCCGCCGAACCGCATGCGCAGGGCGGCCTCGTGGATGATCGCCGTGTACCGCGGTGGTTGGTTCCGGTGCAGGATGGCCTGGCGCTTGATGCGGTGGGAGATGCGGTATTCGATCTCGTGCGGACGCGGAGGCGACGTTCATGGCCACGAGCGGCCGGCGGGAGTACCGGGTTGTATGCCCGCCCGGCAGAACTGGTTCGTAACGGACCTGCTCACCGGGCAACCGGAGACCTGGGCCCACGAGGTCGCGGCAGAGCACCTGTCCGGGAGCGCGCCCGTCGACCCGTGTGACGCGGCGCTGGAGTGCCGGTTGCTGTGGTCGACCCTGATAGTGGGCCCCGCTGCCCCCAAGCCGACCCCGCCGTGCTCCCCCCGTGACCTCCCTCTGCGTAACCTCTCATCCCGCCTTCTCGCGGGGTGAGAGCAAAGTTCCCTTCCGGTCACCCACAGCCACAGTGTGGAAACGCGCTCTCTCTACCTTCGGGACATCACCGCTCAGCACCTCGCAAAGAACCACCCGAGCCCGGAGCACCGTGGAGGCGTCATGACAGCCCCTAGCACAGCCCCCGCACCCCCAAGCAGGGGCGGCCGCTGGATCCAGCAGTGGGATCCGGAGGACGAGACCTTCTGGAACGAGACCGGAGAGAAGGTCGCCAAGCGGAACCTTCTCTTCTCCGTCCTGTCCGAGCACATCGGGTTCTCGATCTGGACCATGTGGTCCGTGCTGGTGCTCTTCATGGGCCCGGAGTACGGGCTCACGCCGGCGGACAAGTTCCTGCTGACCTCGATGGTGACGCTGGTCGGAGCCGTGGTCCGCGTCCCCTACACCTTCGCCATCGCGATCTTCGGCGGCCGGAACTGGACCATCGTCTCCGCCGGCCTCCTGCTCATCCCCACCGTCGCCGCGTTCACGGTGATGAAGCCGGGAACCTCCTTCAACACGCTCCTGCTGATCGGCCTGCTGGCGGGTATCGGCGGTGGCAACTTCGCCTCGTCCATGACCAACATCAACGCCTTCTTCCCCCTCCGTAAGAAGGGGTGGGCCCTCGGCCTGAACGCGGGCGGTGGCAACATCGGGGTGCCGGTCATCCAGCTGGTGGCGCTCGCGATCATCGGTGCCAGCGGCGGCCCCCGGGTGCTGCTGGGGATCTACATCCCGCTGATCGTCATCGCGGCCGTCCTCGCCGCGCTCTTCATGGACAACATCGCGTCCGTGAAGAACGACACCGGCGCCGCGAAGGACGCCGCGAAGGACGCGCACACCTGGATCATGTCCTTCCTCTACATCGGCACGTTCGGTTCGTTCATCGGATACAGCTTCGCCTTCGGGCAGGTGCTGACCAACCAGTTCGGCCGGACCCCGCTGGAGGCGGCGTACGTCACCTTCATCGGCCCGCTGCTCGGCTCTCTTATCCGGCCTGTGGGCGGGTGGCTGGCCGACAAGTACGGCGGCGCGAAGATCACGCTGTACAACTACGTCGGCATGGGCGCGGCGACCGCGGTCCTCATCGCGGCCAGCATGGAGAAGTCGCTGGTCCTGTTCACCGTCGCGTTCGTGGTGCTGTTCGTCCTCACGGGCCTCGGCAACGGCTCGACGTTCAAGATGATCCCCGGCATCTTCCAGGCGAAGGCGCTGGCCAAGGGCCTGGACGGAGAAGCCGCCGCTGCCTACGGGCGCCGTCTCTCCGGTGCCTCCATGGGCCTGATCGGCGCGGTCGGCGCGCTCGGTGGCGTCGGCATCAACCTCGCCTTCCGGCAGTCCTTCCTCTCCTACGGCTCCGGAACCGGCGCGTTCGTCGCCTTCCTCGCCTTCTACGCCGCCTGCTTCCTGGTGACCTGGGCCGTATACCTTCGCCGCCCGGCGACCGCACAGGCGGCCGAATCCTCAGGCTCCGAAGCAAAGCCGCAGCTCAGCTACGCCGAGGTGTGACCTTCGCCCGAAGCGGCTTAAGTAACACCAGCGACATGAAGCCGAACCGAGCCTGTCACGCACCGTTGACAGGCTCGTTCGGCACGCTTGTGCAGATGTGACCCGACTGCGGGACGAGAGCCATGTACGACGAACAGCAGCGACCGGAACGACCGGAGCACGGCCCCCCGAACCACGGCCCCCTCGCGGGGTTCACCGTGGGCGTCACGGCCGCGCGCCGGGCCGACGAACTCGGGACCCTCCTCCAGCGGCGGGGTGCCGCCGTCGTCCACGCCCCCGCTCTGCGGATCGTGCAGCTCGCCGACGACAGCGAACTGCTCGGGGCCACCAAGCAGCTGATCGCCCAGGCGCCGGACATCGTCATCGCCACCACCGCCATCGGCTTCCGGGGCTGGATCGAGGCCGCCGACGGCTGGGGGCTCGGCGCCGACCTGCTCGCCTGCCTCGGCGGGGTGGAACTGCTGGCCCGCGGGCCCAAGGTCAAGGGCTCCGTCCGGGCCGCCGGGCTCACGGAGGACTGGTCACCGTCCTCCGAGTCCATGGCCGAGGTGCTCGACCGGCTCCTGGAGGAGGGCGTCGAGGGGCGCCGTATCGCCATCCAGCTGCACGGCGAGCCCCTGCCCGGCTTCGTCGAGTCGCTGCGTGCCGCGGGCGCCGAGGTTGTCGGGGTGCCCGTCTACCGGTGGATGCCGCCGGAGGACATCGGCCCCGTCGACCGGCTCCTCGACGCCACCATCTCGCGCGGCCTGGACGCGCTCACCTTCACCAGCGCCCCGGCCGCCGCGTCCCTGCTCTCCCGCGCCGAGGAACGGGGCCAGCTCCCCGAGCTTCTCGCCGCCCTCCAGCACGACGTCCTGCCCGCCTGCGTCGGACCGGTCACCGCGCTGCCGTTGCAGGCCCACGGCGTCGACACGGTGTCCCCCGAACGCTTCCGGCTCGGCCCCGTCGTACAGCTTCTCTGCCAGGAACTCCCGTCCCGCGCGCGGGCGTTGCCCATCGCCGGGCACCGGGTCGAGATCCGCGGGCACGCCGTCCTCGTCGACGGCGCCCTGCGGCCCGTACCGCCGGCCGGCATGTCCCTGCTGCGCGCGCTGTCCCGGCGGCCGGGCTGGGTCGTCGCCCGCGCCGACCTGCTGCGCGCACTGCCGGGCGCCGGCCGCGACGAGCACGCCGTGGAGACGGCGATGGCCCGTCTGCGCACCGCCCTCGGCGCCCCGAAACTGATCCAGACCGTCGTCAAGCGCGGCTACCGCCTCGCCCTGGACCCGGCCGCCGACGCCAAGTACGCCGACGCGTAGTCGCGTCCGCTCGTGGGCAGGGGGCGAGTGGCCCGGGGTCGTTGTCAACAGCCCGGGCGCCCTACGTACCGCTCCGGACGCGCCCGAACCCGGCTCCCGGTTACTCGGCCGACCCGCCGACCGACGCGTAGCCCTCCCGGGTGGGACAGACCAGCGCGGTCGTCGCAGGGAGGAGCCGCGCCCCCACAGGGGCGCGCGGAACTGCGCGCCCAGCCCCACAGGCCCGCACGGAACGAACCGCGTGCCCCGCGGAGCGAGCCCCCTCTCCGGCCCGTGGGCGAACGAACCCGTAGCGGGCCCAGCCCCCACAGGCCCGCGCGGAGCGAACCGCGTGCCCCGCGGAGCGAGCCCCGTCTCCGGCCCGTGGGCCAACGAACCGCGTATCCGGCCGAGCGCCCCACCGCCCGCGCGGAGCGAGCCCCGTCCCCGGCCCGTGGGCCAACGAACCGCGTATCCGGCCAGCGCCCCACAGGCCCGCGCGGAGCGAACCGCGTGCCCTGCGGAGTGAGCCGGTCAGCGGCTCGGGGGTGAACGAACCGCGTATCCGGCCCAGCGCCCCACTGGCCAGCGCCGAGCGAACCGCGTGCCCCGCGGAGTGAGCCCGTCAGCGGGCTGCGCCAAACGAACTGCGTATCCCGCCCAACGCCCCAACACCCCAATGCCCAGCCCCCCGGCCCGCCCCAAACGAACCGCCTATCTCGCGGAGCGGCCTGTACGGGGGGTTCCGGCCGGGAGGGTGGGCAGGCACTGTAGGGGGGACGGTTCCCCGGACCCCCCTCACTGGCATCCCACCGGCGCTCATCGGCATCCCCTCTGCCTCGTACGGTGGCGACTCCTAGGCGGTGACAGGCACATGGCATCGGAAGCGACCCTCGCCACAGCCTCGTACGAGCTGCGTTTCGACGCCGGGCGGATCTGCCTGGACCTGCTGGCCACCACCCACCCCTGCGAACGGCTCGGCGCCGCAGAACCGCTCCGCGCCTGGATCGCCGTGTCCGGACTGGTCCCGGCGGGTACGCCGCTGCGTCACGTCGACGCCTCCTGGGCGGCGCGCTTCCGTGAACTGCGGGACCTGACAGGCCGGTTGGTGCACAGCCCCCAGGCCGCCGACCCCCGCCGCCTCGACCACGCCCTGGCCCGCCTCAACGAGCTCGCCCGCCCGGCGCCCCCGGCTCCCCGTGCGGTCCGGGGTGAGGACGGCACGCTCGTACGGGAGTTGCACGGACCGCCCGACTGCGGGGCCCTGCTCGGGGCGGTCGCCAGGGACGCCGTGGAGCTGCTCACCGACCCCGTGGCGCGCGCGTGCTTGCGCCAGTGCGAGGGGGACAACTGCCCGATCGTCTACCTCGACACGTCCCGGGGCCGGCGGCGCCGATGGTGCTCCAGTGAGATCTGCGGCAACCGCGAGCGGGTCGCGAGACATCGGCGGCGGGCCGCCCTGGCGCGCGCGTAGACCGTCTCCCGCGCACGCTGCCGCAGGCGCTCCCGCACGCGCGTAGACCGTTCCCGGACACCTCCACAGATCGCCCATAGCGGGCTTGTGCGGCGGAACCGGGCCTGTCAACTCTCGCGGGTTCCAGTGACGTTGGTTACACGTGTGTTTCCCGTCTATTGGTTGGGGGCATCGCCCCGATCTTGCCAATGTGGCGGAAATGTAAAGCACTTGCGGCAGGAATGTGCTCCCTTGTCCCTCACGTCGGGGGCGGATAAAGAAAGTTGTGGCCGCACGTTGAACATCCCACAGCCCCCTTCCGTACCTCGGGGGGAGCGACCGACCGGGGGAACCCGGGACAGCGGAGGTGGGCGTGCGCAAGGATTCCGTCGTGGCCAATGAACAAGGACCGAGGGCCCGACATCGCATGTCCCAGCCCTCGGAACCCGACGAGGACCTGATGCGTGCGCTGTACCGAGAGCACGCAGGGCCCCTTCTGGCGTACGTCCTCAGGCTGGTGGCCGGTGACCGGCAGCGAGCCGAGGACGTCGTGCAGGAGACGCTTATCCGTGCCTGGAAGAACGCCGGTCAGCTCAATCGGGCAACCGGTTCGGTACGCCCCTGGCTGGTGACGGTCGCCCGGCGCATCGTCATCGACGGGCACCGCAGCCGGCAGGCCCGGCCGCAGGAGGTGGACCCGTCGCCGCTGGAGGTCATCCCCGCGGAGGACGAGATCGACAAGGCGTTGTGGCTGATGACGTTGTCGGACGCGCTGGACGACCTGACCCCGGCCCACCGGGAGGTCCTGGTCGAGACCTATTTCAAGGGGCGTACGGTGAACGAAGCCGCCGAAACGCTGGGCATACCCAGCGGAACGGTGCGCTCACGGGTCTTCTACGCCTTGCGTTCGATGAAACTCGCACTTGAGGAGCGGGGGGTGACGGCATGAGCATTTACGGGGGTTTCGGAGCGGGTAGTCCTGGTTCCATGCGAGGAATGCAGGGTTCCCAGGGCCCGAACGAACACGAAACCGTAGGCGCCTACGCCCTCGGCATCCTCGACGACGCGGAGGCCACGGCCTTCGAGGCACACCTCGCGGGCTGCGAATGGTGCGCCCAGCAGCTCGACGAGCTGGCCGGCATGGAACCGATGCTGGCCGCCCTCGCGGACCTGCCCGGTGCCCAGGGAACGCCCGCCATCGGCGAGTCGCTCTCCGCCCGCCCGAGCCCACAGCTCGCCACGCGGCTGGTCGACGAGGTCGCGGAACGGCGAGCCAGCAAGCGCCGGCGCAGCTTCTACATGGTGGCCGCCGCGGCAGCCCTCATCGTCGGCGGCCCCGCCACGGTGTTCGCGACGACGGGCAACGGCACCTCCAGCGTGGCAAGCCCCGCGCCGACGGTCACGACGAAGATCACCGGCTCCGCCAAGGACGCCTTCGGTCTCATGAGCGACAAGGTCTCCGCCACCGACCCCACCACCAAGGTCACCGCGACCGTGGCGATGGAGCCGAAGGCCTGGGGCGTCAGCGCGGTCCTGGAGCTGGGCGGCGTCAAGGGCCCGCTGAAGTGCTCCCTGATCGTCGTCGGCAAGGACGGCTCGCGCGAGACCATGTCCAACTGGTCCGTCCCGACGCCCGGCTACGGCATCAAGGACGCCACGACGGAGACGGCCCGCAACCCGCTCTACATCCACGGCGGAACCGCTTTCAGCGCCGACGAGATCGACCACTACGAGGTCGTCACCTCCACCGGCAAGCAGCTCGTCGAGGTCGACGCCTGATCCCGCCCGCACCACCGCCGCAGTAGTCCCTCAGCAGTTCCGCAGCCGCTCAGCGACCGCCCCAGGACGCCTCGTACGAAGACTCGTACGGTGTCCTGGGGCGGTCGCGTAGCACGGCGACCTCTTTTTCGCGTACGGTTGACGGCTGCCCAGCATGTAAGAAGGGGGCCCGGTGGCCGCTCAGGCTCAGCAGGAAACGGCGCTCGTACCGGTCGAGGACTCCTCAGTACAGGACTCCGTCCGCGACCGCGAGATCAGCGTCGAACAGGAACACCTGGACCGGGTGTACCGGCGTCTCGAGGAGAAGATCGACGAGGCAGAGTTCCTCATGCACGACGCCGCCAAACGCGGCCAGGTCGGCACCCCCGGCGCGCTCGCCGAACGGGACGCGCAGGTGTTCAGGGCCGGCATCCACCTCAACAGGCTGAACAACGAGTTCGAGGACTTCCTCTTCGGCCGTATCGACCTGCTGGCGGGCATGGACGGCAAGAAGGGCCCCGACGGCGCCTACACGGCCGTGGAGCCCGCTGAGGGGGCCGTACGCCCCGACAGCACCGCCGACATCGCCGAGACCCTCCACATCGGCCGTATCGGCGTCCTCGACGAGAGCTACTCGCCCCTCGTCATCGACTGGCGTGCCCCGGCCGCCGCGCCCTTCTACCGCTCGACCCCGGTGGACCCGGGCCGGGTGGTCCGGCGCCGTGTCATCCGCTCCAAGGGCCGACGTGTCCTCGGCGTCGAGGACGACCTGATGCGCCCCGAGCTGACGGCGTCCCTGGACGGCCAGGAGCTCGCGGTGATCGGCGACGGCGCCCTGATGGCCGCCCTCGGTCAGGCCCGCAGCCACACCATGCGGGACATCGTGTCGTCCATCCAGGCCGAACAGGACATGGTGATCCGCGCCCCCGCCGCCTCCGTGACGTACGTCGAGGGCGGGCCGGGAACCGGAAAGACAGCCGTCGCGCTGCACCGCGCCGCCTACCTCCTCTACCAGGACCGGCGCCGGTACGCGGGCGGCATCCTCATCGTCTCGCCCACGCCGCTGCTCGTGGCGTACACGGAGGGCGTGCTGCCCTCCCTCGGCGAGGAGGGCCAGGTCGCCATCCGCGCCATCGGCTCCCTCGTCGACGGCGCCGAGGCCACCCTGTACGACGCCCCGGCCGTGGCCCGCGCCAAAGGCTCGTACCGCATGCTCGCGGTGCTGCGGAAGGCCGCGCGAGGCGCCCTGGAGCAGTACGAGTCGCCGACGGTGACGAGCCGTCTGAGGGTCGTCGCCTTCGGCCGCCGTATCGAACTCGAAGCCCCCGAACTGGCCCGCATCCGCGAGTCGGCGCTCAGCGGCACGGCCCCCGTCAACCTGCTGCGCCCCCGCGCCCGCAAACTGCTCCTGGACGCCCTGTGGGCCCGCTCGGGTTCGCAGAGCCGCCACACGGACCCGGAACTGGCGGCGGAACTGCGCTCCTCCTTCGACGAGGACGTCACGACCGAGGACGACTTCATCGCGTTCCTGGACGCCTGGTGGCCGGAACTGACCCCCGCGTCGGTCCTCGCCGCCATGTCCGACGAACGCCGGCTCGGCCGCTGGGCCCGCCGCATCCTGAACCCGGGCGAGGTCCGCCGGGTCGCCCGCGCCCTCAAGCGTGAGGGCCTCTCGGTCCACGACGTGGCCATGCTCGACGAACTCAACGCGATCCTCGGCACCCCGGCCAGGCCCCGAAAGAAGCGCGACCGGGACCCCCTGGACCAGCTCAGCGGCCTTGAGGAGCTGATGCCGGTACGGGAGGAGACGCAGCGCGAACGCGCCGAGCGGCTCGCCGAGGAGCGCACCGAGTACGCCCACGTCATCGTCGACGAGGCCCAGGACCTCACCCCGATGCAGTGGCGCATGGTCGGCCGCCGGGGCCGGCACGCCACCTGGACGGTCGTCGGCGACCCGGCCCAGTCCTCCTGGTCCGACCCCGACGAGGCGGCCCAGGCCCGCGACGAGGCCCTGGGCACCCGCCCGCGCCGCCGCTTCACCCTCACCGTCAACTACCGCAACCCGGCCGAGATCGCCGAACTGGCGGCCAAGGTCCTCGCCCTCGCGATGCCGGGCTCGGAGTCCCCGAGGGCGGTCCGCTCCACGGGCGTGGAGCCGCGCTTCGTGGCTGTACGGGACTCGCTGGCCCAGTCGACCCGCGAGGAGGCCGCCCGCCTCCTGGACCTCGTGGACGGCACGGTCGGCGTCGTCGTGGCCATGAACCGCCGCGAGGAGGCGGCGCGCTGGCTGGCAGGCCTCGGCGACCGCGTGGTGGCCCTGGGCAGCCTGGAGGCAAAGGGCCTGGAGTACGACGCCACAGTGGTCGTCTCCCCGGCGGAGATCGCCGACGAGAGCCCCGCCGGCCTGCGGGTTCTCTACGTCGCCCTGACCCGGGCCACCCAGCAGCTCACGGTCGTCTCGGCGGACCGCGACGAGCCCGACGCGCAAGGGGTGCCGGACCTTCTCCGAGACTGAGGCCGAGTCCGGCAAAGACAGAGCCCGATGGGAATTGCCTTACGGGGATCGTTTGTTACCGTTGACGTGGCACCGGCTCGATCCAAGCCCCCGGGCCCAACCTTCGTCGCTACGAGCGACCACTTGCCGCGAGGCGAGCATGGCGGGTCGGTGCCACTGAACATCAAGAGGTCCACGCCACGAAGTGGCGTGGACCTCTTTGTGCTGCAGACCTAGCTGAAGACCTTGCCGGAGAACTTATTGAGAACAAAACGTTCGCAATCGAGGCCCCGCTACCAGCTACTCCACGGTAGGTGCGACGATCGGACGGCAAACCAAGCATCAGGGTGAAAGCAGAAGGAAGTCGGCCATGGCAACGGCGCCCAGCGTCTCCTACTCGATCACGGTCCGGTTGGAGGTGCCCGCGAGCGGAACCGCGGTCTCCCAGATCACCACCGCCGTGGAGTCCTCCGGAGGCTCGGTGACCGGCCTCGACGTCACCGCTTCCGGCCACGAACTGCTCCGTATCGACGTCACGATCGCGGCGACCTCGACCGCGCACGCCGACGAGATCGTGCAGAAGCTCCGCGGCATCGAGGGCGTCAGCCTCGGCAAGGTCTCGGACCGTACGTTCCTCATGCACCTCGGCGGCAAGATCGAGATGGCGTCCAAGCACCCCATCCGCAACCGTGACGACCTCTCGATGATCTACACCCCGGGCGTGGCCCGCGTGTGCATGGCGATCGCCGAGAACCCCGAGGACGCCCGCCGTCTCACCATCAAGCGCAACACCGTCGCCGTCGTGACCGACGGCTCGGCGGTCCTGGGCCTCGGCAACATCGGCCCGATGGCCGCCATGCCGGTCATGGAGGGCAAGGCGGCCCTCTTCAAGCGCTTCGCCGACATCGACGCCTGGCCGCTGTGCCTGGACACCCAGGACACGGACGAGATCGTCGCGATCGTCAAGGCGATCGCCCCGGGCTTCGCCGGCATCAACCTGGAGGACATCTCGGCGCCGCGCTGCTTCGAGATCGAGGCCCGGCTGCGCGAGGCCCTCGACATTCCCGTCTTCCACGACGACCAGCACGGCACCGCGATCGTCGTCCTCGCCGCCCTCACCAACGCCCTGCGCGTCACCAACAAGTCGATCGGTGACATCCGGGTCGTCATGTCCGGCGCCGGCGCGGCCGGTACGGCCATCCTCAAGCTGCTGATCGCGGCCGGCGTCAAGCAGGCGGTCGTCGCCGACATCCAGGGCGTCGTCCACGCGGGCCGCGCCGACCTGGTGAACGCAGCGCCGGACTCCCCGCTGCGCTGGATCGCCGACAACACCAACCTCGACGGCCTCACCGGCACCCTCAAGGAGGCCGTGCGCGGCGCCGACGTCTTCATCGGCGTCTCGGCCCCGAACGTCATCGACGGTGACGACGTGGCCGCGATGGCCGAGGGCTCGATCGTGTTCGCGCTCGCGAATCCCGACCCCGAGGTCGACCCGGCGATCGCCCGCCAGACGGCCGCGGTCGTGGCCACCGGCCGCTCGGACTTCCCGAACCAGATCAACAACGTGCTGGTCTTCCCGGGTGTCTTCCGCGGTCTCCTGGACGCGCAGTCCCGCACGGTCAACACCGAGATGATGCTCGCGGCGGCGACCGCACTCGCGAACGTCGTCTCCGAGGACGAGCTGAACCCGAACTACATCGTGCCCAGCGTCTTCAACGACAAGGTCGCGGGCGCGGTGGCCGGCGCGGTGCGGGACGCCGCGAAGGCGGCGGCCGCCACCGAGTAGGCGTCCGCAGGGGGCCGACGCGCCCCATGTGTGACGGTTGCCACGGGCCCCCGTACCGGCGCGTCGGGGGCGCCAG
Organism: Streptomyces sp. B21-083; assembly: GCF_036898825.1. Classification (GTDB taxonomy): domain Bacteria; phylum Actinomycetota; class Actinomycetes; order Streptomycetales; family Streptomycetaceae; genus Streptomyces. The sequence goes on along the minus strand of NZ_JARUND010000002.1, from coordinate 3,921,868 downwards.
GCCCCCGGGCGCCTCTAGGGTGGCGGCCAGGTTCAGCCTGTCGGCCCCGGCCGCTGACGCTTTCCGTCCGACTCCCAAGGGTGTTCGTCTGACTCCCAGGGGTGCCGGATTGGCTTTCCCGCCGCAGGTGGGGGCAGGATGCGTCTTCGGGCGTGAGGGTCCGACGGCGGACCCGGGTCCGGGGACCCACCGAGGACCCTGGCAGCATCGGCTTCGCTGTGCCCCCCATGCGGTTCCACCGCGGGGCACGCCTCAACAGCAAGAAGAACACGGGAGTAACAACATGAACCGCAGTGAGCTGGTGGCCGCCCTGGCCGACCGCGCCGAGGTCACCCGCAAGGACGCCGACGCCGTTCTGGCCGCGTTCGCCGAGACCGTCGGTGAGATCGTCGCCAAGGGCGACGAGAAGGTCACCATCCCCGGCTTCCTGACCTTCGAGCGCACCCACCGTGCCGCTCGCACCGCTCGCAACCCGCAGACCGGCGACCCGATCGACATCCCCGCCGGCTACAGCGTCAAGGTTTCCGCGGGCTCCAAGCTCAAGGAAGCGGCCAAGGGCAAGTAACGGCGCCTGTTCGCCGTCGCGGCTTGGCGCCGTGGGCGACTGCGGGGCCGCCTGTGGCTGGTCGCGCAGTTCCCCGCGCCCCTTGAGGGGCGCCGTAGCTGACGCCGATGGGGCGGTCACCCGAATTCGGGTGACCGCCCCATCGGCGTTCGTACGACCGCGACTAGCCGAGCGCCTTGCCCGGCAGCTCGACCTTCGCGCCCAGCTCGACGAGCTTCTCCATGCTGTGCCTGTCCGGGGGATAACCCCCGGACCCCCAGCCGAGGCCCGGAATCGGCCTGGGTGGCAGTGGCGAGGTGAGGTGTGGTTAGCCGAGCGCCTTGCCCGGCAGCTCCACCTTCGCGCCCAGTTCCACCAGCTTCTCCATGAAGTTCTCGTAGCCCCGGTTGATCAGGTCGATGCCGTGCACCCTGGACGTCCCCTGGGCGGCCAGGGCGGCGATGAGGTACGAGAAGCCGCCCCGGAGGTCCGGGATGACGAGATCGGCGCCCTGGAGGCGCGTGGGGCCCGACACGACCGCCGAGTGCAGGAAGTTGCGCTGGCCGAAGCGGCAGTGGGAGCCGCCGAGGCACTCGCGGTAGAGCTGGATGTGCGCACCCATCTGGTTGAGCGCGGAGGTGAAGCCGAGGCGCGACTCGTACACCGTCTCGTGGACGATGGACAGACCGGTGGCCTGCGTCAAGGCGACGACCAGCGGCTGCTGCCAGTCGGTCTGGAAACCGGGGTGTACGTCCGTCTCCAGGGCGATCGACTTCAACTGGCCGCCCGGGTGCCAGAAGCGGATGCCCTCGTCGTCGATCTCGAAGGCACCGCCCACCTTCCGGTAGGTGTTCAGGAACGTCATCATCGACCGCTGCTGGGCGCCGCGGACATAGATGTTGCCCTCGGTCGCCAGCGCCGCGGACGCCCACGACGCGGCCTCCAGGCGGTCCGGAAGGGCCGCGTGGGTGTAACCGCCGAGCGAGTCCACGCCGGTGACGCGGATCGTGCGGTCGGTGTCCATGGCGATGATCGCGCCCATCTTCTGCAGTACGCAGATGAGGTCCTCGATCTCGGGCTCCACGGCCGCGTTGGACAGCTCGGTGGTGCCCTCCGCCAGCACCGCCGTCAGCAGCACCTGCTCGGTCGCGCCCACGGACGGGTAGGGCAGCTGGATCTTCGTACCGCGCAGCCGCTGCGGAGCCTCCAGGTACTGCCCGTCCGCGCGCTTCTCGATCGTCGCGCCGAACTTCCGCAGCACCTCGAAGTGGAAGTCGATCGGCCGGCCGCCGATGTCGCAGCCGCCGAGACCCGGGATGAACGCGTGTCCGAGGCGGTGCAGAAGGGGGCCGCAGAGCAGGATCGGGATCCGGCTCGAACCCGCGTGCGCGTCGATGTCGGCGACGTTCGCGCTCTCCACGTGCGACGGGTCCATGATCAGCTCGCCGGGCTCCTCACCCGGACGGACCGTCACCCCGTGCAGCTGCAGCAGCCCGCGGACGACCCGGACGTCACGGATGTCGGGGACGTTGCGCAGTCGACTCGGCCCGCTGCCCAGCAGGGCGGCGACCATGGCCTTCGGTACGAGGTTCTTCGCACCGCGGACACGGATCTCGCCCTCCAGCGGGGTGCCGCCGTGGACAATCAGTACGTCGTCTGTGCCGTTGACCGTCATGTATCTCGCGTTCCGGTGAGTTGGGCGGGGGGTGTTGGCGGGCCCGTCGTGCAGGACGCGGTCGTACAGGCACGCGCCGGAGCCGAAGAGCAAGGGTAATCGCCGCACACCCCCCTTCCGTAAGCCCAAGCACCGCTCAGCCGTGTCATAGGTTTGCCACAACACGAACCGTTCGCCGCCGGGCACATGCGGTCACCGGTGCGGGCACGCGCCCCGTCCCGCTTCCGTACCCCCTGACCTGCCTTGCCCCCGGTACCCCGATTGGCTCCCCGCACAGAGGGAAGATGCGAGATCATGTCTGGCATGACCGAGGTGTCCTCGCTCACAGGGCGACTGCTCGTGGCAACGCCCGCCCTGGCGGACCCGAACTTCGACCGCGCGGTGGTGCTCCTTCTCGACCACGACGAGAAGGGTTCCGTCGGCGTAGTCCTCAACCGTCCTACGCCGGTCGAGGTCGGCGACATCCTGGAGGGCTGGGCCGAACTCGCGGGTGAACCCGGGGTCGTCTTCCAGGGCGGCCCGGTCTCCCTCGACTCGGCGCTCGGTGTCGCGGTCATCCCCGGCGGCGGCGGATCCGGCGAGCGCGTCCCTCTCGGCTGGCGGCGCGTGCACGGCGCGATCGGCGTCGTCGACCTGGAAACGCCGCCGGAGCTGCTCGCGAAGGCCCTCGGGTCGCTGCGTATCTTCGCCGGGTACTCGGGCTGGGGTCCGGGGCAGCTGGAGGACGAGCTGGCGGACGGCGCCTGGTACGTCGTCGAGTCGGAGCCCGGAGACGTCTCCTCCCCGGCGCCGGAACGCCTGTGGCGCGAGGTTCTCAGACGCCAGCGCAGCGAACTGGCGATGGTCGCGACCTACGCGGACGACCCTTCGCTCAACTGACGGGTGTGACCTTCAGTACCCTTGCGTTTATGAGCACTCTTGAGCCTGAGACCCAGCCCCAGCGCGGGACTGGTACGGGGACCCTCGTCGAGCCCGCGCCGCAGACCTCGCACGGCGACGGCGACCACGAGCGCTTCGCCCACTATGTCCAGAAGGACAAGATCATGGCCAGCGCGGTCGACGGGACTCCCGTCGTGGCGCTGTGCGGCAAGGTGTGGGTGCCGGGCCGCGACCCGAAGAAGTACCCGGTGTGTCCCATGTGCAAGGAGATCTACGAGTCCATGGGATCCGGCGGCGACGAGGGCAAGGGCGACGGCAAGAAGTAGGGCCGTACCGGCGGCTGTTCGGTAGTTGGGCTGTTCGGCGGTCCGGCAGCCCCGCTATCCGGTCGCGCGGTGGTCAGAGGTCCTCAGGGTGCGATTTGCCGCGCCCTGGGGACCTTTGTGCTGTCTGTCGTTGCACGGAATGCGTCGGCCGGTCACAGAGTGGTGGAGACGTGGTCAAGACCTCTTGTGGCCATGTCCCTGTAGTCCATAGCCTCCCTTGGTGTTGTGCAGAGCGAAACATCCATTGCGCATGTTGCAACGCTTTCACCGGAGGAAACGTCAGATGAACCTCTCTGTCCGATCTGCCCGACTGGCAGCCTCCGTGGCGGCCCTGACCCTCGCCGGGCTCACCGCCACCGCTTGTGCCCCCGAGGCGTCGGACAACTCCTCCTCCGGCAAGGACGAGCAGACCGGCACCCTGCGTGTGTGGCTCTTCCAGGAGGTCGGCAACACCCCGAAGGAGAAGGTCGTCACCTCGGCCGTCGACGCCTTCGAGAAGGCCCACAAGGGCGCCGACGTCAAGGTCGAGTACATCCCTGTCGAGACCCGCGCCCAGCGCATCAAGGCCGCCTTCAACGACCCGAAGAGCGCCCCCGACGTCATCGAGTACGGCAACACGGACACCGCCGGTTACGTCGCCGACGGCGGACTCCTCGACGTCAGCAAGGAGTTCGCGGCCTGGGGCGAGGCGAAGGACGCCGACCCGACCGCCCGTCAGTCGGTCACCGTCGACGGAAAGGTCTACGGCGCCCCCTTCTTCGTGGGCGTTCGCGCCCTGTACTACCGCACCGACATCTTCAAGGAACTCGGCCTCGAAGTCCCGAAGACCATGGCTGAGTTGACGACCACCGCGCACGCGATCCGGACGGCGAAGCCCGACCTGTACGGCCTCGCGGTCGGCGGCGCCTTCACCTATGGCGCGATGCCCTTCATCTGGGCCAACGGTGGCGAACTCGCCACCGGCCGGGGCGGCTCGTACGCCTCTGCCATCGACAGCGCCGCCGCCCAGAAGGGCATCAAGGCCTACACCTCCCTCTTCGGTGACGACAACTGCCCGGCCGCCAAGTGCGCCGGCATGGGCGGCAACGACACCATCACCGCGTTCGCCGCGGGCAAGGCCGGCATGGCGATCGGCGGCGACTTCAACCACACGGCCGTCGAGGCGGGCAAGGTCAAGGGCGACTACGCGGTCGTACCGCTGCCGGGCGTCACGGCCGGCTCGGTGGCACCGGCGTTCGCGGGCGGGAACAACCTCGGTGTGCTGAACAGCACTTCGCACCGCACGCTCGCCGTCGCCCTGATGGAACAGCTCGCCTCGAAGCGGACGCAGACCGAACTCTTCGACGCCATGGGCTTCCTGCCGACGTTCGCCGACACGCGCGACGCGGTCGCCAGGAAGCAGCCGTACGTCGCGCCCTTCGTGAAGACCCTCGCCGCGGGGACCAAGTTCGTGCCGGCGTCTCCCGCCTGGTCCCAGATCGACTCCTCGCTGGTCCTGCCGACGATGTTCCAGGAGATCGTCAGCGGCAAGAAGGATGTCGCGGCGGCTTCGGTTGCGGCGGCGCAGAAGATGGACGAGGCGTTTGGCTCCGCCGGGTGACGCCTACGCCTAATGGGCCGGGGGGCGCGGATCGGCGGCGGGTGCGGGTCGTGAGTGGCTTGTCGCGCAGTTCCTCGCGCCCCTATCTCGTGACCCCCTGGCTTTATCTTGCCCCTGCTCTTGTGATCCTCGGTGGGTTGCTTCTCTACCCCATCTATCAGCTTGGGTTGATCTCGTTCTTCCAGTACACCCAGGCGCAGGTCAGTGGTGGTGCGCCTACCACCTTCGAGGGGTTCGCCAACTACCGGGAGATCTTCTCCGACCGGCAGTTCTGGCAGGTGTTGCTGGCGACCGTTCTCTTCGCGGCGGCCTGTGTCGTCTCCACACTCGGCGTCGGCTGCGCCCTCGCCGTGCTGCTCACCCGCGTTCGCGCCCTGCCCCGGCTCGCGTTGATGCTGGCGGCGCTCGGCGCGTGGGCGACGCCCGCGGTCACCGGGTCCACGGTCTGGCTGCTGCTCTTCGACCCCGACTTCGGGCCGGTCAACCGGGTGTTGGGCCTCGGCGACCACTCATGGACGTACGGCCGGCTCAGCGCCTTCTTCCTGGTGTTGCTCGAAGTGGTGTGGTGCTCCTTCCCGTTCGTCATGGTCACGGTGTACGCCGGCATCCGCGCCGTACCGGCCGAGGTGCTGGAGGCGGCGGCTCTCGACGGCGCTTCCCAACTGCGCATCTGGCGCTCGGTGCTGGCGCCGATGCTCCGCCCGATCCTGGTGGTCGTCACCATCCAGTCGGTCATCTGGGACTTCAAGGTCTTCACCCAGATCTACGTGATGACGAACGGAGGCGGCATCGCGGGCCAGAACCTCACCCTCAACGTGTACGCCTACCAACAGGCCTTCGCCTCCTCCCGGTACAGCCTCGGCTCGGCGATCGGGATCGTGATGCTGCTGATCCTGCTCGCCGTGACCCTCGTGTACCTGCGGCTGCTGCGCAGGCAGGGGGAGGAGCTGTGATGTCCGGCAACGTTGTCCAAGAGGGCCGAGGGGCCCGGGGGGCCCGGGGGGCCCGGGGGATCCGGGGGATCCGGGGGATCCGGGGGATCCGGGGGATCCGGGGGATCCGGGGGATCCGGGGGATCCGGGGGATCCGGGGGATCCGGGGTGTTCACCGTTTCGTACGGCGGCCCTGGCGGCTGGCCGCCGAGGTGTCGGCGCTGCTGATCGCGGCCGTCGTCGCCTTCCCCCTTTACTGGATGGTGCTCAGCGCCTTCAAACCGGCCGGCGAGATCGAGTCGACCGAGCCGCGTCCCTGGACACTCGACCCTTCCCTGGACTCCTTCCGGCGTGTCTTCGGGCAGCAGGAATTCGGCCGGTACTTTCTCAACAGCCTGGTCGTCGCCTGCACGGTGGTCGTCGTCTCGGCGCTGATCGCCTTTCTCGCGGCGACCGCCGTGACCCGATTCCGGTTCCGTTTCCGGACCACCCTGCTGATCATGTTCCTGGTGGCCCAGATGGTGCCCGTGGAGGCGCTCACGATCCCGCTGTTCTTCCTCATGCGGGACTTCGGGCAGCTGAACACGCTGGGCGCCCTGATCCTGCCGCACATCGCCTTCTCGCTGCCGTTCGCGATCTGGATGCTGCGGGGTTTTGTGAAGGCGGTTCCGGAGGCGCTGGAGGAGGCCGCGTACATCGACGGGGCGAGCCGGTCGCGATTCCTCTGGCAGATCCTTTTCCCGCTGGTCTTCCCGGGGCTGGTGGCCACCAGCGTGTTCTCCTTCATCTCGGCCTGGAACGACTTCCTGTTCGCCAAGTCGTTCATCATCAGCGACACCTCCCAGTCGACGCTGCCGATGGCCCTGCTGGTCTTCTACAAGCCCGACGACCCGGACTGGGGTGGCGTGATGGCCGCCTCGACGGTGATGACGATTCCGGTGCTGGTGTTCTTCGTACTCGTGCAGCGCCGACTGGTGTCGGGGCTCGGTGGAGCGGTTAAGGACTGACGTGACTCACATGACTGATGTGACTGGCGTGACATCGATGACGGGTCTGGTTCCCGCGCCCCGCCGCGTCGTCGCGGGTTCCGGCGAGGTGCGGCTGTCGGCGCATTCCCGGCTCTACGTCGGCACCGGGGCTGAGGGTGTCGGTCACTGGCTGCGCACCGTCCTCTGGCAGGCCACCGGCCTGCCGCTGCGCGAGGGCCGCGAACTCGACGACACCGACGGGGACGGCATCGGGCTCCAGCTCGATCCAGAACTCGCCCCCGAGGAGTACCGCCTAGTCAGCGACCCGTCCGGCGTCCTCATCGAGGGCGGCAGCGCGGCCGGGGTCTTCTGGGGCGCCCAGACACTGCGGCAGCTGCTCGGCCCCGACGCGTACCGAAAGGCCCCGCTCGGCCGCGACCGTGTCTGGGGCGTGCCGCACATCACCGTCGAGGACAGCCCCCGCTTCCGCTGGCGCGGACTCATGCTCGACGTCGCCCGGCACTTCATGCCCAAGGAAGGCGTCCTGCGCTACCTGGACCTGATGGCGGCGCACAAACTCAACGTCTTCCACTTCCATCTGACGGACGACCAGGGCTGGCGCGTCGAGATCAAGCGGTACCCGAGGCTGACGGAGGTCGGTTCGTGGCGGGCCCGGACCAAATTCGGCCACCGTGCCTCACCGCTCTGGGAGGAGAAGCCGCACGGGGGCTTCTACACCCAGGACGACATCCGCGAGATCGTCGCCTACGCCGCCGAGCGGCATATCAGCGTGGTCCCCGAAATCGACGTACCGGGGCACTCGCAGGCCGCGATCGCCGCGTATCCGGAACTCGGCAACACAGACGTCATCGACACGACCTCCCTCTCCGTCTGGGACACCTGGGGCATCAACCAAAACGTACTCGCCCCCACTGACAACACCCTGCGCTTCTTCGAGGGCGTCTTCGAGGAAGTCCTCGGCCTGTTCCCGGGGGAGTTCGTGCACATCGGCGGTGACGAGTGCCCCAAGGACCAGTGGCGGCAGTCGCCCACCGCGCAGGCCCGGGTCCACGAACTCGGGCTCGTGGACGAGGACGGGCTGCAGTCGTGGTTCATCGGACACTTCGACAAGTGGCTCACCGCGCGCGGGCGTCGGCTCATCGGCTGGGACGAGATCCTGGAGGGCGGTCTCGCACCGGGCGCCGCCGTCTCCTCCTGGCGCGGATACGCGGGCGGCATCACTGCCGCGCGCGCGGGTCACGACGTCGTCATGTGCCCCGAACAGCAGGTGTACTTGGACCACCGTCAGCACGAGGGCACCGACGAACCCGTCCCCATCGGGTACGTCCGCACACTGGAGGATGTCTTCCGTTTCGAGCCGGTTCCCCCGGAGTTGGGCCCGAAGGAGACGCGGCACGTCCTCGGCACCCAGGCCAACCTGTGGACCGAGGTGATGGAGGACGCGGGGCGCGTGGACTACCAGGCCTTTCCTCGGCTGGCCGCCTTCGCGGAGGTCGCCTGGAGCGCCCTGCCCGCCCCCGCGACACGGGACTTCGCCGACTTCGAACGCCGGATGACCGCCCACTACGGGCGACTTGACGCCCTCGGCGTCGGTTACCGGCCGCCCGCCGGGCCACGTCCGTGGCAACAGCGGCCCGGCGTTCTCGGACGCCCGATCGAGGGAACGCCCCCGAACGTGTGAGGCGGCCGGGGAATCGGTGTGTCGCCGTAAGCGGGGCACCGGGACTTCGAAAACCCGTCCCCTGCGAGGAG